>BNUW01000052.1 GCA_025997655.1 Spirochaetia bacterium
GGATTATAGCTCATCAAACGGCCATCATACCTTGCCCTTTACTATCCGGTACAAATCTTCTATTGTTTTCGAACTTCTCATGTCATCACCTTTGACGGTGACTTCATATTCGTCATCAATCATGGCAATAATTGAAAGGGCCATAAGAGAAGACCACTTGGCTAAATTTTTGAATTCTGTTTCTGCCTTGATTTCACCCGCATCGGTTTCTTCAAATTGTTCGGCAAATTTTGTGATGAATTCCTGTAGTTCCATAGCGATACACTCCTGATTAAAGCAGATCATAATTGGACAAATTCACGTCCCAATTATTTATATTAAAAGCAATATTTCTATCGATTCTATTTTCATTTAATATCTTTCCACAAAAGTAAAATATTTTCGGCGATACTATTTTTGGCATTTTTATCAATCCATGAAAACTGAAAGGAAGGTATCCAATATATAACAGAATATCAAATTCCCTGGCATGATTTTTAATTATATATTTAATAGCCCTAATAAATTGAACCGCTGATTTTTCGAAAACATCTATCAGAAAAGCACTTCGGATTCCATTATATTCCATAATTTTGTAAACAAATTCAGAACCATTTAGGACTATCCTTTTATAATCACCATCAAGTCGTTGATACCGTGTTACATTATAGGTACCGGCTTCTTTTTCAATAAGAAAATGATACGCCTTTCTACCGGCAAACAATGAAGACAAGAACACATATATCTTTACAAATAGTATCGAAAGCAAATTAAGCTCCTTTAATTGAGGCTTAACACCTCCTATTCTATAGGGAAGACAATAGGTGTTTAGCCTTCCTATATCCTCGTTTATTTTTGCTTTATGGTACACCGGATAGGCATTATCGTTAGGAAATCCATATACATAAACAATGCCGTTTTTTCGCATGTAATCGTAGGCAGTAATAACCATATCATAGAGGTTAAAGAAATCACGATACGGCTTACTAACCATAGCATCAGAGCCGTTAACGAATGGAAGCCGCTCCCTATTGACTATATAGTAAGAGGGCATATATGAAACACATCCGATAATTTGCCCCTCGTCAGTCAGCAGTGAATGAAAAGAGTACCCAAAAGGATTATTCAGATATTGATTACGGAACTGTTCTAAAGTTCTATCCTTTTCAAATATGGTATTAAAGAAGGAAACTATATCCGCCTGTTCTGATTCCGTCAATTCGGTAGTTTTTTTTACTGTACATTCCATTAGCTAACAACCAAATTTCTGAATAAAGCATCTAACTGCTCCATTCTTTGTTCTTTCTTAAAATGTTGTTCATAATAGTTTTTGCCATTCATGCCTAACCGGTTTAATTCTTGCTTTGGCATAGAACATAATTCATTGATAGCATTTTTTAATGCCGAAGAATCATTTACCGGAACCGCTAGACCACATTGTGCGGCAGTGATAAGTTCCGAACCATCTCCATTAAGCATGGCAAGGATTGGTTTCCCTTGGGCCATATAAAATTGTATTTTTGCGGGTACAATCAAATTAAGATGTGCCCTCCCCTTTAAGGATACAAATAAAACATCCGCCATTCTCATGAAAACAGGCATGCTTTCAAGCGGAAATCGTCCTAAGAAAAACACCGTTTTATCCAATCCTAATTCCGTTGCTTTGTTTTTTAAATATGCTTTTTGCCTTCCTTCACCTAAAAAAACAAATTTTATTGCCTCAATATTTTTTAAATCGGCTGCAATATCTATAATACAATCAAGATTTTGCCCTACCCCAATATTCCCGGCAAATAAAATAATAAAGTCATCAACAGTACGGTCAACAAATGGCTGCAATCCTTGGTATTGTGCTATTTCCCCTGATTCATGAATTTCCTCAACCCAATTTGGAAAGTAAATTATCTTAAAATCATAATCCCCTTTTTCACAAATAGATTTCCGCATTCCATTTGAACTAATGAGAATTGTATCACAGTTGTTGTAAACATGTTGAACTAATTTTGTTTGATTGCTGATGAGTATTTTTTTCGATAAATAAGTCGGTATTGATTCCGGCCATAAATCAAGTACCCATAAAATCAAGGGTATACCCTGTCTTCGTTTTAAATAAACGGCTGGTAAACTGATAAAAAAAGGCGTAACCAAATGAACAAATACAGCATCATATTTATTTGTACGGGCATGAAAAAAAGTAAAAAGCAATGATGCAATAAAATAGGAGATATAATTCAGAACCATATTAACCGGCTTGCCCTTTCCACGGGGTATTATAGGAAGCCGAATCACCTTTACCCCATTAACAATTTCTTTCCTGCGTCTGAATAAGGAATACCCATCATAATAGCTGCCCTGTGGATAATCAGGTATCGCAGTAATTACCGTTATTTCATAACCCTTTTTTGCAAATTCAAACACGATATCATTTACCTTGAAATCCTCCGGGAAAAAATGATTAGTAAAAACACAAATTTTCATGATGTTAGTTTATATAATGCAAGTGACAGATCATGTTTTTTTGTTCCAATGTTATAGAGGGGTAGATAATTTGACTGATTCTTTCCGGTAGGAAATTTCACTATCCCAAATTGAAAAAATACAAATGGTAACATATCCTTTTTATTACTCAATATTTCAATGGGAAGATCCGTATCTCCTATCCTATATACCACACATTCATTTCGTATAATCCCGGCGCCTTTCTTATTATTTAGGATATATTTTAAAAAAGATTTCTCTGCTTCCCTTCCATCGCCTTCGACCATGGTAGAAAAAACAAAATAACCTGAAACAGTTGTCGAATCACCAACAGAACCGTTTATCTCTGCGATAGATTCGTTCACCCATTGATCATTTTCTTTATGCAGATAACGCAGGGTGTTCCTTTGAAAAGGCGTATCAGTAGCATATAAAAACCCTCCTTTATGGGGAAAAGCCACGCATGAACGATATATCTGTTCCCCGCTGCAAACAACGATAACTTCTTTAAAATTGTTTCTAGCCTGATATATTGCCGCTGATTTCTCGAAGTCCCCTGTTAATATCCAGACGCATTTATTGGTTTCATCAGGAATTAAATTGTGAATATGATTTATTTCCCCATTTTTAAATTCATATACCTTTTCCCATATATCAACATCATTTCTTTTATATATGCCAACCGGAACTTTCTTAAAATTAAGAAAATATTCGCCGAAATAGAAAGCTTCGTCAAATCCGTCTATTGCAATATGAACGATATTCAATGGATGATTTCCCCTCGGCAATTGACAGCCCGGCGAAATATTTTTTGTTATACTATCAATCTCATATAATATTTTATTTCGTACAATAATAAATCTACTCAATCCAATTTGTACTCCGTACCGTATATCCAGCCTGAAAAACCGGGCAAGTAATTTAATACGTGCCGCTACATTATATTTCCAGCTAAATTTAAATTTCATAAGATACGTTAGACTATTCTGAGTATAATTTAAGACATATATTTTTCCCAATTTATAGCATAATAGCTGATCATGGTCTATAAAACAGACCGGAGTTACCCGCTTAAATACTTTCACTAAGGTACAATTCATTTTTTAATTAGTTTCACTCCATACTACCCGCTTTATATAGTCGGTATACGATAAAATGATACGCACTACTTTATCCGATACATTTGGTATTGTATAATCTGTTACCCTTCTAAATTTTGTAAGTTCACTATTTTCATATTCTAATTGGCTTAGTCCCTGCATAACCCGTTCAGGATTCAGGCCTGTCATCACAACCGCCGCTTCTTCCATAGCTTCAGGACGTTCATGGGCTTCCCTAATATTCAACGCAGGAAAACCAAGGATGGATGATTCTTCTGATATTGTTCCACTATCAGATAATACTGCTTTGGCATTAATCTGTAACGCAATATAATCACTTAACGCAAATGGTTTTTCAAGACGTATATTTTTATTGAACTGAATATTCTTCATTTCAATCATCATACGCGTACGAGGATGAGTGGTAACAATAACCGGCATATTATAATTTTCTGCAATATGATTGACGACTACACACCAATTATCAAACTGTTTTTCAGATGATATATTTTCTTCCCGGTGAGCGGATACGACAAAATAGTTTTTTTCAGACAGTTCGAGCTTTGACAGAATTTCAGATCTTTCTGCCTTTGGCATATATTGATTTAATACCTCAAACATTGGGCTGCCGGTTTTTATGATACGATCCGCCGGGATTCCTTCATCAAGAAGATATTGCCGTGCTATATCACTATACGGCATATTAATATCACTGATATGATCTACAATCTTTCTGTTTGTCTCTTCCGGTACCCGTTGATCAAAGCACCTGTTACCGGCTTCCATGTGAAAAATAGGAATATGTCTCTTTTTTGCCGCGATTGCACAAAGACAGGAATTGGTATCCCCCAATACCAGAAAAGCGTCAGGAGCTTCCTTTTCCAGAAGGGGATCAATGCCTATGAGAATATTACCTGCCGTTTCAGCTGCATTTTTTCCGGCTGCATGAAGGAAATAAGCCGGGGGTTTTAATCCAAGATCATCAAAAAATATCTGATTTAATTCATAATCATAATTTTGCCCGGTATGAACAAGAATATGTTCTATCACGGGACTGCTGTCAAGTTTTCGTAATACACATGAAAGCCGTATTATCTCAGGACGGGTACCAACAACGGTCAGCACTTTTAAGAGGGTCATTTATTTTCCTTTATCGCAACATCTTCAAAGAAGGTATCCTGGTCTGCTGCATCATGCCATTCGTTTATCCAGAATTGTGTATACAGATCATCAGTTCCAATGTTCGTAATATTGTGGGTAAACCAAATAGGCATATCGACATAGGATGGTTGTGCCCCGTCAAGATAATATTCATATACCGTATCGGTTCCAATTCTACGGAGCTGAATCCTTGCCCGCCCTTTAATTACGGTAAAACGTTCAATTTTACGGGTATGATAATGGTTACCCCTGGTTACTCCCGGTTTTGTTGTTGAAAACGACACTTGTCCGCCTGTCCCCAACTTGATTGTTTCAACAAAAGTTCCCCGCTCATCAGTATTTTGTTTTAGCACAGAGGGGAAGTACCGATTTAAATCAATATACGAACGGAAAGTGTTAAACAAATTTATTTCGTTTATACCGGCAAATGACGGGATGATACCCTGATTAAGATACAGCGCTTTATAATCATTTAATTTCATCAATATTTCCGAAACTTTTTTTGTAAAATCCTGATGTATATTCTCATCTTTAATAACCGGATGATTTGCAGTCTGCACCTTTGTTATATCAGATACTATATAGTTACAAAGGGATGCTATATAAACCAGATTAACTTCGCTATCCGTTATTATTTCCGGCTCTTCGTCATGTGTTAATTTATGGCAGAAGGTTGCAATAAAAGAATTATAATTTGGCAATCCAAAAGGGCCGTATATATTCGGTATTATCATACCGGTAAAGGAAGCGTTGCGCTCTTTCGCCCATGCCTCAAATAATTTCCGGCATTCTAACTTCGAATTTCCATAGGGATTATCCAAACATTCCTGGGTTGACGAAGAAAAAATGACATGGGGAGTACGATTTTCTTCTTCCAATACTGTTATCAATTTTTGCGCTAATTCAATGTTGGTTTTATATAATTTGTTAGCATTGGGACATCTATTTATCGCTGCAAGATGAACTATCACATCACATTTTTTCACAAAAGAAGTAAACAGTTCAGTGTTTTCAAAAAAGCCGGATTCAAAGGGTATTCGTTCAAAGGATTCAGGCATAGTTTTTAAAGTGCTATATAAATGAGTCCCTACAAACCCTGATTGCCCGGTGATTCCTACTTTTATTTTTTTAGTATTCATTATCGAATATCATCTCTGACAATATCAAGTTTTAGTAATAACGCTTTCATTTCATCAACATTCAGACGATGGGTATTATGAGAATGATAATCCTCTATACCATTGATATCCTTCTGCCCTTCCGCAAAATAATTATCATAATTCAAATTTCGCTCATCGCAAGGGATCCGGAAATACTTCCCCATATCAATCGCCTTTGCCATCTCTTCGCGGGTTACCAGGGATTCATATAGTTTTTCACCATGCCGTGTACCAATAATACGGATATTTGTATCAGCCTGATATAATTCCTTGAGCGCCGTTGCCAGGGTTTCGAGGGTTGCCGCCGGCGCTTTTTGAATAAAGAGATCGCCGTTACGGCCATTCGTAAACGCATAAAGTACCAAATCGACCGCATCGTCAAGGGTCATCATAAAACGGGTCATGTTGGGATCCGTAATGGTTATCTCTTTATTTGCTTTTATCTGGTCAATCCAGAGGGGAATAACCGAACCACGGCTTGCCATGACATTACCGTACCGGGTGGTACAAATAGTTGTTTTAGCGTTATTTCCCAATACTCTCCCTTCAGCAATGGTAACTTTTTCCATCATTGCCTTTGATATTCCCATTGCATTTATAGGATAACAAGCTTTATCAGTACTCAATACCACTATTTTTTTTGCTTCGTGTTCAATGGCCGAATCAAGTACATTTTTTGTACCCAGAATATTTGTATAAACCGCCTGCATTGGAAAAAACTCACAGGATGGAACCTGCTTTAATGCAGCGGCGGAAAAGATATAATCAACTCCTTTCATAGCACTATCTACCGAATGTTTATCCCGTACATCGCCAATATAAAATTTAACCCTATCGTTTTTTAATATATGACGCATATCATCTTGTTTTTTTTCGTCACGGCTGAATATGCGTATTTCTTTAATATCCGAATCAAGAAAACGTTTTAATACGGCATTACCAAATGAACCAGTACCGCCGGTGATAAGGAGTGTTTTTTCAGTGAACAACATTATTCTCCCGATGAAGAGGATGCAAATCAGTTTTCAAAATTACATTATTACTGTTTTCCATTACCGTATCATCCTGTAAGAATCCTAATAAAATAGGTTCACAAATTTTGCTGCCTGCCATCATTATTTAATACGCATCAGTTTTTTACTGGTTTGCATACCGGTAGGTACAAATTGTTCAAAAAAAGAAGTTACATTCTCATTATCAGACAAGCGTGACCAATCAGCATAGATATATACTTCGTTTGATTTATCCAATAGTCCTTGTTTCAGCTTTTCTGACGGCAATGACATATATAATAAATCCGGACGTGTAAAATGTAAAAATACGTATTCTGTTTCCCATAAACTGATAATAAGTGATTTAGGTGGTACACCGGACAATTCATCAACAATACCGGAGCGTATCCTATTGTATCCTTTGATTGGCTCGTTTTTAAAAAAGACGTTATATGCAGGGTCGGCAAAAGAGGATAGAGAAGATAATAGTATGATTATTGCAAATAAATAAGCACGTAAGCCAACGGTTATTTTATCAATCAATTCCGAATAACGGCTTTCAACAATAGCCATAATACCGGGCAGGAATAACGCCGAGGCGGGAAATATTAATCGAAAGCTGAATACGTTAAAGCCTGAGGAAAAACGCATAACAACAATAGAAAACCAGTATAAAAGCCCTATCGATAAAAAAGAAAAAGCGGTAACAGGAATATACTTGCGTAAGCCGCCTTCGCGCTTTATACGAAAAAACCGAAAACAGAGAACGCCGCATATCGCATATATAAGAAAGGCAAATACATAATTTATCTTGAAAAATAACTCGAATATATTTTGTACTTCTATGATTTGAGTTATGCATAGTATTAAGAATAATACAAACGGATTGTCGGAACTAGGCACCCTTTCAACGCCTGTTATATAGCCGCTGTTTTTGTAATTTTCAAAAAGATAGAGGAGCAAACAAGTGGAAACAAAGCCTGCGGCGGCAATAAGCAAAATTGATTTTTTCAGATTTTCCTTTATCTTTTTTGAAATGCCGGTAATTAAATAATAAACCGCCATCAAACCTATTACACCTACCGAAAAAGCGCCTATGTATCTTGAAAAAAACAGAAATAACGAGGCAAGAGTAATATTGATATAATGATAATAATTAATGCGCTCTGATTTCAAAATGTTAATTGCCGTAAACGAAAGCCATATCAACCCGAGAATGAACGGCTGTTCGCTCCAGGTAAAATAAAAAATCTGCAAAAAACCAAAGTTCAGTGCCAATAGAGCGTAAGCCCATGCATGCTTTTTAAATTTGATATAAAATATTGTAAATATTATTGTTAAAATAATGACAGATACTATTTTTGATGCTAAATATATTTCAGTGTTTGTTATTATTGAAACAAACGCAATCATTGCCGGATACCCAATAGGCCACATAGAAAAGTAGGTTTTCGTATCACCCGCAGCGGTATTTACATGAAATCCATAACCATCGCGCAGAGACTGAGCCGCCCGCAGATAATTCGTGGAATCCGGTGAAATATACGCGCCAAAGAAATAAGCGTGTCCAAAAATAAGCAGCGTAACCGAAATAAATATAGAAAGCAGTATGATGTTTCTATTTATCCATGATAAGGTATTTTTCAACATAATTTTCCCCCTTAAAAATATCTTTCTTCTTCATAAATCGGACGTGAAACTCCGTCTTAAAATAAGCGAAGTTTGCAAAAAACGTATTTTGCGATTCTCCCTCTATCCGTGCTTTCCATTTTGCCGGGATCTCCGTAAACTGAACACCTAAGCGCAACGGCTTTAATGCCGTCTCCAAAAAGAAAGGGTGTTTTGTTTCTTCCCAGTTGATTGAGCGCATTAAATCTGTTGGAAATATCCGGTAAGCATAAGTTAAATCTGTACACGATGTTGGAAATAATATAGTCAATATTTTCTGAAAAATATAATTTAATATGTATTTTAAACCATTATAATCAGAAAAACCTCCTCCCTTTATCCATCTTGACGCGGTAACAATCCCATCCGGTTTTTCTTTTTCCAACTCAATAAATTCAGCAACAATATGAGGGTCTGTTTCCAAATCAGATGACATCATGATAACATGAGTACCATGAACAAGTTCAAATGCTTCCTGAATTGCAGGCCCTACAAACGGGCGCTGTTGATAATAAATAATTACTTCAATATCATGAACTTTAGCACGTATAGATTCTGCTGTTTTTACACATCCAGGCGTTGATTTATCACAAAGTACAATGAAAAACTCACAAATATCTTTTGTGTTACAGGTAGCGGTTATAATATCTACTGTTTTTTGTAATGAATGTGTTTCGTTTATTGCAGGTAGTATGATAGATACGGATGTAAAATGTGCCATACTTGTAAAATCCTATATCCGATTTATCCAATCTTGATAAACGCCGCACAATGTATCATAGATAGTATACTTTTGTATAAAACCAAAATTCAGTATCTTCTGGTTATTCCCAAGCAATAGCGGCTCATCCGAGGCACGCAAAAGTGATTTATCCTGCACAATCTTTACTTTCCCCCTAAGCCCGGCTATTTCAATTAGCATATCTAAAATTTCCTCAATTTTGTATGCTTTTCCGGTACAGATATTGACCGGCTGTCCCGGCATTCCCCGATCAATCAGTAACATCATCGCTGCAATACCATCACGAACATCTATAAAATCCCGCGCCGTTGTTAAATTACCCACATACATAATTGACTCGGCTTTCCCTTTGGCAATCAATGCTATCTGACGTGCAAAATTTTGAATAGCCGTAGCCGGCGGGTGACCCGTCCCAACATGAATAAACATACGCGGAAAATATACCGGTAAACCAAAGTTCGTATAATATTGATATCCAAGCATCTCGACACCTACCTTTGAAACGCCGTAAGGAGTAATCGGTCGTAAAGGCATTTCCTCTTTCAGAGGACAGTCTGCGGGATCAAAGTCACCATATTCCGCACTACTGCACGCTAACAGTACTTTGGCGCTGGAGCCGTTTTTCAGAGCACATTTCAACACATTGAGTGTACCGATATAATTTGTTTCGTGAGTAAGGTATTCGCAATCCCACGACATCCCGTTAAAGGCCTGTGCCGCCATATGAATAATCAAATCCGGTTTAAGTTTTGCTATTACTTTTTCTAAGGCTTCACGATCCGTTATGTCGCATCGGATTACCCGTTTGTCCTGGATTGCGTTCATACGGCTTGCGGCGCTGCTTCGAGCAACGCCGAACACTTCCACTCCCTGTTCTTCATACACACGGGCGAATTCTGACCCGGCCATTCCGGTAATCCCAGTAATAAATACTTTCATCCGATACTTCCTTCTAAAAAGCTTTTCGCCAGATTCATTCCTCGTTCCATTACGACATCCGAGTTATAATGCTCCCACTCACCCCACCTGCCGAGGCCGAATACACTATGCGTTTTCATAGTATCTAGGAGCGTACTTATAAGCTCCGGTTTATCAAGTATATTAAGCGGATAGGCATACTGATTTTCAAAATGTCTATTGCCAAACGATACCCTGCGTATTACATTAGTTTCTGTCCAGTATCCTTTTGCTGAGGCTATGATATTGTCACGGTGTATTTTTCGGTGATATGGCAATTCAGGATTTGAATAGTATGTCCAATGTGCATCGGTACCGGAATCTTCGGCGCAGTAATCAATGTCTACCGATGTGTATTGCAGCTTATGTATCAGCTTTTGCAGTTCTTCCGGCAAGTGTGCCGCCAGTTCATGCCAAGGAGCAGTATTAATAATATACGTGCCGGTAAATTCATTATTAACAGATGTATTCTGAATGTTCAGATCGTGAACAAGGTAATTATAATGGACGTGGCTCCGCAGCGTATCAGCGATACGTAAAAATACCTCGCCGTATCCGGTCTTTTTTGGATAGAAGAACTGCGCATGTCCGGGAAGCGTACCATACGGTTTATGTTCAAGGCAGCTTGTCAAGGTATCGCGAAAGGAAACATTCGGCAGTTTTTCAAGCCAGTACGTACCCAGAGTATTCAAATCGCAGGACCATATTTTCTGATTATAAGGTATCATATATTCCGCAGCGATTTTATCGCCGAGCTTCCAGTAAATCCAGTCAATAAACCGTTCAGGTTTTCCATTCTGAATCAGCGCTGCCTTTGCGATGGATTCCAGGTATAGAACCTGTTCGTCCGTGGGAAGCTGCCATATATTCGCCTCAAAGGGATAATCGACCATATAATTACCCGTAACAATTTTTGAGTTCCGCAGATAAATATTCCATTCGGTTTTCGGCATATATGAAAACACAAAATCAAGAACGTTTTTTCGGCGTACATCAAGAATATGCCCTCCACCTGAATCAAGCGGCGCGCCATCACATGTAACGCTTCGGCAGAGGCCGCCTGCTTCCTTTTCTTTTTCCAGAACCACAAAAGAATTTTCACCGTGTTTTTTCAATGTTGCGGCAAATGCAAGCCCCGCAGGACCGGCGCCGATGATAATATAATTAATCTTCATTCTTTAACCACCGTATTCTGTTTGAAAATAATAAACCTGCTGCATATATAGTTGCCGATAATGACTACACTATTCGCGGTAACCTTCATAATCATATCGTTCATCCTCAATAAATCAACCGATATATACATAATAGAAAAATCAAGCGCACCCATTAATAAGCGCATGGAAAAAAACAGGATTAGCTCAATAAGTATTGCTTTTTGATTGCTTTTGAATACAAAATATCTATTTCCAAAATACGCAAAAACAGTTGCCAGGATAAACGCACTGGCCGTACTTGCAAGATAATGGATTGCAAGTATTTTTGAAAAAAGTGCGTATAACATAATATTGAGGGCGGTAGAAATTATGCCAACTACCCCATATGCCATGAGTTCATTAAAAAAATTTAATAAAAACACACATTTACTCTCCTATGCTTCTTGGTCATACATATTTATAGCAATTCCTTCTGTTTTCCTAATAACTGATAATAGAGATTCATATAGTCTTTAAAACGATTTTTTTTATCATAATGAGAAATGGCTCTTTTTCGGCAATTAGATGAATAAAATAATTTTCCTTTCTCTTTTATTTTTTTTATTGTTTCATAAATACCATTAATATCCCCTTGTTTAATAACAAAACCGGTATCTTCTGATATTGATTCTACACTTCCTCCCGTATAATAGGTTATAACAGGTGTTCCACAGGCCAGAGATTCTAAATTAGTTGTGGGAAATGTATCTTGATAAGTGGGATTTAAGAAAACATCGGCAAAAGAATAAAATTCAACTAATTTTTGAACATTGTTCGTCCGTTCAATTCCTATAATGTCCTCTGGGAGTTCTTTCAATTGACGCTTATTTAACCCTACCAAAACTATCTTATAATTATAATGATCAATTATTTCGTTTAAGGAAATAAAATCTTCCAACCCCTTTCGTTTTTCCCATGTATTTGTAACACCAAGTATAATAAATTTATTTTCCATGTTATATTTTTTTCGAATCGTATCTAAATCTGTTTGCATGGAAAATATATCAACGTCTATGCCATTTTGTATAATTTGCAGGGGATATTGATTTAGAAATGATTTCCTAACTATTTCCCCAAGCCAATTAGAAACAGGGACAATAGTCATATTACTCACATTATTAAACAATTCTTTTTTTAAAGCATAGTTTCTTTTTGACTTGTCTAAAAATATACTTGCCGGATAGCCTCTTTTTTGTGGACATTCATAACACCCGGTTATCCATTTTTTACACCCAATGGCATCGAAATGAGCACAATGACCAGTCATTGACCAACAGTCGTGAAAGACCCAAACTATAGGTATTTCAATTTTTGACAGATAATCAAATAGCACACACATATTAAGGAAATATCCGTGAATATTATGAATCTGAATAATGTCAGGCTTTATCGTTTTAATTTGTGTAATTAGCTTTTTTGTAGCAGATGTTGATTTGAGACAATGATTGTCAAATAAACGGCTATTAATTCCATGCCAATACACATCCAACTTATTTCCTATTTTAATTACCTTTGACTTACTCGGCAAATGATACCGTGCATAGGTAATATAGCTCTCCCATCCATCCAGAATAGCAATTTGTCCTATTTGTTCCGCTATCCGGTCAACGGAACCCCAGTTTACGGAACTACATATTTGAAAAAGTGTCGGCATAATTTTCCCGGATAAAATGCTTAAATATAAGATGTAGCCTTAAATAAATACAAGGTTCGTTCGCAGTATCCATAAAACAATACAAACCAGCGCCGCCGCCTGCGGCGACTTTCCCGCACGGGCAACAATCCAATATAAAGCAGATCCGCCAAGGGCAAATACCAGTGTTACCAGGAATACATGCCAATAATTTAGATAGGCGGAATTTCTTCCATATAAGTAAAACATAAAAATAAATGGCGGCAGAACAGCGGTAATAAAGAATAGCCAATTACCGGTTTTTCGATTGGCACGGTTACGCAATTTTTAATATCCTTCTAATTATTTTTCTCAGAAAACGATATAGGATTGTATTATATTCCCAAAACTTTTTATCAAAAATACCGTCAGCGATTACAAAAGGATTCTTTTTTAGTGGAAACGACAATTCATAAATATCGAATTCTTTCTTTTTCCTTAGTATATGATGCGTTGCATTTACCCCTACCCCTATATTTTTAATTAGATTTTTTGATGGCACACATGCTAAACCATTGTTTTTATAGAGTGTATAACTCCATTGATAATCCCATGTATCTACTTTTTCTTTTTTAATTCTATTGTACATAATATCCTGACACCTTGGTCCTAATTTCGTACCAAGCATTCTTACAAAATTGTTATACCTAATAAAATCTTCTATATCAGACATGTTTATATCATAATAGTTCCATGCCCGTGCCCAAGTCGCCCAACCCCAGATAAACGGAGTCTTTGAAAAAAAATAATCATATCTATCTGAATACCATGTTCCTTGATTATTACTTCCACTAATTACAAATATGCGTGTATCATTTTTATAATATTCAAGTAATTCTTCACAGTAAGAAAAAAAACTTTGATTTGGCAAACAATCATCTTCCAGAATTATCCCCATTTCTTCATTTTCAAAAAACCATGTTATAGCTGAGCTTATGGCCTTCCCACAACCAAGATTATCATCCCTAAAGAGTGTTTTTATTTCGCAGTCCCAATCAATATGTCCCAGCACATAATCACGGACAGATAGAACTACTTTATTTTCATCTATACGAGTATTTCGCGGGCCGTCACCCGCAATGTACAATCGTAACGGTTTTGCCTGGCGGATTGCTTCAAAAACCATTTTAGTTGTCTCCAAACGATTAAAAATCAAAAATAATATCGGAACTTTAATTAAAGACCGCCCTGAATCAATTGACATTTATAATCTCACTCCCGGCAACTCTTCTATTTATATCTATATAGATGCAAATAATTTTTTTCTAATGTGTACTATCTTATATTTTTGATTTGCCTCCAAAATTATTTTTTCCAATGTTTCCGGATCATCAGACAGGTGGTATGTACATATAGCCAACTTTGGGGAGAATTTTTTCAATACATTCACCGCTCCGTGCAGCATATCCCTTTCTGCTCCTTCTATATCTGCTTTAATAAAATCAATTTTAGTTATATTATTTTCCTCAACAAATTTATCAAGGGTTGTAATAACAACTTTTTCCTTTAATGTGCCTTTATTATTTATTATTGAATCACCACCACCAAGGGTTTCATTTATAAAAACATCTATTTCTTCTTCTTTATTACCCAATCCTTTGCGAATTGGATAAATTTCCCCCTCATTTAATTTAGCCGTTTCACATAATAATTGAAAAGTTTTTTGCACAGGTTCAAACGCATAGGCAACTGCACCTTTTGCGGCAACATAGGCGCTAAAATCACCTATCCACGCTCCAGCATCAATTACCACATCACCGGGTTTTATCGTTACATCAAATTTTCCATCACTATATCCATAAGGCCCTTCATAGCATATAGGGAAATACACCCCATTGAATTCAAGCTTTTCAATAATTGATTTGTCATGATTATCACCGTATAAACAGGGAATTCGAAAACTATCATCAAAAATCATAGCCAATGCCATCATGTTTTTTGGATCATCGGTAATATCAGGCAGTTTAGCCCCTTTAAAATCAAAATATGTTTCTCCGTTTTGATTCTTTTTTAAGTATTTTTTTTTGAGCGCTTTCGCAGAAACTGGCAAGCACAAATTACGGCTTATTATAGATACACAATAAATAAATATTTCTGAAAATGTTCTTTTTTCAAATATCATTTGTGACAAAAGAAATTTGAATCTCTCTATCTTGTTCTTGTGTGTGTGTGGGGGGGGGGGGGGGGGGGGCAAATAAAATTTTTTTTTCCCTTTTTTTTTTTTTTACCTTTTTTTTTTTTTTTTTTTAAAAAACCACCATCCCCCTTTCCTCCCTTAATGGAAAAAAAAAACCCCAATTTTTTTTATTTTGGGGAAAGGGAAGAACCACCCTTTAAACCCCCATACATTTCCCCGTATTTTGTTCCCCTTTTTTTTTTTAAAAAAAAAAAGGGGAACAAAATACGGGGAAATGTATGGGGGTTTAAAGGGTGGTTCTTCCCT
>BNUW01000053.1 GCA_025997655.1 Spirochaetia bacterium
GTCGCCCTGGCCCGTGCCTTGGCGGTTGAACCGAAAGTATTACTGCTTGACGAACCTTTCGGCGCATTGGACGCCAAAGTTCGGATGGAACTGCGGCGCTGGCTCCGCTTCCTCCACGACGAGATCCATATCACCAGTGTTTTTGTGACCCACGATCAAGAGGAGGCCCTGGAGGTTTCGGATAACATCGTGATCCTGAACAAGGGAGAGGAGTTTGAAAACCTTGTCACGGATTTCCTTTTTACCGGGACGGGTGGACCGGGGGCGTATCCGCAGGCCAAAGGCGATGTTCTCAAAGACGGTCATGTGCTTAAACAAGGCGTAGTGCTGAAACACAAAGCCTACCTTCCGGTCCTTGGTCTGCTTGTTGGTGGAATCTTCGCCGAACAAACTGATGGTCCCGGTATCCGGGGTTTCAAGCCCGGCGATGATCCGCAGTAACGTTGTCTTCCCTGACCCGGATGGGCCGAGCAGGGCGGTGATCTCCCCGGTGGGGATCGTCAGGTTAACATTATCCAGGGCGGTAAAGTCGCCGAACTTCTTGCTTATCTCTGAAATTTCTATACTCATACTGTACTAGGTTTCCTTTAAAATTATTTCCCGCCGTTGGAGTGCGATAAAATGTTCCACAATAGTTTTAACGATCAGGGTAACTAAGGCAAGCAGGGTTAAGAGTGATGCTACCGCAAAGGCGGCGGCGAACTGGTACTCGTTGTAGAGGATGTCAATGTACAGGGGCATGGTGGTCGTTTTGCCCCGGACAAGCCCGGATACAACGGCAACCGCACCGAACTCTCCCATGGACCGGGCATTGGTAAGCACCACGCCGTATAAAAGTCCCCACTTAATGTTGGGCAGTGTAATTTTAAAGAACGTCGTAAGGCCGCCGGCCCCCAGGGTCATGGCCGCTTCCTCATCATCCTTCCCCAGTTCCTGCATCAGGGGAATGAGTTCCCGGGATACAAAGGGGAAGGTCACAAAGGCGGTGGCAATCACAATCCCCGGAACGGCAAACACAATTTTGATGTGGTGAGCCACGAGCCAGGAGCCGAACCAGCCGAAGGAACTGAACAGAAAAATAAAGAGCAGCCCCGCGATTACCGGAGAAATTGCAAAGGGAACTTCAATCAGGGTGATCAATATATTTTTGCCCTTGAAATTAAATTTGGTGATGGCCCAGGCAAGCATGACCCCGAAAACCGTATTCACCGGCACGCAGATAAGGGCGGTAAAGAGGGTTAGTTTTATTGCGCTAAATATTTCCT
Organism: Spirochaetia bacterium; assembly: GCA_025997655.1. Lineage (GTDB taxonomy): Bacteria > Spirochaetota > Spirochaetia > Treponematales > Breznakiellaceae > Termitinema. The sequence continues at coordinate 1,266 of BNUW01000053.1, forward strand.
TTTCCCGGAATATGCGGGTGTAGGCTTTAAGCCCGGAACTGAATGCCGAAGAAAAAATAGTAATCAGGGGGATAAAAATAAATATCGTCATAAAAATAAGTGAGACAATAATAAGTACCGGTTTAACCCAGGGGGGCTCTTTATTGATTACATTACTCAATTTTTTCGCCTCCTGCGTGCGTAGACCTGCAGGACGTTTATAAACAGTAATAGTACGAAGGCGCAAACCAGCATGGTTACCCCGATGGCGCTTGCCCCGCGGTAATCAAACTGCAAAAGTTTTTTTACGATTAATAACGGTACTATTTCCGTCTCGTAGGGCATGTTGCTGGAAATAAAGATGATGGACCCGTACTCACCCAATCCGCGGGCAAAGGCCAGGGCAAAACCGGTAAGCAGGGCGGGGAACAGGGATGGGAAAATAACTTTAAAGAAAACTTGAAAGAAGTTTGCCCCAAGGCTGCTGGCGGCCTCCTCCAGTTCCTTGTCAAGCTCCTCTATAACCGGCTGTACGGTGCGCACCACAAAGGGAAAGCCGATAAAGATTATGGCGATAACAATTCCCGCTCGGGAATAGGAAAGGTCGATCCCGAAATGACTGAGGAAGATACCGATAATCCCCTTGGGGGAAAAGATAGTTGCCAGGGCGATACCGGCCACCGCCGTAGGAATCGCGAAGGGCAGGTCGATGAGGGCGTCGATAAGTTTTTTTCCGAAAAAATTATACCGGGTCAGTACCCAGGCAATTATCAAACCAAAAACAAAATTAAAGGACGCGGCGATGAAGGTGGAGGAGAAAGAAATTTTGAAAGCCGACACCACCCGCTCATCGGCAATCAGATGCCAGAATTCCGCAAAGGACATGTGGGCCGCATAGAGGATAAGGGCGCTCAGGGGAATAAAAATAAGCAGGGTCATATAGGTCATGGAAAGCCCCAGGGTTAAAGCAAAACCCGGAAGCCGCGCTTTCAGCCCGGCGTTTTTTTTCTTTTTGCCGAATAGTTTTATTCCCATCCTGTACGCCCTTATCTTTTAACGGTCTATTTCTTCTTCAGTTCCGTAATGATCTGATCAAACTGCCCGCCATCGGAGAAATACACATCGTGTACCTTTCTCCAGCCGCCGAAGTAGTCATCAATGGTAATCAGTTTTAGCTGCGGGAACCGGGTGGAAAATTCCTTCGCGATTGCCGGATTGGTAGGGCGGTAGTAATGCTTTCCCGCAATCCGCTGGCCCTCATCGGAATACAGATAGGTCAGGTATTCCCTGGCAACCTCAAGGGTGCCATGCCGGGCAGTCATTCCGTCAACCCAGGAAACGGTGGGTTCCGCAAGGATGCTCAGGGAGGGGACCACAATATCGACCTCGCCCCGGCCAAGCTCGTTAATGGAAAGGAACGCTTCGTTTTCCCAGGCTAAAAGCACATCTCCAAGGCCTCTTTGCACAAAGGTGTTGGTGGACCCCCGTGCGCCGGAATCCAGCACCGGAACATTGTTGTAAAGCTGCTTTACAAAATCTCTGGCCGCAGCATCACTGCCGTATTTTTCTTTGGCAAAGGCGTAGGCCGCAAGGTAGTTCCACTGCGCCCCGCCGGAAGTTTTCGGGTCCGGGGTAATAACCTGGACGCCGGGCTTTACTAAATCATCCCAGTCCTTAATATTCTTGGGGTTTCCCGCCCGTACCAGAAACACGATGGTGGAGGTGTAGGGGGAACTGTTGAGGGGCAGCCGGGTCTGCCAATCTTCGGCGATGATCCGAGGCGTGGTTTTATCCCCAATCTGCATCACATCGTAGGCCAGGGCCAGGGTAACCACGTCCGCTTCATTGCCCTCAATGACCCCCCGGGCCTGCCCGCCGGAACCGCCGTGGGACTGATTCACCGTTACGGTAACCCCGGTTTTGTCCTTGTAGTACTTCGCAAAGGCGTCGTTATACTCCCGATATAGCTCACGGGTCGGGTCGTAGGAGACGTTCAGCAGTTCCACCGCCTTAGTTCCGCCCCCGCCGCTTGACGATGCTTCGCCACCGCCCCCTGCATAGAGGGCCGTGCCGACTGTTAAGAAAACGGACATTGCCAAAAGGCCTGTCCGAAACCGTGTTCCAAATTTCACCATGCTTTTCATAATTCACTCCTTTTTCTTGGTATTCCAATACATTGAAATCCTAGTATATAACTCTGAATAGTATTCTATAAAAACCGGAAAAACCTGTCAAGAGGGTATTCTATAAAAACTAGCAAACTAATAAGATATATTCCGGTCCCAAAGAGGGCCTACAGGCCTTGTAAAAAAGCCCGAAATCGTGTACATAGAGACTAAAGGGGTGGGATATGACTATATCGGCGAATGGAAAACCGGTGGAAATTTCCGGGGAAATAAGCGTAACCAAGCTTTTGGACGAAATAAAGGTAGAAATGCCCGAATATGTCAGCGTCCAGGTGAATGACGAGATGATCCTGCGGGCTAACTTCGATACCACCATCGTCAAGGACGGGGCGGTGGTGGAATTCCTCTATTATATGGGCGGCGGAACGGCATGCTAATCCTATCGAATGAACACTTCGAGCAGATGGTCGCCCATGCCCGCGCCGGTCTGCCCAATGAATCCTGTGGGCTTTTTGCCGGAACAATCACCCGGGAAACGAAAACCGTCAAGGCCGTGTATTGCCTTAAAAACACCGATGCCAACCCGGAGCATTTTTCCATGGCCCCGGAGGATCAGTTCAATGCAATAAAGGACATACGGAAGAACGGCTGGACCTTGCTGGGGAATTTTCACAGCCACCCGGCCAGCCCCGCCCGGCCTTCGGAAGAGGACATACGGCTGGCTTTCGATCCGTCCCTTAGCTACATCATCATTTCCCTAAAAGACCCGGAACCGGTTTTGAAAAGCTTTATCATTCGCGCCGGAACCGTTGCGGAAGAACCGGTACAGGTATAGACAGCTATTTTGCAATGATGTCAAGTATTATTGCAAACCCTTTTTTTGATTCCGGTGCAAGAGGCATAAACGGCCAACCATGCATTAATTTATAGCCGCTGTAAAATTCAATCTGTTTCCCCTGTTCTTTTACCCGCTCCACAAAAAGTGGAACCTGCGGATAAAATATTTCTGCGGTTCCCGAAAAAACATACAGCGGCGGGAATTGCGTAAAATCCCCGTATAGCGGTGTAGCAAAATACTCTACCGAATCTACAGACAGATCAAATAATGCGGGGAGACTTTCCATCATCTTCATTGAAAACACAACATCTGTTGGTTCAATTTTTTTCATTTCCTTAAGGATATCGTCATCAAGGCCAAATAACATTGCCGGTGAAACACAAATTATTTTATCCGGTAAGGGCACATCAATAGTATTTTTTATTAAATAATGACATAGACTCAAGGATAAATCAGCGCCGGAAGAATCTCCAAGCAGCGTTATCTCAGCATCCGGGAAATCCATTCGCAATTTGGTATATGCGTCTATAACAAACTGCATGATACTATCCGGGTTGTTTTCAGGATAAACCGGGTACATGGGTACAAATACCGGTACGGATAATGTATCCGCTATCTTTTCAACCGCATCCCAATGGAAAAAATCAATTTCAAATACAAAACCTCCTCCGTGAAGAAAGAAAACAACCTTATCGCTGCGTTGGTTCGTTTTTGGTTCTACAAGATAACATGAGCGGTTGTTTATTTTCGTTTCAAGTACAGTAAACCCTTTCCTTATTTTTTTCGGAACAATCAGCCGTTTGCTCTGATCAAGGTTCGTAAAATATGCAGCCATATGCTCCGCATCCTGCCCCCATATTGATTTGCCATCCATACTCTTTACAATACCTGCAAATAATTTATACCGAATACTCGGCTCAATTTTTTCTATTTCTTTTGGTGACGGGCGATTAGCATATTCATAAATAGTGTTAGTAGTTGCACAGCTAAAAGAAATAATTGAGAAGAATAGTATGAATAACCATTTATAAATACGCATATTATCCCCTCGCTTCCGGCGGCAGCCATATCTGATACGCCGGCGCCGTCAAACTTATCCCCGCTTCCCTAAACCCGTCCTGCAGATTCTGATACAACTCCGAATAGATACGCGGCACCTTTTCTACCGCCCTGGTATACACGTTGATCTGGTACCGGGCGTAGAAATCGTCCAGAGCGGTTTGCAGTACATAGGGGCTGGGGTTTAGTTCCGTGTTCGCAGTCCTTCTCGCGGCGGCAAGGAGAATCTCATGTACCTGGGGCCAGGGAACCGCATAACCCATGGTTACTTCCGCGTAAAGGGTCAGGCCCTCCTCCTTGTCGTGGGCGGAGGTGTTGTAGTTCACAATGCTGGAATTAAGGGCCATCGTATTGGGAAAGGTAACAAATTCATTCTTGTGGGTACGAATCCTGATGACCATCAGGGATCTTTCCACCACAAACCCGGTAACATCCTGAAACTTAATCCGGTCCCCCACTTTGAAGAGCCGCATGTAGGTAATCACGATTCCGGCGATGAGGTTGCCGATGGCGGAGGAGGACCCCAGAGAAAAGATAATGCCGATAAATACGGAAACCCCCTGGAACACGGCGGACCCCGAACCGGGAAGATGGGGGTATATCACCACCACCGTAAAGGCATAGACCAGCACCCGCAGAATATTGAAGGTCGGCTGAGCCCAATCAGCATAGAAACCCGGAATGACCAGCTTTTCCTTTTCAATCTGGGTGGTGAAGAATTTCAAAAACCGTATCACATATTTGGTTACCCAGAGGGTGATCACGATGGTAATTAAATTCGGAACAAAACTTACGGTATCAATGACCATCTTTTTTAGGGGATGCAGGATAAAGCCGATGAGTGTGTCCGCCAGATTTTTGGTTGCCGGGAAAAGGCTGAAAACGATGGGCAGGGTGAGGAACAACTGAAATACGGTGACCACGTATTTCAGTATCCGCAGTAAAAATTCAATACCCCCGAGAATTTGCTTGACCGACAGGAGGTGCAATTTTTTGATGTTCAGGGGCTTGATGTTTTTTTGCCCCCAGCCGAGGGTTTCCTGGGTAAGCCATTTGAATAATTTCTGCCAGACAAGCCAAATCAGCAGTACCTGGAGCGCAATTATTCCCAGGGCAATACCGATTTTGATGATATAATCCACGACCCCCAATTCTTCGGCGTCCTCTTCCAGTTCATGGAGGGACTGTTCGGCATTCGATAGGGCAGGCGCCGCTTCGGCGTTTTTGGCGGAAGCAGCCCCCGGCTGGGCAGGGCTGAAGGATAGGGCGTCCGCCGGAGCGGTAATGGTGATGGTTACGGCTCCCCCTGCGGCGGCGGGCAACGGAGGGGCCGGGACGGCGCTTGCCGGGGCGATGGCTGCCGGGGAAGGTTCCGGTGCGGCGGGCTTTGGGGGCGGGGTTTCGGACGGGGCCGCATCCGGTGCATCCGTTGCTGCTGCGGGGGCCGGGGCTTCGGACTGCGCGGCAGCAGACTCGTCCTGCGCCGACAGGGGGCCGGGAAAGGTCAGGGCGGTAAAAATCAATATAAAAACTGACCTCTTGACATGTTTCATAGAAAACCCCCACGCCATTTTCCGGTATCATAATTGGTAATTTTGGCTTTTGCAAGGTGATATTGAAAAACACCTAGTATCATGACACTATTGACATAGTGGGCAAGCAAATATATAGTCAAAGGATAGAAACCAATGGGAGGGAATCTATGCCAGGGAAAATATATAAGGTCACATTAACAGACGAAGAAAGAGAAGTATTACACGACATAATCAACCGGGGAAAACATAATGCACAGAAACGGAAACGCGCACAAGCGTTGCTGTTGGTCGATGAAGGATATACTGATGTAATGGTCGCAGATCGTACTGGTATGTCCCGGCGCGGGCTTGAACAAATGAGGCAGCGATTTGTCGAAGAAGGTTTTGAGGTAACCCTGGAAGGAAAACCCAAAGGACACCGCCCGCGGGCATTACAGGGAAAGGATGAAGCCCATCTGGTTGCGTTAGTATGCGGCCCGAAACCTGACGGATGTACCCGATGGACATTACGTCTTTTACAGAAGACCTGGACAACGCTCGCGCATACGGATACAAAAACCGTTTCCTATGAAACTATTCGAAGGACTTTAAAAAAAACGAAATTAAACCTTGGCGAAGCCGCGGACCAAGGTCCGATGAATGGTGTCGGACTTTAGTCCGCTCCCGCCGGAACAAAATGGCGAACCGGACAATTGAACTCATGCACCGTTTTGACAATGTGTATTGTGATGGAAAGGCTTGCGGTACTAAGACCTGTACCGCCGCAAAGGTACTATTCTAATTTATGGCCCGAGGAGTGCCAGCGGAACGATATGTACACCATCTTTACGGGTATAGGCGTAGGGGCCTGAGTTTATAACCAGCTTGACGACACGGTATTCGTTAAATTGATTTTCAAGCCAATGAAGATGCCTGAGTTCGGCGCCGGTTATGGTTGGCGCAATTTTTACTTCAATGGCGATAATTGCTTTTCCTTTTTCAATAATAAAATCAACCTCGTGATCCCCGGAAGAAGTACGAAAATGCCGCAGCCGGGCGTTACCGGCCAAGGCATAGGTTTGGAGGCTCAGGGCAGTCAGGGCTTCAAACAGGCAGCCGGTTATGGTTTTCTCCCGTGATCCCAGGGGTTCTATGCCGGTTCCCTGTAAAAGCCGGTCAGGGGTAATATCCAAGAGCCGCGCGCTCAGGGCCGGATCCGCCAAAAAGTGTTTTGGTGTTTTTCCAAGGTACTTAAAGCTTGTCCCGCCGGGCAGCCAGGGCTCCACTTTGTCGATGAGCCAGAGAGACTCCAGCGTATCCCTATAGGCAAGGGTAGTGTTTTTGGCCGGCTTGTTATGTTCCCCCGGTGTAGCAGCGTCAAGGATCGCCTGGTACGAGGCAGTACCTGCGGTTGCCGCCGCATAGGCGCGCAGCCAATTCCGTAAAACATCGGGCTTCCGAACCATCTGCCCCATTTCAGGAAATTCCCGGCTTACGATATTATCAAGATACCCATCCAACTGAGCCTCCTGCGCCCGCATGGAAAGGGAACGAATCCCCGGAAAACCTGAACAGAGTATCTCCCGTAAATAATCTTCCAGTTTCAGGGGGCATTGCCCGTCAATAACCGCAGTACCTTCGGATAATAGATCGATAAGAGAAACCGTTGGCTGGGCCAATCCGCGTTCTGCCATGGAAAGGGGCCGCATCCGTAGGCGGACAATACGCCCGGCGCCGCTATGGATATGTGCCGCACGGGGTAGTGCCGATCCGGTCAATAAAAATTGACCGCCTTTATTATTCTGATCCACCTGACGCCGCACATAATCCCACACCACCGGGAGCCACTGCCATTCATCAATAAGAAGCGGCTTTGCACTCCGTTCTAACAATTCAGGGGAATTCTCAACCAGTTCCCGGGTAACCGGATTATCCAGCTGTACTGTTTCGGCGGCAAGACGCCGGGCAGTTGAGGTTTTACCGACGGCTTTTGCCCCTTCAATAAGGATTGCCGGCAGTTCCGCCGCAAGCTCCCGGAGCGGCCGGTCAAGGATACGCGGCTGATATGGTTCCATTATCTTTCCTTCACACCCCATACTGAGCGGATTTTTGCCCTTCTACTGAGCGAATTTTTGCCCTTCTACTGAGCGAATTATAGGGTTTTTACGGATCGAGTTCAAGACGTCCCTTCTTTTCCGTCTTGCCAGACCCCCCCCCTTGTTCTATGATAATCCTATGGCGGAAAAGCAGTTCACCGTTTTAGATCTTATCGATATTGATCTAAAGGAACACAATTCCCTTAACCTGCACTGCATCGGGGGCCGGAAAGGGCTTTCCCGGGAGATTAACAGCCCGGACCTCAACCACCCCGGTCTGGCCCTTTCGGGCTTTTACGACCTTTTTGCCAACCGGCGCATCCAGTTATTTGGCCGGGGGGAATGGGCCTATCTGGGCAAGCTGGAGGAGGAAGGAAAGGATGATGTCCTTAAACAGATGTTCACCTACCTCATCCCCTGCTGCATCTTTACCCATGGCAATACCCCTACCAAATCTTTTTTTGAAGCCGCCGAAGCATCGGAATGTCCTATCCTCCAAACGGACCTGGAAACCACGGAATTTTCCTCCCGGATCATCCGTATCCTTTCCAATATCTTTGCCCCCCGGCAGAGCGTCCATGGGGTGCTGGTGGAGGTCTACGGCCTGGGTATCCTCATCCTGGGGGATTCCGGGGTGGGGAAAAGTGAAACCGCCCTTGAATTGATAGAACGGGGGCACCGGCTGGTGGCGGACGATGTGGTGGAAATCCTCTGCGTCAACGGTAACGTCCTTATCGGCGCCGGGGCGAATAAGATTATCGGCCACCACATGGAGATCCGGGGCTTGGGGATCATCAATATCACCCACCTTTTCGGGGTCCGGGCCATTCGGGAGGAGAAACGGATACAGTTGGTGGTTAAATTGGAGGAATGGGACCCCAAAAAAATGTACGACCGTCTGGGGATGGAAGATGAGTTCGCCGAATTTCTGGGGGTCAGTATTCCTAAGCTGGAGATTCCCGTAAAGCCGGGCCGGAATATTCCTATTATTATTGAAACGGCGGCCATGAACGAGCGGCTCAAGAAGATGGGGTATAATTCGGCCAAGGAATTCAATCAGAATATTCTTAAATGGATCGAAAGCGACGCGGCCCGGTCGGTGTATTTCGGGCAGGAAGATATAATTTAAAAGTGGGCGGGGAAAATGGTTGAACAGATGGTAACAATTCAAAACAGGGCCGGGATTCATGCCCGCCCCTCGGCGTTGCTGGTGCAGACCGCAAAGGATTTCCAGTCCAACATCTACCTGGAAAAGGGAAACGACCGGATAAACGGGAAGTCCATCATGGGTATCCTCACCCTGGGGGCCTCCTATGGGACTGAAATAAAGGTTATCGCCGAAGGGGCAGATGAACAGGCCGCCCTGGACGCCATGGTAAAGCTGTTTAACAAAAAATTCGAAGAGGAGTAGGGCCATGAAGATGGTTCGGACGCGTCCAACCTACTCAATCATCAATGTCCGGGGGCTCATTCTCCTCTATATTTTACTCTCCGTCCTGACGATTCTCTTTTCCCACTCCTTTTTCGGGGACACCCTCCAGGACGGCCGTCCTCCCAGCATATTGAACACCATCGTGTTTTTTACGGTCCCGGTGGTCCTCCTGGTTTTTATGGCGGTTTCGCTGGTACGTCTCCTGCGTGACACCATACTCCGCCGCCGGGGGAATAAATTCCAAACCCGGCTCATGGGCTACTTTATCATTACCGTGGCGCTGGCTGCGGTACCGGTTACCATTATCACCATCCAGTCGGTGTACGAACTGGTGCGCTTCTGGCGGTCCGTCAATATCAACAGCGCCCTCCAGTATGCCCAGAATATGGCCATGGAAAACTACTCCATGCACCTGGAACGGTTCGAAATACTCGCCCTTGAAGCAGATTTCGACACCCTCATGGCCGATCCAAAGGACACACTGGCTGAATACCTCCGGACCGCCGACCGCCGGTCCGCCGGCCTTCGGGCGGTGCAGGACTTCCGGCTGAAGGATGACGGGACCTGGGACAGCCTGGGCTTCCGGGGGGACCCGGGTTGGGAACTCAGCGCTCCCCCGTCAAACCAGAGCGGCTTTGTGTCCCGGGAACTCCCCCGGGATACCGATACCATCCGGTACATCCAGGTACCCCGGCGGGCCTTCTACCGGGTTCTCAGCTACACCCTTGGAGAGGGCTTTGACGAAACAATAGCGGCCCTGGAAAACGAACAGGCCCGGTTTGAGGTGATCAATTCCCTGGAGCTGAACGTCAAACCCCTGATTATCTACTATTATGGTGTCTTTCTATTTCCCACCCTGCTGATGACCATCATCATCACCATCTCCTTTTCCCGAAAGATTACGTCCCCCATCGTGGAACTGGCGGATGCCACCGCCCGGGTGGCGGAGGGTGATTTTTCCATTCAAATTCTCTCCCGGCCCGGGGATGAACTGGGACGGCTGATCAGCTCCTTTAACGCCATGGTGCAGAACCTGGAAAAATCCCAAAACGCCCTGCTCAAGGCGGAAAAAATATCGATCTGGCAGACTATGGCCCAGCAATTGGCCCACGAGATAAAAAATCCCCTCACCCCGATCAAGCTTTCGGCGGAGCGGGTACTGCGGAGATGGCGGAATGAACCGGAGCGGGTGGGGGAAATTCTGGAAAGTTCCATGCTGGCCATCATCCAGGAGGTGGAGGGCCTTGCCACTATGCTCACCGAATTCCGCACCCTGTCCCGGCCTACGGAACTTTCCCATACCCAAACCATGATACAGGAGCTGATTGAAGAATCCATCGGCCTCTACCGGGGGAGCTATCCGAAGATTGAGTTTGACACCGGTCATGTGGGGGCGATTTCGGTAAAGATGGAAAGGCGCTACCTTTCCCAGATCCTGACCAACCTGATAATCAACGGTATTGATGCCATGGACGGCGAAGGGCGGACGACCAAAGGTCGTTTAGAAATACGGACCGATCTTGTCAAAAAGCGGGAAAGCCGGTATTGTAGACTGAGTATTAAGGATACCGGGAAGGGTATTTCGGCGGAAGAGGGGGCTGAAATATTTACCCCCTATTTTACCACCAAAGAATCCGGCACCGGTTTGGGGCTTCCCATTGTGGAGCGCATCGTCAGCGACCACGGGGGAGCCATTTGGTTTAATTCGGCGATAGGGCTGGGAACCACCTTTTTTATCGACCTCCCCATTGATGAAGGATGACCATGACAAAAATTTTGATTATTGATGATGAACCGGGGATACGCAAAACCCTGGCTTCTATATTAGAGGACGAGCATTACCAGGCCTTTACCGCCGAAGACGCACTCCGGGGTCTGGAAATCCTGGGCGAGGAGCCTGTCAGCCTGGTTTTTCTGGACGTGCTGCTGCCCAAGCTGGGGGGCCTTGAAGCCCTGGAGCGTATTCGGGAGACCTGGCCCCAGTTAGAGGTGGTGATGATCTCCGGCCATGCCAATGTGGATATGGCGGTACGGGCGGTAAAAGCCGGGGCTTTCGACTTTCTGGAAAAGCCCCTTTCCCTGGACCGGGTGCTCACGGTGTGCAATAACGCCCTGACCATGCAGAAGCTTCGGGAAGAAAATTCGACCCTGAAAAAAAGCATCCTGACCTCCGATGAGATCATCGGTACCAGCCCTGCCATTGAAAAGGTGCGGGAGACTATCAAGCAGGCGGCGGCCAGCGATGCCCGGATACTGATCACCGGGGAGAACGGCAGCGGGAAGGAACTGGTCGCTCGGGCGGTACACCGCCTCTCCTCCCGTGCGGACAAGCCCTTTGTGGAGGTGAACTGCGCCGCCATCCCGGAAGCCCTCATCGAAAGCGAACTCTTCGGCCACGAAAAGGGGGCCTTTACCGACGCCGTTTCCAGCCGCAAGGGCCGCTTCGAGTTGGCGGACAAGGGCACCCTCTTTCTGGACGAGATTGGGGACATGTCCCTGGCCGCCCAGTCCAAGGTCCTCCGGGTCATCCAGGAGCAGAAACTTGAGCGGGTGGGGGGCGAAAAAACCATAGAGACCGATGTGCGGATTCTGGCGGCCACCAACAAAGACCTGGAACAGGAGTGCGCGGCGGGCCGGTTCAGGGAGGACCTCTTTTTCCGGCTGAACGTCATCCCCATCTTCATGCCCCCCCTGCGGGAACGGCCCGAGGATATCGTCCTTCTGCTCCATCATTTCCTCAAGGATAACGGTGTGCCGGAGATAGAAGATGCGGCCCGAGATATGCTTACGGCCTACGAATGGCCGGGAAATGTGCGGGAACTAAAAAACCTTGCGGAACGGATCACGGTGATGTGTTCCGGGGAAACGATTCGGGCTGAGGCGCTCCGGGGGCTGTTGGACCAGAGGTCGGGAGCCCATGGCTCCATGCGAAAAACACCTGCTTCCTTAGAAAGTGATCCGAATTCATTAAAAAAAGCAGAAAATTCTGAATCAACTACTTTACAAAACCCTTTGTCCCTGGATATATTTAGTTTAGGGTATACCGAAGCCAAAGAACTATTTGAAAAGAACTATCTGGAATGGCAGCTTGCGAAAAACAGCGGTATCATTTCTCATACGGCGGAAGCTATTGGTATTTATCCAAGTAATCTCCATGCTAAGATTCGAAAGTATGGGCTAAGGACAGAACGATGAGAGGACTTACCCGGCGGCAAAAGGAAGTACTGAACTTCATCACGGAGTATATTGCCATTCATGCCTACCCTCCCACCATACGGGAGATCGGGGACCATTTTGATATTTCCGTCAAAGGGGCCTACGACCATGTGGAGGCACTGCGGAAAAAGCAGATCCTGCGGCTGGGGGATAAGCGATCCCGGACCATCGAAATTATCAAGGATGAAACTGATCCCGCCGCTAACGAGCCGGTAGTTTCGGTGCCCCTGCTGGGTACGGTTGCCGCCGGGCAGCCCATCCTGTCGGATGAAAACTGGGAAGGGGTTGTTCCCATCCATCGTTCTCTGCTAAAAAAGAACGCGGATTATTTCGCCCTCAAGGTTCGGGGGGATTCCATGACCGGGGCGGGTATTGTTGACGGGGACATCGCGGTGATTGAACGGCAGGAAACGGCGGAAAACCGGGAGATTGTGGCGGCTCAGGTGGATGATGAGGGGTATACCCTGAAACGGTTCTTTAAGGACGCCAACCGGATACGGCTGGAGCCGGAAAACGTCAACTACAAGCCCATTTATACCCAGCACGCCCGTATTCTGGGCCGTCTGGCTCATATCATCCGCTCCTACGCCTAATGTCTAAAGGAAGCTGCCTCCTTTTTCTGGGCCCCGAATTTGGGGAGAAACAGGATGCCATCGCCGAAATCCGGCGGGGCATACAGAAACAGTCCGGCACTCCCCCCGAAGAAACCTCCTTTTACGCCGGGGAAACGGCGGTGAGCGAAATGGTTTCGGTATTACGCAACGGCTCCCTCTTTGCGGATACCCGGCTCATCTTCATCAAAAACGCGGAATTGCTGAAAAAAAAGGACGAGGTGGAACTGCTGGCTTCCTACATGGCGGCCCCCCAGGATGACACCACCCTCATCTTCATTTCCGACAACACCGGCCTGGACAAAGCCCTGGAAAAGCCGGCGGGTAAGGGCAAGCGTATCTTTTGGGAACTCTTTGAAAATAAGAAAACCGAATGGGTGGCCACCTATTTCCGCCGGGAAGGGTTCCGGATTGACGATGCGGGTATAGAGGCAATTCTGGAACTGGTGGAAAACAACACCGACAGTCTCCGCCGGGAATGTTCCCGGCTCATGCTATTCCTCGGCAAAAATTCTGTGGTGGGAGAAACGGAAGTAGAAAAATGGCTGTCCCACACCCGTGAAGAATCGGCCTTCACCCTCTTTTCCCGCATAGCCGAGGGGGACCTGAACCGGAGCGTGGAAATCCTCCACACCCTGCTGGCCGCCAAGGAAACCGGGGTGGCCATTCTGGGGGTCCTGGCCTGGTGCTTCCGCAAGCTCCGGGACTACCTGGCCCTAACCGCCAACGGCATGCCGGATGACTTTGAGTTCAAGAAAATAGGCCTCGCCTCAAGCAAAGCCCGCAAGGACTATGCCGCCGCGGGCCGCCGCTACGGGATCGCCGGGGCGGACAGGCGCTTGGCGCTTACGGCGGAGTTCGACCTGCGCATACGGTCAAGCGGGTCGGCCTTTGAGGGGATTTTGATGGATCAGTATTTGTGTACGATAATGAGTTAAAATTGCCCTTGGGTTTTCAGATATTGTCGAAGTGCCGTCATGGTATCATCCCAGCTTTCCAATTTGCTTTCCATTATGCCCATTTTGATTTCCATTTTATCCATTCCATCTTTAAAAGAATGAAATTCACCTCTCAACTCAAAAAAATTATTGGATAAGCCATCAACCTTCCTGACTATCTCTCTATAGGGCACCTCTAAAAACCTTCCCCAAAGATCGAGGAAATGCTATAGTTAAGGCATGAAAGGGAAAGGATTTTTTGACGAAGAGTTTCGGCTGGAAAAGTTAAGCCGACTCGGGGATTCACTTGAAAA
>BNUW01000054.1 GCA_025997655.1 Spirochaetia bacterium
GATGATCTGCCGCTGGAGATTGGAAAGGTCCACCTTGTCCGCATCGGCAATACCGATGGTCCCTATGCCGGCGGCGGCGAGATACATGGCGGCGGGAGCGCCCAAGCCCCCTGCGCCGATGATGAGGACCTTGCCGGCCATCAGATTTTTCTGGCCCTTGACCCCCACTTCTTTCAAAATAATATGACGGGAATACCGTTCCAGTTGTTCATCAGTAAATGCCATGATCACCTCTCTATTAGGTTACTAATCCGCCTTTAACTACGGTGAGGAGCCATGTCCCATCGTCAGTTTTCGTAACGCCGGTTACCTTATGCCCCTCATCCTTAAGACTGCGGGGCACGTTCTGGATTGGCTCACCATCGTTGAGGCGAACCTCCAACACCTGGCCATCATCCAGTTCTTCTAAGGCCACCTTGGTTTTGACGAAGGTTACGGGGCACACAACGTTAGTGATGTCTACCCTGGCGTCTATGTGCAAGGCATCTCGATGCCCGGCGTCACTCATTTCACCGCCTCCTCGACATCCTTTTTCAAACCCGCATCGCCGAGCCGGGTGAGGGTCCGTCCCAAACGTTCCCCGCCTTTCGCATTGCTCTGATAAAATTTGACCGTGGCGTCCACCGCCTTAAACACCTGTTCCTTGTCAAAGAGCAGGGGCAGAAGGTGGAGCCCCTCCTTTATCTCGTTGCCGAACATGCCGCCGAAGGAAAGGACGTAGCCGTTCTTGCCCTGCCAGGAATTGCTGGGGCAGCTCTTCACGCACTTGCCGCAATAGACGCAGCCGGATTCAGTAAAGGTGAGGGACGACTTATCCTTATCAACCTTTACCGCATTGGTTGGGCAGACCGCTTCGCAAACGCCGCACCCGGTGCAGTCCTGCTTGCTCCATTCGGGGGCTATGCCGCCCTTGATGCCCAGGTCGTTTTCCTCCGCCTTGAGGCAGTTGTTCCTGCAGCCCGTGATCCCAATCTTGAATTTGTGGGGCAGCTCCCGGCCAAAATACCGGGCGTCCAGTTCTGTTGCCAGGGCGGTGGTTTCGATGGCGCCTGAGGGACAGATGGCCGACCCCTGGCAGGCGGTGACGGTCCGTACCCGGGGCCCGCACACACCGATACTAACACCCCCGGAGGCGAGTTCCTTTTTCACCTCCTCAATATCCTTGAGCGAAATGAAGGGGATTTCCACCCCCTGGCGGCTGGTCAGATGGACATAGCCCTTGCCGTATTTCTTCGCCACCTCGCTAATTTTCAGGAGCTGTTCAGCGGTAACCTGACCGCCAATCACCTTGAGCCGCAGAGAAAATTGATCCTTCTGAACTTGCCGCATAAAACCGCCCTTCTTAAGGGTGGCATAGTCAACATCCGCCATCATTACCTCCGGCATTGATATTAAAACACTCGGTATTATAGGTTAAGGAAAACGGCGGGGGGATGTCAATATGTCCCGGAACCGCTGGGGCAAGGGGGCCTTGAAGAGGCTCGGCGCTTCTCTATCGGGGAGTATAATAGAAAGAGTGCGGGCATGGAGCATGAGGGGGGCCTTGGGGAACCGCTTGTCCGGGACGCCGTAGATGGGGTCCCCCAGGATAGGGTGGTCCAGATGACGCAGATGGACCCGAAGCTGATGGGTGCGGCCGGTCCGGGGCTGGAGAAGAAGGAGGGAATAAGCGTCCCAGGAACGGATCACCCGGTAGCGGGTTAGTGCGAGTTTCCCCCGATCCGAAGACACGGTGAAACGCTTTCGGTCCCGGCTGTCCCGGACTATCCGGGTAGTGATGATGCCCTCTTTTTCCCGTGGGGTCCCCAGAACGATGGCCCCGTAGGTTTTTTTCACGCTCCGGGCCTTGAACTGGTCCGCCAGGAAGGCTAGTGCAGCGTCATCGTAGGCGGCGATGATCACTCCGGAGGTGTCCTTGTCCAGGCGATGGACTATGCCGGGGCGGAAGCTCCCGTCGTAGACGGCGCCATCGTAGACAGCGCTGCCGACGGCCTTGTCCGGGAGTAACCCTGCCCGGCTAAGACGGCGGTAGAGCAGGGCGTTTGCCAGGGTGCCGCTGCGGTTCCCGGCGCCGGGGTGGACCACCATGCCCTGGGCTTTGTCGATCACCACAACCCGGGCATCTTCGTACAGTATGTTTAGGGGGATATTCTCAGGTATCAGGTACAGGGGTTCCGGGTCAGCCCAACTGAGTTCCACCAGGTCCCCCGGTTTTACCGGACGGGAAAGTTTGACCGGCTTTCCGTTTAGCCGGGCGCTGAGCAGCTTGGTTTTAAGCTGGGAACGGGAGAGGAGTTTGAGTTCCTCCGCCACGTAGCGGTCCAGCCGCATGCCTGGGATGCCCTCCACCGTGCCGGAATAGCCGGGCATCAGGGGGTATCGGCTCCGGTATCTTCGCTTTCTGTTTCGGTTTCCGTTTCCTCAGTGACTTCATCGGGAGGCCAGGGTTTACGGAGTTCGATCACCTCGCCCTCGGGCAGAGCCTGGCGCCGCCGTTCCGCCGTTACCCGCTTAATCAGGACGATCAGGAAATCCGTCAGAGCGAGGGTGACGGAACCAATTATGGCCGCGCCAAGGACCAGCTTGTGTTCATCGGTAGTCATTTCAACGGCGCCGGCGCTTTTGAAAGGCCAGGGGGCATACTGGAGGTTATTATCATGGTCAAAATAGCGCTTGGTATCCACAGAAAAGGTGGAAACAAACATCGCAAAGGGAAAGATCCCGAAAGCGACAATTTCCGCCCGCCGGAGATCCCGTACCCACTGGGGGAACTCGGATTTTTCCGAAATGGCCGTCTTACTGTTAGTGCTTATGGAAGTTGTTTTCGTTGCGGCTGAAGATTGGCAATTAACTAAAGAGACACAAAAGGTGATGAGGGCTGCGTTGCGCAAAATGGTAAGGGGTTTCATGGATTGAATATAGCGGTTCCTATTCTTACCAGTGTGGAACCCTCCTCTATGGCAATTTCAAAATCTCCGGACATGCCCATGGAAAGGCAGGACCAGTCAACAGCGGGAAAATGAGCCGCCAACGCATCCCGGGCGGAAACCATCGCCCTGAAAGAGGCGCGGACAGCCGCCTCGTCCTGGGTAAGGGGGGCCATGGTCATGAGCCCCCGGAGTGCAAGACCCGGAAACTCCAGCGCCTTTTCCACAGCCCGAAACAGGCTGTCCAAATTCGGGTACCCGGATTTGGAATCCTCGGCGGTGTGGTATTCCAACAGGATCATTAGCGGGTTGATCGTAGGGTTTTTTCGGTCCCCTGTCAATCTGCCCAGCTCGGCGATAAGCTCATCCCGGTCCACGGACTGGACCGCGTCGAAGAGGCCCGTGACGATCTTAGCCTTATTGCGCTGGAGGGAGCCTACCATGTGGAGTTCCGTTTCCGGGTGCTTCACCTTGAAATCCGGAAATTTCGCGGCAGCCTCCTGGACTCTGCTCTCCCCAAAAAGGCGGATTCCGGCTTGCCAGGCTTCTTCTATTGCCGGAGGTTCGTGAAATTTCGAAACCCCCATGAGGCGCACTTCTTCTGTTTTCCTGCCCGACCGTGAGCAGGCTTTTTGAATACGTTCCCGTATCGTTTCAACCGCCTCCGGAATTCCCATTGCTAACCTCCCTATTTAAAGCAAGAGCCAGGGCTGAAAATTCGCCGATACCCAGATTCTCCGCCCGCTCATTGGGGTTTATCCCCACTTTTTCAAGCAGATTCAGGGTCAAATCCTGAACCCGGAGCCCCTCTGTTTCTATTATACCGGAATTGATAAAACTTTGCAGGTTGTTTTTAATGGTTTTTCGCCGGGCGGAAAACAGGCTGCGGACCAGGGGCTTAAAGGCCGGGGGATAGTTTGCAGGATCGATGTCGGTGCGGAGATCGAAACGGACCCCCTGGGAATCGATCTTCGGGGCGGGGTAGAAGGAGGCGCCCTTAATGACCATCAGCGGGCTAATGGTATAGGCGGAGGCGCAGAGTACCGAAAGGGATGAATAGTCCGCCGATCCCGGCTTGGCGGCCATTCTTCGGGCAACTTCCCGCTGGACGGTGAACACCATCCGGGTAAAGTAACGGCCTTTTTCGATAAGCTCTGCCAAAAGCGCCGCAGCGATGTTGTAGGGGAGGTTCCCCAAAAAATAGGGAGCCGGTTCGGCGGCAGACCAGGTCTTGAGCACATCCCCCGGTGTCAGGGTGAAAGCGCTTTCATCACCGAAAAATTCTTCCAGGGCTTTAATGAAACCCCGGTCAATCTCGAATGCGTTCACCCGTGCCCCACGTTCCAGGAGTCCCGCAGTCATGGCCCCCAATCCGGGACCCACTTCCCAAATGCGATCGCCCGGTTGTAGTTCCAAGGCATCCAGGAGCTTTCTTCGGGCATCACGGTTTATCAGAAAATTCTGGCCGAACTGTTTCCGCATCCCCAGGTTGTTTTGCTCCAGATAAAAGCGGAGCGCCTGGGGTGAATCGTAGTTAAGTGAAGGGGGCAAGGGCCTGCCTCCTTATAATGTAGGGGCGTCCCAGGAAAAGGCAGAGCGCGCCAATCAGCAGGGACAGGCAAAGCTCCCGGCCCCATCCATTGACCATAAGCCCGGGAACACGGGCAGCCAGGGAAACCGTGTAGTCCAAAATTGAGTAAAGCAGGGTAAGTCCCATACCCACGATGTTCGACAGAAACGGGGCAATAAAGCTGAGGGCCAGGGTTGCCATAGCCCCGACCATGAATACCGTGGTAAGGGGAATGATGACAAGCCCCGCCAGAAGACCCACCGGCCGTACTATACCAAAATTCGCGGCAACCACCGCCATGGTGGCCAGGTATGCGCCCAGGGATGCCGAAAGGGGCTGGACCAGCAATTCCGGCATCCTCCCCCGGAATACATTATGGAAGAATTCACCCACCGTAAGGATCCCCGCCAGGGCCAGATAGGACAGGATAAAGGAAATGCTGGTCCCCGAGGAAGGCCGGATGGCGAGTTGAATCAGAAAGGCCATGGCAAGCAGGGACAAGGGCTGCTTTGGGAGAAACGTCAAAACCGCGCATGTTCCCAGGATGTACATGATAGCCGCCCGTTCCAGGGAAGGCTGGACGCCGATGAGGCTCACATAGAGCAGGATAAGGACCGCCCCGGCGATTGCCGCTAGTTTGAGTCCCAGGGGTTTACGGAGAAAAAAAGCCACCAGGGCCGCCACGATTGCCAGGTGCATCCCCGACAGGGCCAATACATGGGCACATCCCGCAAACCGGTACTTTTGGGCCAGCGCGCCGTCCAGGTTATCCTTTACCCCCAGCAGTAACGCTGCGCCCAAGCCGCCCCATATATGCCCTTCCAGTTTGTCCAGGATAGCCAGCCGAATCCCGGTACGCAGTTGTTCCCACGCCGGTGCGGGCTTAGCAATATGGACTCCCTGTGCCCGAAACATCGGGCCTGCGAAATCACCCTCCACAAAGACCTCTGCGCCCCGGCCAAAGTCCATCAAACGAGGCAGGGTTTCGGCGGGGAAGAACACCAGGACCCGGCCCCGGGCGGTGGCGCGAAGAATGCCGGGACCGGTAACGCCCCGCAAGTCGAGGTAGCCCATCCCCCGGCCATTGCGTGATTCCCGCGGGTCCTCCCCCATGACGCCCCTGATACCCCGGATCGTTTCTGCGGGAAGCCCCAACCGGGGAGCGTCCCCCATGGCTGAGGTTCCGGCGGCAATGCCAAGGATGAGCCCCCCGCTCAGGGCGACGATGCGGCGGTGGGTTATACGGAAAGTTGGGCAACGGGCTAAAACCCGGTAGAGGGAAATCAGGGCGACAAGAAAGACCGCCAAGGCAATGATACAAGGGCTCCGAAACGGTTCCGGCAATTTCGGCAGGGCATAGTAGGTACCGGCGGCTCCCAGGGCGGCCCAGAGAACCGGCGTTATTTTTATTTTAATAGACTACTCCTGCACCCGGTATGCCCCAATAGGGAAAAATGCTTTACGTTCATTGAAATATACCCTAGCATAACAGGGATGCTTATTGAACCATTCATTCTCTATTGGGTCCTCTTCCTTCCTGCCTGGGGACCGCCTTTCGCCGCAGCCGCCCCGGCTGCATTCTCTCTGAACCAGGAACTTGGCCGTATTTTTACCTATAACCTACCCTCCCTGGCCCTTATCGTGTATCTCCTCCGGCCTAAGCCCGGCGGAATATTCCGGCCCCGCGCCCGGGACCTGGGTACAGTTCTTCTTGCCCTTCCCGGTTTGCTGATCCTGGGCGTCCTCGTTACCCTGCTGGGTTCGCTTCTCCCGTTCCCGGTTTCCGCCCCCACTCTTGATGCCCCATTGGGACCGGCGGCCTTTCTGGTGATGATCCTGTCCTGCCTCAGCACCGGGTATCTGGAGGAAACCTACTTCCGGCTTTACCTGTTTACCCGGTTTAAGGAAAGGGGCATAGGTCCGGTGAAAGCCATGGCCGTTTCAAGCGTCCTTTTTGCCCTCTGCCATATCTACGAAGGACCTCTGGGCGCGCTTAACGCTCTTCTGGCAGGATTGCTGCTGTACTCCATTTTTGTTCGGCAGAAAAGTATCCATGGCATTGCCTGGGCTCATGGGGGGTACAATGTTTTTGTGTATATCATGGCGATCCTGGAACGATAATTAATGCCGCTGCGCTCAAAACCAGCAATTTTACTTTTACCAACAAATTATAAGGAATTTAACCACTTTTTCATCTAATGAAGTGAAAAAGTAGACCACACAGACGACACGGACAAATCCAACAAACAAGGAATTTTCACCGCAAAGTAAACAAAGTCAAAGAAGTTTTTGAGGATTTTAACGATATTTTCCTCTTCTTTTTCGACTTCTTCGACTTTGCGGTTGTTTTTCCTCATAGTTTTTGCGTCTGTGAGGTCGGTGGTTTTCCTAAAAGTAAAACTACTGGCTCAAAACCTATGCGGAAAATACTTCCGGAGCAGCGCGAACAATTCTTCCTCGAAGTCCCCGGTGACGCTTGACACATCCCCAGCCTCCGCCGCCTTCTCCAGCACAATCCCGCCCCCCGCTGCGTCATACCCATCCACGATAACAAAGCGCCCCAGGGATGCATTATCGTAAAACGTAGACACCGCAATCGGGTGGGACAGGCTCAGCAGCACGCTACCGCAGTCATGCCGACGCAATTCGTTGTACTGCTGATCCCCTTCTCCCAGAAAGCGTTCTATTTTTTCCAGCCGGGCATCCACCCGAACGCTCCCCAGCTTTAACAGGTAGGTCTTGTTGAAACTGAGGGGCCGCGCTCCCAGCCATATTACGTTGGCGCGAATTTTATCGGCAACCTCCACGGGGGCGTGTTCCGCAGACTTGACCATCACTTCCCCGCGCCTCACGTAGATTTCCTCCTCCAGGGTAAAGCCCGAAGCCTCACCGGTTACCGCCCGCTTTTTTGGCGGCGCATTCCAGACCTCAATGTTTTTGATGTGGGCCTCTTTATGGGAGGGCAGGAAGGTTACCGCATCCCCCACGGATATTTCCCCGCTCACGATGGTGCCGGCGTAGATACGGCGGTCATCGTTATCGTTACTGAAACGGTACACATCCTGGACGGGCATGGCGAAAAAGCTATCCTCGTTGGAAACCAGGTTGTGGAAGCTGTCCAGGATTTCCAGCACCGTCTTACCGGTATACCAGGGCATTTCCGGCGCAAGCCCGGTGATGTTCTTGCCTTCCCGGGCGCTCACCGGCACAAAGGCGATGGGCTTCACCTTGAGGGTTGAAAGGTAGGCGGTGTACTCGGCCTTGATATCCTCAAACACCTGCCGGTCGTAATGTACCGCATCCAGCTTGTTCACCGCCACCAATACCTGGGAAATTCCCAACAGCGAAAGTAACAGGCCGTGGCGTTTTGAATTTTCCGCCACCCCTTCTGCAGCATCGATTACCAATACTGCGGCTACCGCACGGGAGGCGCCGCTTAACATGTTCCGCAAAAATTCGATATGCCCCGGCGCATCGATAATGATGTATTCCCGGACCTTGCTCTTAAAAAATATGCGGGCGCTGTCGATGGTGATGCCCTGTTTCTGTTCATCGTCCAGGGCGTCCAGCAGAAAAGCGTATTCAAAGACCCGGCCGTTTTTTTTGCAGGAATCCTTTACCGCTTGCAGCTTGCCCTCCGGCAGGGAATGGGTGTCCGCCAGGAGCCGCCCTACCAGGGTACTTTTGCCGTGGTCCACATGGCCGGTGATAACGATGTTCATCCGTTCGCGCGGCGCGTTGCTTGTGTAGATCATCACATGTACCCCTCTTTGCGCAGGGTTTCTAAGGTGCCGCCGCCGTCAATGTCCTGGGCACGCCCGGAACGTTCAGCGATGTTACGGAATTTGCCGCTGACAAGTTCTTCTATAATTTCTGCGGGGTTCCGGGCGTCTGAGTCCACCGGGTTGGTACAGGGGTAGCAGCCCAGGGAACGGTAGCGTTTGCCGTCACCCTGGTTGTAATACACAGAAATGGTGGGGATTTTTTCCCGCTCTATATATTCCCAGACGTTGAGTTCCGTCCAGTCCAGCAGGGGATGGACCCGCACATGGGTCTTGGGGGCAAATTCGGTTTTGTAGAGGTTCCACAGTTCCGGGGGCTGGGTGCTGGCGTCCCATTCGCTCTTCTCGTCCCGGCTGGAAAAGACCCGCTCCTTGGAACGGCTCCCCTCCTCGTCGCTACGGACTCCCACAATTACTGCGTTGTAGGGATCGGCGGATTCAAACTCCTCCCAGACATCCCGGTTGGGATCGTAGACCCGGCGGTAACCGGTACCGTCCAGGGTATCCCGCAGAGGTATGGTCTTGAGCTCCTTGCAGCAGGAGATGCGATCCAGGCCGTCAACAAAGGTACGCTTCTCCGTCAGGGCTTTTCTGTTCTGCCCCACCACCAGGCGCAGCTTCAGTTCCCTGGCCAGCCGGTCACGGTAGCTAATCATTTCGGGGATCTTGTAGTTAGTATCAATGTGGATAAGCTCAAAGGGCACATGACCGAAAAATGCTTTCTTTGCAAGCCACAGTAATACGGTGCTATCCTTCCCGATGGACCAGAGCATACCGATATTCTTAAAGGATTTGTAGGCTTCCCGGATAATAAAAATACTCTGGGATTCCAGCTTGTCCAACTTATCCAGTTTGGTTAGTTCAACTTCTTCGCTCACGATTGTTCCTTATGCTGCGGACTAAAGTCCTTTCTTGCGCAGGTGCAGGCCGCACTCTTTGTGTTCCGGGTTTTCCCACCACCAGCGACCGGCCCGGATGTCTTCCCCTTCATTCACCGGACGGGTACAGGGGGCGCAGCCGATGCTCTTGAAGCCCTGCGCGTAAAGAGGATTCAGGGGAAGGCCGTGCTTGGCGATATACGCCGAAAGGTCCTCCCCGCTCCAGTCGGCCAGGGGGTTTATTTTGATAAGGCCGAATTTCTCGTCCCACTCCAGAACCTTTAGATCCGTGCGGGTTACGGACTGGCCGGCCCGCAGCCCGGTTACCCAGGCGCTTTTACCCGCCAGGATCTTCCCCAGGGGATTTACCTTCCGCACCTGACAGCAAAGGTGACGGTTTTCCAGGCTTGCCCGCATCCCCCATTCATCCTCAAGCCTGGTTTCCAGGTCCGTAACTTCCGCCGCATCGGGGGTGTACTTTTTGATGGTAATATGGAAAAATTTTTCCAGTTCATCATGGTACGCAAGGGTTTCGGGGAACAGTTTCAGGGTGTCCAGGGTAAACACTTCCGGGTCGGGTATGCCGCATTGCAGCAGGAGATGCAGGGCCGCCGCATCCTCGGCCTGGTAGCTAAAGGCCAGGGCGATGGGGCCGCGGATTTTGTCCAAAATGCTCGGTAAATGTACCATGCTTAATGATATTTCATGGGCGCTATTAGGTCAAGGGGAATTAAGAGAAAACCCAGCAAAGTACTAGGGATACCGATATTCCCTGCTATACGGTAAACCCGATTACGCTCCGGCCCGTATCCGGCAGCAATTCATCATCGCAGAATGAACGCAGCGCTTCCGCAGGGGGCATGCATCCCGACAGGACTTCTTCCACGGCGCATTTCCGGGCGATGTTTTCTATCTGCCCGCCGGAAAAATCGTAGCGGGCCGCCAGTTCCTCTGCGATAGTCCCGGACATTGCGGGTATCAGGGCCTGCCAGATGGACTGCCGGGCTTCCGGGCCGGGTTTTTTAAACTCAATCTTGTAGAGGAAGCGGCGTTCAAAGGCCTTGTCCAGATTTTCTGTTAAGTTGGTGGTGGCAATCAGGATGCCCTTTAAGTTTTCCATTTCCTGAAGGATGATGTTCTGCATGGTGTTTTCCATACGATCCACCGCACGGCTGCCCTTGTTAAACTCAATCCGCTTGCCAAAAACGCCGTCCGCCTCATTGAAAAACAGGATGGGCGCCGTGTCTCCGGTGTTCACGACGCTTTTGTAGTCGTCAAAGATCGCCTTGATCTGTTTTTCCGTTTCCCCCACATACATCCCTTTGATGTTTGAAATGTCCACCATCATGATGTTCCGCCGGGTTTCACGGGCAATCTGATACACCGTTTCTGTTTTCCCCGTACCGGGGGCTCCGGAAAAAATACAGGCAAAGCCGCTCCGCATCCCGCTCGTTGAAAGCCGGTCCTGTATTTTCTTGAAGTTTTCTTCTTTCAATAGCGAAGTAAGCTGTTCGATCTTTTTTGATTCCCTTTCATGGTAAAACATTTTTTTGTTTTCCAGGGTGTCCCAAAGGATGAGCCCCTTCTTCCGTTTTGCTTTCATGTTCTTGGGGTCCAGTTCGGCAAGGAGTTCTTTCTTTGCATGATCCGTCACTTTGAAAGATTCGGTGTTGATAAAGCCGTCATCGCAGTTGTTCTCAATCAATTTGCATTGGAGCAGAACATGGTCCCCATCCCGGAGTTCATGATAAACACTCCTGGATTTTGATTTCCGGTCGTAAAGGAAACTGAAATCATGGAAACCAATATTGTCATCATGGTTGTTGACGGACAAATGGCAAAAGAGCAGAAAAAGGACCTTGTCCTCGGGATTAAGGTTATAGCTCTGCAGTTTTTGACAGAATAAAAGCTGCATATTGTCATTGAGCAGGGACTCTAATTCGGCATGGAATTCGCCGGGTGTATATTCATCGTCTGCCATCTGATCAAAGAGATCTTCCAGAACGCCGAAAAATTCATCAATAGCAATATTCCGGTGTGCTTCCGGGACAAACACATCCTGTTTCCGTAAGGCGGCTACGACGTCCTTGGCTACTTGATACGAAACATCTCCCCGTTTTGTGTTATTGGTGATGAGCTTTTTCTTTAACAGCTCATCCAGGTCGTTCATATAATGCAGCGTTTTTATCGGCGGGCACTTCAGCAATTTCGATAAATCGTCGGTGTCCACGGAGGAATTAAAGTTATTGAAAAGGAGGGAAAACAAAACCGCCTGCATGGGGCTGATGGACAGCCGCTCCGACACGATGCCGATAAAGGACCGGGCTTTTTCAAAAAGAAGATCGTTTATCCCGATGGCATCGGCATATTCGATTATTTTTTCGATATGATTCAGTGTGCTTAATTGTACCGGCTCCAGTTCCCTGGTTGTATAATCAAGCGTTGGCTGCCCTTCAAATAACTCCATGGCGTTTTACTCCTTTTATGAGACAAAGTATAGCACGGTGACAGTGACTTCTAATGTCCTACTAATACATTTTTTCCATTTTTGTTATTTCGTCTTTTATCCGGGCAATAAGTTCTGGCGGGTTAACTACCCGGACATAGGCCCCCTGGCCCATTACCCAGCGCTGTACCTCATCAATCTGGGTGGTGGTAAACTGCACCCGCACCGAGCCGTCCGGAAGCTGCCTGACCTTCTGGGTTTTGTGAAACTGCCGTTCCAGGGCGTAGTTCTGTATATCCTTATCAATGATGAACTCAAAGGTATAGGGAATGCGATTCGATGCAAATACGCCTATCTCCTTGTCAAAATAATCATGGGCCTTGAAATCCTCCGGGATGGTATAATTGCGGCCCGTAAGCCTGGCGTTCCGTATCCGTGAAAAGGAATAGATACGAATTTCAGCATTATCAGACCGGCGGGCGATGATATACCAGTGCCCCCGCTGGCAGATGGCATGAAGGGGGTCAAGGCTGCGTTTTTCGTAGGAGCTGCTCCCGACAGTCCGGTACTCAAGGCGGATGGTTTGCCGGGTTTTAAGGGCGGTAAAAATAACCTCAAAAACCTCGGAGTCGATTTTTACCGGCGTTTCGGGGATAAAACTTACCTGGTCCGGGGAAAAGACCGAATCCAGGGTAAGGGATTCGGGCAGGGATGAAAGGATCTTGTCGAAGATGGTTCTGAGGCGCCCCTCCAGGGGAGTATTCCGGTATTGTTCGAGGAGCTGATCGAAGAGGGCCACCGAAAAAAGCTCCCCCTCGGTTAAAACGATGCTCTTGATAAAAAAGTTCTTTTCGCTATAATAAAACCCCCGGCGCTGATGGTCGTATTCGATGGGGGCCTTATACATCAGGCGGAGGTAATCAATATCCCGCAGTATGGTCCGGCGGTTCACCTCGGCCTTTTCCGCAAGCTTATCCGCGTTGGGGTATGCGCCGGAACGGATTGCGTCGTCGATCATGAGTATGCGGTTTACCCGTACTTTTTCTTCCTGGTTTCCTTTTGCCATAATCAAGAAGAATATACTATTTTCAGGGTGACTTCTAGTGTCATGGCGGCAGGGGAAGAAAAAATATCAGGGTGACATTAGGAGTCATAGTTATTATGGTATGCTATGGTTACTACGAATGGGGGTAATATGGAACACGTAAATTTGCAGGAAAAAATCATCATCGCCGTGAATGTTGCCAAGAAGGCCGCCGTGGATGATGCTTACAAGGATTTAATCCGTGATTTTACCGATGCGGTCATTGCCGTTGAAACTTGTATCAACAACCCAAAATATGTGCATCCCTTTGAGCGTGTTATTGAAAAATCCGGGATTATGAACGCCATAGCGGGTTCAAATGCCCTGGTACATGATTGGCGCAGAAAGTTTAACAATCTTCCCTGCATCATGCTGGTTGACATTAAGCGGCCCGATTCTTCCGACCCATTTGCCTTCTTTTTTAATTCAGATGATTTTGAAAACCGGATGGCGGGTTATAGGGCAGACAGGGCTGAGGTTACTACTATGGCCGCCTTCGCGGAAAAAAACCGATTTGCGCATCCATCAAGCCATCGTGTTTTTTCCGGTATTTGTGTACTGTCAGGACCGGTGATACGAGTATCAGCAAAGAAAAATCTCGATCCAAAGATTCTGATGGAGATTGTGCTCTGGCATGAATTCGGGCATCTCATTTTTAACCCCGATCTGTGCGCTGTTTATAGGGACGACAAAAATCTTGGTGAACAAGAACCTGACGCCTTGCTTTATACGCCTGCGCCTAAGAAAAATAGCGCCAAACCATATCCATGCAGTAAACCGCTTATGTTTATGATCGAAGGAGCCGCCGAATGGTTCGCGTTTAATGCGGAAGATTGGGGGAACAAGTCACCCGGACATAACGCGGCAAAAAATTATTTGTTTGCAAAAAGACGGAATGAATCTGAATACTCTTATTACCTGGACTTAGACTGTTATGTGCAAAACATACCGCTTCCCATAGCGAATCTATTACTTGCATTTTATTTTAATTGTGTTCGTTCAGCGCTCACCTATATGCTTTTTTCGCCAAACAGGATAGAGCCTAAAGATTATCAGGGCGCGCCTTGGCAGGGGCGTAATTGCGGCCCCGAATGGTCATCATACCCTAACTATATTTTACACGGCATTAACGGCCGCCGCATTGCCCTAAACGATTTTTTGACTATCGGCAACAAAACACGGGATTTAATAGACGCCTGTTATGCCGATTCAAGTGTCTTTACGCAAGCCGGTTTTACCCATCCCTGCAATCCTCCTCAAATAAGTGCTTTGCCGCCGCAGGATCCACAAAACGGATATGCAAAATCATCAGGTGGAAAAAGCACGGATTTTGATGACTATTTTCGGCTGCCTGCCTCATCGCACGTAAATGGTGATGAATCTGGTTCTACGCCCTTTCTTGTCGGTATGACAGGAATAGCAACGCGGAGCAGATTTTTGTGCATTTCTAAAACAAAAACCGAAAATGAAGAGGCATATGCCATTTTACTCAACGCCGCACCCGCAGGACGGGAAGACATAATCTGCGGCGCGGGTACACTGGGAACGATATACCCGTACAAGGAGGCCCAGTGGAGTGCGAAGCAACTGCGCGGTGCATTTTACAATATGTGGTTCAATTCGAACGCCGCTTTTACCATCAACAATGCTGCACAGGATCAATTGACAGCGAATGTATTTAACTGGGCAAATTTGATAAATACGTTTGCGGCGATAGTTGACAAAACGGGAAATGATACGGTAAAATAGGTTACTAGGGTGAACTTACTAGGAGCCTGTCGGACTTTGACAAAAATACATGCTAATGGCTTGTATTTTGAGTGATCTTTTAGTGAAAAAACATGCTCTTAGCATGTAAAAATAGCTAAATTTGGGGGAAGTCCGACAGCCTCCTAGGGTGAACTTACCATAAGGAGAAGAAAAATGAAAATACTGGCGAATCCCATCTTTGCCAACCGAATCCGCGAGCCGGTACCTGCGGCGTTAGGTGTTTTGCCGGATATTGTTCCTATCCCCTATTTTGGCGATTATGATAATGCAAAAATATGTACGGTAGCACTAAACCCGAGTGGCACTGAGTTTTATGATAAAAAAGGCAACCCAAATAAAAAACACCCTTGTTTAAGATCAAACTTGGGTGGCGCCAAACCAGATGATTTTTTAACAGCACTAGACGCAGCAAAAATCGTTGATTATTACGATAATTATTTTGTTCGTGGAATTGGTCCACACAGTTTTTTTGGCACGTATGAAATTTTTCTTAACCAGAAACAAGTGAAAAGTTCTTATTATCATAACATACCCCACGATAATGGCTTGTGTGTGCATATTGATTTATTTGAATGGGCTACAAAAGAAAGCTATGCCGAATTTCAAAAACATCATCCATTAAATTTACAAATACTAAAAAGTACGGAAAGTCCTTTTTTCATGGCATTGCTGGAAAAAACAGGCTTGGGCTCATGCCCATTCGATGTTATTTTTTTAGACGGCAAAGCTGTAATAGATTTCTTTGAAATTCGGCATAGCTTTCTTTTGTAGCCCATTCAAATAAATCAATATGCACACACAAGCCATTATCGTGGGGTATGTTATGATAATAAGAACTTTTCACTTGTTTCTGGTT
>BNUW01000055.1 GCA_025997655.1 Spirochaetia bacterium
CTATCCGTGTATATCCGTGTAATCCGTGGACTCTTTTCATTCTTTATCTATTCGATGGATATTACTTAGCAAGTATGCGCTGGCCCTGGCGTCCTGGTATACAATTTTGCCGCCGCAGATGGTGTACTTCACCTTCCCCGTCAGGGTACTGCCTGCAAAGGGGGAGTTTGACGATTTTGAAACAAAGCCGCCTACGGTCCAGGTTTCCCTATCGTCAAGGATGGTAATATCCGCCGGGCCGCCTTCCGCCAGGTATCCGGCGTCAAGGCCGTAGAGCTGGGCCGGGGCGGCGGTCATCTTCCCGATAAGCGCCGGCAGGGTAAGATGCCCCGGCAGGACCAGATTAGTAATCCCCAGAGCCAGGGCGGTTTCCAGGCCAATGAGCCCGCCGGGGGCCTCGGCAAAGGGCTTCTCTTTTTCTTCTATATTATGGGGGGCGTGGTCCGTGGCAATCATGTCAATGGTTCCGTCTTTCAGGGCCGCGATAAGGGCCAGGCGGTCTTCTTCAGTTCGCAGGGGCGGGTTGAGCTTCGCCAGGGTTCCATGGATACGAACCGCATCTTCGGTGAGGGCAAGGTGCTGGGGGGTCACTTCCGCAGTAATACGAGCGCCAAGCCGTGCGTCTAAAAGCCGCTTAGCCAGCCGGATAAGTTCCGTGGATTCTGCGCAGCTTACATGCTGTATGTGGACCCGTGCGCCGGAAGCCAGGGCAAGCATGCAGTCCCGGGCAACCATGGCGCTTTCCGAAACCGCCGGGGCGCCTGAGATCCCCAATGCGGCGGATACCTTACCCTCGTGTATGCCGGGAACGCCAATCAGGGCGGGCTCCTCCTCATGGAGGCTGATGGGGACGCCCAGGGCTTTTACCGCCCGCAGGGCTTTTTGCAGAAATGCCGGGTCCCGGATGGGGATGCCGTCATCGCTGAAACCCAGGGCGCCGAGCTTCTTGAGCCCAGCCATATCGGTCAGTTCCTTACCCTCCATGCCCCGGCTCACCGCCGCTACGGTGTAGACCCGGATCGGGGCTTTTGCGGCCTTGGCCAGGACCTCCGCCAGGGTTTCCACATTGTCCACCGGCGGCTTGGTGTTGGCCATGCAGACCACGGCGGTAAACCCGCCCCGGGCCGCCGCCGCCGCGCCGGACGCAATATCTTCCTTATAGGTTAGGCCGGGATCACGGAAATGGACATGGACGTCAATAAGCCCGGGAACAACGGTCTTGCCGCGGGCATCGATGATCCGCCCGTACCCCCCGGCCTGGGGATCAAGCTTCCCGATACGTACAATTCTGCCGCCTTCCAGGGCCAGGTCCAGGAAATCGTCCGTACCGGATTGGGGGTCGATAAGCCGGCCCCCTGCAATTAGGGTCATGATTATTTGCCGACCGTGTGTGGCAACATTTTAATAGTGCTTGGGGTGTAGTAAGGCTGCGGTGCGTTCCAACCGGCAGGTTTCACCGGGCTTTTATCTCCTGGAAGCGGAACTGCCGATACGCCCTGACCGTATCCCTCGCGCCGGGCAGTTCTGCATGCTCCGTTCCTGGGACAGTATTCCGGTGCTTTCCCGTCCCATCAGCGTGTTTGACGCCCAAGGGAGCCGGGTCTTCTTCCTGTATAAAACCGTGGGCCGGGGAACGGCGATATTTTCCCGGCTCAATCCCGGTGATTCTCTGACCATCCAGGGACCCCTGGGAAATGGCTTCCCAATGGACCTATGGTCCAATGCGCCGGGCCGCATAGCCATGGTGGGGGGCGGCGCGGGAATCGCCCCTTTCTATCTGGGTGCAAAACAGTATCGCGGCGCGGGCTGCACGGTAGACCTGTACCTGGGCTTCAGCGGCGCAGCGTTTCTAACGGATGAATACCGGGACCGTGCGGATAGTGTTACGGTAAATGTTGGCGGCCGTATCACCGATGAAATTGATCCCACGGGCTATGACGCGATTTTTACCTGCGGTCCGGAGATTATGATGAAGGCGCTCTGGGAAAAATGCAAAGCCTGCGGGGTGGGGGAGAGGATCTTCGTATCCCTGGAGGCGCGTATGGCCTGCGGGGTGGGCGCCTGTTACGGGTGCAGCAAACAAACTGCGGGGGGAAACAAAAAGGTCTGTAAAGACGGCCCGGTGTTTCCCGCAGAGGATGTGCTATGAAGCCCTGCCTGTGCACCAATTTTGCCGGGGTTCCCCTTAAAAACCCCCTGGTTCTGGCTTCGGGAACCTGCGGTTTTGGCCGGGAGTTCAGCGAATTATTTGATTTGGGACGCCTTGGGGGGATCTGTTCCAAGGGCCTCACCCTGAACCCTAAGCCGGGCAATGAGGGCATACGGATCTGGGAAACCGCCGCCGGGGTCATGAACAGTGTGGGCCTGGAAAACCCCGGCGTTCCGGCCTTTATCGAAACGGAACTCCCCTTTATGCACACCCTGGGTCCGCGGACCCAAGGTCCGGCACTGATAGTCAACCTGGGGGGCCATACCATAGACGACTACCTTGCGGGGGTGGAACTCCTCAACGATGCGGACTTCGATATCCTGGAACTGAACATTTCCTGCCCCAACGTAAAGGCCGGCGGCATGGCCTTCGGGGTAAAGACCGAAACGGCGCGGGATGTAGTGCGCCGGGTCCGCAGTATTTGTAAACACCCCTTGATGGTAAAGCTTTCCCCCAATGCGGAGGACATCACCGCCCTGGCCCGGGCCTGCGAGGAGGAGGGCGCCGACGCGGTATCGCTCACCAACACCTTTCTGGCTATGGCCATAGACATCCAAAAACGGCGCCCCGTGTTTGAGAATACCTACGCGGGACTTTCCGGGCCCGCCATTAAGCCCATAGCCCTGCGCATGGTTCATCAGTGCGCCGGGGCTTTGCAAATCCCCGTGATGGGCGCCGGGGGTATAACAAGCTGGCAGGACGCGGTGGAGTACCTCATGGCAGGGGCTGCGGCGGTACAGATTGGGACCGCCAACTTCATCAAGCCGGAAATTGCTCTGGACATCCTGGCGGGTATTGAGGCTTGGATGGAATCCCAGGGGATTGGGGATATCGCGGAGATCCGGGGAATTGTGTAAACCGGATGCATCAGTCTTTTATCTGGGTATATTCTTCACACACATTCAGAATGGTTTTATTTACGGATGCGGTTATATCTCTCGCCAGCTTGTGTATAATATTTCTAACATCATTCGGCAATTTTTCTTCCGGCTTGAACATTTCGTAGCCCTCTACATTAAAAGCGGTGGCAAGATTCGCCAAAATATCAGGATGGGGCCATTTATTCCCCCGTTCTATGTCACTTAAATACGTAACGGATATTCCGGCTTTTTCAGCTAAATCAGCCTGGGACCAATTGCGGTATTTACGGAATAGTTTCAAATTCCGGCTTAACGCCGTTCTTAGTTCCCTGCCATCCATCATTCCATCCTTATTGATGAATTTTAAACATTATCTATTTAGTATGGAATTTATACAAACATCATATGGGACGATTAGTATTCATTCAGATTGTTTGTATTTTTCAAGGAATTGTATAATATACTATATATAGCAGGTTATAATTCATACATACGCTATATATAGTATTCTATATCCGAATATGAGCGGCAATCCACGAACATGATGCGATGATACCAATTCTATTCGAATTATTGATAACCATCTTAATCGATTGACTTTTTTTTAAAACAGGGTACAATTTAGTAAAGTGGAGTCCGCCATGAACGATATGAAATTTTCAATAAAAAAAAGCGCCGTGCTTTTTCTGTTCACAACCCTTGTTTTTATAGGGCCGCTACGAGCGCAAGAATCAGATGCAATACCGAATACGCAGGTACAGTTGGCCATCTCAAGTCCTTCCTACCCGGTCACCTCCGGGGACGTGTATTCCCTGACCTATGCGGCCGGAGGAACGCCGGTTAGCTACCTTATCACCGTGGATTCTTCCTACCGGATCAGGATTTCCAACCTGGGGATTATCAATGTTGCGGGCAAAACCTACCGGCAATTAAAACAGGATGCGGAAACCATTGTCTCCAATAACTACCCCTTGAGCGGGGTGCAATTGGTCATGCTCAAGCCCAGTGTTTTTACCGTATATATCAAGGGTGAAGTGAGCCGCGCGGTAGAACGGACAACCTGGGCAATGGGGCGTCTTTCGTCCCTGCTTAACGGTACTTTTTCTGTGTATTCATCCACCCGGAACATCACGGTTACCTCCGCCGATGGGCAGATCAAAACCTATGATCTCTTCAAGGCCCAGCGTTTCGGGGATCTGAGCCAGGACCCCTATTTGAGGCCCGGGGATGTCATTACTGTTAACCATCTTGACCGGATAGTTTCTGTTTTTGGCGAGGTTGAACGGCCGGACTCCTACGAACTGCTGCCCGGGGAAAATCTCCGGGAACTGATCCGCGATTACGCTCATGGCTATACATCCAGGGCTGATACCGGCAGGATAGGATTAACACGGTACGCAGAGAACAACGAAGATACGGGTGATACAATTTACCTGACCCAGGAAGAGATAAACGCCAATTACCCCTTACAACACTTCGATGCGGTATACGTACCGTCAAAACTACCCTGAATCCGGCGCTGTGAATCCCATTGTAACTATTCTCCAAAAAAAATATTATAGTATATAGTATACCAAAGAGGAGTGTATCCGCATGAATTTTTCCCAGCGCTTGTCATCCAGGAATTTTTTTGTCTTTAATCTGGTTCTTTTAGGGGCGATCTTCGGGTTTTCCCTGGCCTTTTTGTCTTTTTCCTGTTCTACCCCCTTTAAAACCGCCAAAGCCCAGGCCAATCCGGGCTATTCCGATGTGGTGATCCCCGAGGATGCTCTGAAAATTGCCGAGGGGCTTCAAACGGTGTTCCGCTCCGTGGCGGATAAGGTGCTGCCCTCGGTGGTGGAACTCAAGACGGTTTCCATCCGGCGGCAGCAGACCCCTAATTTTAACGGTATTCCCTTCGAATTCTTCTTCGGCCCCCGGGATGGAAACGGCGGCGGACAGGAACGGGAATTCCGGTCCCAGGGCCTGGGCTCGGGGATCGTCGTCAGGAGGGACGGCGCCACCTACTATGCGCTGACCAATAACCATGTAGTGGGGGATGCCAACGAGATTGTGGTAGCCCTGAATGACGGCAAGGAGATTCCCGCAAAGCTGGTCGGCAAGGACGAACGGAAGGACCTGGCCCTGGTGTCCTTTAGCTCCAATGATCGTATTCCCCTGGCAGAACTGGGGGATTCGGACGCGGTCAAGGTGGGGGACTGGGCTATTGCCGTGGGGAATCCCCTGGGCTATATGTCCTCGGTAACCATGGGCATTGTCAGCGCCCTGGGACGGACCGGGGGTCCCGGGGGCAATATCAACGACTTTATCCAGACCGACACCTCCATTAATCAGGGGAATTCCGGGGGCGCCCTGGTAAATATCCGGGGGGAGGTTATCGGGATCAATACCTGGATTGCCAGCACCAGTTCCGGCGGTGGTTCCATGGGCCTGGGCTTTGCGATCCCCATCAATAACGCGAAACGTACCATCGACGATTTCATCAGTTCCGGCAAGGTGAGTTACGGCTGGCTGGGGGTATCCCTTTCCGAGGTGGACCGGGAAACAGCCCAGGCTCTGGGTGTGGAAGGCAAACGGGGGGCATTGGCCGCCCAGGTCTTTCTGGGTTCCCCGGCGGACAAGGGGGGGATTCACCCCGGAGACTTTATCACCCACATCAACGGCCGGGAAGTGCGGGGGGTGAATCCCCTGGTGCTGGCGGTGGGGGACCTCAAGCCGGGGGAACGGGTAACCTTCACGGTTTTCCGCGCCGGGGTGACGGCGGACATGACGGTCCGTATCGAAGCGCGGAACGATGAGGCCGCCGCAGAGAACAGCAAACTCTGGCCGGGGCTTATTCCGGTTCCCGTCAATGATGCGGTCAGGAGCGCCTTCAACTTTGACAAAAATGTTCAGGGTTTGGCGGTGATCCAGGTTATTGACAAGAGCCCCGCCTCGGTGGTTGGCCTCCAAAGGGGGGACCGGATCACCGGCGTCAACGGCGAGAAGGTGCAGGACTTGGCGGCGTTTTACCGGATTCTCCGGGAAAAGGCGGGGAAGGAACTCTGGTTTGAGGTTGTGCGGGGGGATAATACGCTGGAAACCCTAAAGTTTAAGCGGTAGAAGAGAATATACCGTGGATAAAGGTTAGCGGGGGGTCCTGTCAGCCGGAAAGCACAGGGTCCCCCCGGAGGGTCCCCCCTATACTTTCCCACTGCCACCCCCAATACTATTTGCGGACGGTATATTCTCTTCTACCTGGACGGGCTTACGTATAGGGGGGCGCTTCACGGCAGGCAGAAACCCCCAATACTATTTGTGGACGGTATATTCTCTTCTACCTGGACGGGCTTACGTATAGGGGGGCGCTTCGCGGTAATTAACTCCCCTCAATACTATGCTTACAGATGAGGGGGTGTCTGTGCATGGGGCGTGCAAACGGACGGATCGCAGGGCTAGGTACTGGGCGCTTCTACCACCCGGATAACCCGGCGTATGGTTTTGGGCGGGAAGCGGCGGCGGATAAAGTAGAGGGCGAAGGCCACAACAAAGAGCAGCAGGACCCCGGCTGCTGCACAGGCCGGGTCTCCGGCTGTGGGGAAAAGGACGCCGCTTAGAACGTAGCCGGCGATAAAGCCCAGGATCGGGGGCAGCAGTACCGCAAGCCCCTGCTTAATGGCTGATGCGACGGCCTCGGTTTCTACCAATTGCCCCGGCTTTAGGTCCAGGCCATCGAGGTTTTCCGCATTGTAGGATAGTTCCTTTACCTTACATTCCTGGCTCATGCAGCCGAAACAGGCGATGCTGTTTTCCCGCGCAATAGTGATGGCATCCCCCCGTATCTCCCGTATTCTCCCCATTTCAGTCATAAATCCCTCCTCCTCTTCCTCCCCACACAGCCAGCGATTCGTAGGGAAAAGAAACAATGCCAATAAATGGTATTGGGGGTGGCAGTGGGAAAGTATAGGGGGGACCCTCCGGGGGGACCCTGTACTTTCTCACTGACAGGACCCCCCACTATCCTTTTCTCCCATTGTTTCTTTTACCGGAACCCCCCATTGTATCCGTTCAATAGAGAGAGCCTTTCCCCGGCTGTCTATGTCCAGGTAAACTCCCTGGAGTTCAGGCTGCTCCCAAGCCTCCCTGGTCCAGTCGGGGATGCCCGTAAGGTATTCTTTGATACGCTCGTCCTTGTCCACCCCTCCCACGGAATTTTGGCTGCCCGTGCGGCCCGCATCGGTGATTACCGCGGTGCCCCCGGGAAGCACCGTCTCATCGGCGGTCTGGACACGGGTATGGGAACCAATTACGGCGGAACAGGCTCCGTCCGCCAGGGCAAAGAGGGTGCGTTTTTCCGCAGTGGCCTCGGCGTGGAAGTCCAGGATGATGTAGGGGGTTTCTCGCCGGAGCCGTTCCAGAAGTACCGGGATGCGGGCGAAAGGGTTATCCCCGTGGAGCCGGGTAAAACCGCTTTGGCCTAAGAGGACCGCCACGGCTACCTTCATGGAACCGGAGGTGTTATCGATATGGTAAACCCGTGCGCCTATGCCCGGCGCTTGGGGGTTGAGGTTTTCCGGACGCAGCACGTAGGGGATCTTGCCCAGGTTTTCCACCAGGTCTTTTTTGTAGAAGCAACATTCACCGGTACTCAGCACGTTTACCCCCAGCTTGCGGAGATAGGCGGCGTGGTTACGCCCCAGGCCGTTGCCTCCGGTGACGCCGTCCGCGCCGGCGATGATGAAGTCTGCGGGTTTTTGCTTTTTCAGCTCCGGCAAGGCCGTTTTCAGGGCATATATACCGGCTTTTCCGACTATTTCGGCGATGTAGAGGACCTTCAAAAAATCCTCCGGGATTAAGTGTTGATGGGACGGACGGGATAGCCCATGTCGGGGGATAACTGGCTGAGGATACGCTCGAATTCCGCCGCCGCCCGGTAATCATGGAGCTTCCGGCAGGCGTCCCGCAGGTTGTAGAGGGCTTCGTAATACATGGGCGCCAGGCTTACCGCCTCTTCAAAGCAATGCCGGGCTTCATCGTAGCTGCCCTCCACAAAGTAGAGGACCCCCAGGTTGTTCCAGGTTTTTGGGGAACAGTCGTCACGGGCAAGGGCGGAATGGTAGCATTCCTCGGCGAGGTCAAACTGTTCTACTTCGTAGTAGATCAGCCCCATGCTGACCCAGGCTTCGGCTAAGTCGTCGTCGATAAAAACCGCCCGTTGAAAACTGATCAGGGCTTCCTCGTAGTCCCCTGTTCTTTGCTGGGCAATTCCCAGGTTCATCCAGAGCAGGGGGTTTTCCGGTTCCATGATCAGGGCCTTTCTGAACAGGGGAATCGCTTCATAAGGCCGGTTTGCCTCCGTTAAGGCAATACCGGAGTTGTTTAAAGATGCCGCTGTTTCCATTACGCCCCCTCCCGTCTAAATATAACCCATCATCGGCGTAAGAACAATGCCTAGCTGTTTTTCCTGATGATCTCCGCCACCGCTTCCGCCAGTTTCCGGTGATCCTCCGGGGCAAGGTGGATGCCGTCCACCGCACTGGTACGAATCACCGTACCGGCTTCAAAAAACAGGACGCCGCTTTCCTTCGCCAGGTTCTTGTAGTGGTGGGTCATCTTTTTTGAGAGTTCCACCGTATTGCCGAATATATGGAGGAACCCCATGGATTCCACTGTCGGGGGCGGGCAGACCATCAGGATTTTTGGGGACATCTCTCCGGGGCCGGTCCGGGAGTCCTGGATGGTGGTGACCACCTTCTGCACCCCGGCGGCTATATCAAAGGGGGTCGGGCTGAACCGGGGCTTCAGGTCATTGGTGCCCAGCATGACCACCACCCAATCCAGGGGTTTGTGGCTTTCCAGGATAGGGATGAGCTGGCGCAGGCCGTTCCGGTCCCCCTCAATGGGGTCCTCCCGGCAGCTGGTTCTGCCGTTAAGGCCCTCCTCCACCACCCAGTAGGGAGGGTCCTCCCAATCGGCGCCGGTATTGAGCAGCCGCCATAAGACCATGGGCCACCGGGTTTTATGGTCATACCGTTCCCCGGAAAGGGGGGCATAACCCCAGGTATTTGAATCACCGTAACAAAGAATAGTTTTCATGGGTCTTCTCCGTGAAACGAAAAAAACCCGGCCGGAGCCGGGCTTAATCCGAAAATTTGTTCTTAGGGAAGAACGGCTTATTCGATAATGGCGATAATATCGGCCATTTTGAGGATAAGGTGCTCGGTTCCGTCAAACTTGACCTGGGTTCCGGCGTACTTGTCGTACATGACCTTGTCACCGGCCTTAACCGTGATCTTCACTTCCTCAGTCCCTTCCCCCACCGCCGTTACGGTCCCTGTTTGGGTCTTTTCCTGGGCGTTATCGGGGATAATGATCCCTCCGGCGGTCTTTGCCTCGCTCTTCTCCAGCTTAACAATGACCCTGTCGGCCAAAGGCTTTACCTTCATATGGTCCTCCATTCTATTAGTGATAAGTAGTAAGTGTTTCGATACATAGAATATACCAAGAATACCCCGCGTGGGTCAAGAAATTTCTTATTCTTCCCGGATAAGAACTTCCCGGAATCCAACGGAACCGAGCTTTCCCGCCAGGCTTTCGACGTCATCCGCCCGTACGCCGGAGATCACTACCCGGTAATAGTCATTATACCGTTCATAGGCCGGTTCAAGCCCCGTGCTTTTTACGCGGTCAAATGCCTCTACCGCATTCCGGGTGTTCTGGTAGGCTCCTACCTGGACACGGTACCGCTTATTCGTGCCAAGGGGGGGGATCCCCGGTTTAACCACCGCCGGGCTGGCGCTAAACAATGCCGGGGGTTGCGCTGGTTGTGAGAATACCGGCGGCGGCGCCGGGTATGCCGGCTGTTGGGCTGTTGCAGGCGGCTGTACCGGGTATGCCGGATATGCGGGCTGCTGTGCCGGTGCGGATGGCTGCGCCGGATATGCCGGATATGTGGGCTGCGGATATGCCGGGTATGCGGGTTGTTGGGCTGCTGCGGGGGGCTGTGCCGGAATAGGCGCTATCCAGGGGTCGGATTCGGCCGGCCCCGTCGATACTGCCGACGGGGTCGGTGCGGCCCCTTCCCCGGCTAACTCTACCAGCACCGGGGCAGTACCGGTACTGATTATGTCCAGCACCTCCGCGGCGGCCCGGGAAATATCGATGATCCGGGTGTTTACAAAGGGTCCTCTATCATTCACCCGGACAATCACCTGCTTTCTGTTCTGGGTATTGGTTACCCGCAGCATGGTGCCGAAGGGCAGGGTGGGGTGGGCGGCGGTCATCTGGGCAGGATTGAAAAGCTCCCCCGACGCGGTGGGGCGGCCCTCAAACTCCGTGCCGTACCAGGATGCGATTCCGTCCTGGCGGAAGGCGGCGTTGCCGATACCGCCGGCAGTTTCATCAGTAACGCTGTCCTGAGCCCGGAGGGTGCAAAATGCGGCCAATACAAGGAATACAATGAAAAATCCGCTTTTCTGTTTCATAGGTTCATTATCGGCAGAGTATGATAGAAGCTTACTATTAAATTATTTCCCTGAAGGGAATGCTTTCCTTTCCGAGAATATACCGTTCTATCAGGTCCGCTACACCGTCATCATCGTTGGATTTGTCGGTGACCATGGCGGCGATGTCCTTGATCCGCTCATCCCCGTTAGCCATGGCTACCCCGATACCCGCCCAGCGGATCATCGCCTCGTCGTTCATGGAGTCCCCGATGGCAAGCACCGCGCTCCGGGGGATGCCCAGGACTTCCGCCACCTTTGCCAGACCGGTCCCCTTATCGACACCCTGGGGGAGTATCTCCAGGAAATAGGGTTTACTGGTAAAGATAGTGGATTCTTCGCCGATGTAGGTTTTCAGGATGTTTTCCAGGGGCCGGAGGGTCATGGGGTCCCCGGGGATGAGCAGTTTGTAACAGCCGTGGCCCACCATGGCCCGGAAATTTTCTACCACCACCTGCCGTAAGCCCGTAAGTTTTTGGTCATAATCGGCAAATTCATTGGGGCGGGAGATATACATGATGTCATCTTCGTAGAGCTGCACCGGGAAGCCCTCCGCCGATGCCAGATCGTAGGCAATCAGGGCTGTTTTTGAGGGGATCTTCGCTTCGTAGATGAGTTTTCCCGTGTGACTTTCCTGGATCATGGTGCCGTTATTGCAAATAAGGTAACCCGGTCGTTTGTGGAGCCCTAAAAGCCGGGCAAAGTGCTCCATAGCCGAAGGAATCCGCCCCGAAGCAAGGACCACCACACAACCCTGGGTTTCCGCCTTCCTGATAGCATTCCGGGTCCGGAACGAGATGGTCAGATCCGACCGCAGCAGGGTATCATCTAAATCAATGGCAAGCATTTGTATGGATGTCATCCGGCGCTCCTTCAAGCTATGTACTAGCACTGTTCAATAGCATTGAACAAGCATACCCATGGTATTATACTATAGACTAGTTTTCAATACCGGTGGGGAAATGGGCAGAGTATATGCTTTTGTAAACCAGAAGGGGGGGGTCGGCAAGACCACCTCCGCCATCAGCCTTGGGGCCTACTTTGCCGAAGCGGGAAAGTCGGTGCTTCTGGTGGATTTTGATTCCCAGGCAAACCTTTCCAGCGGTGTGGGACTGCGTTCCGCCAAACCCGGGGTGTATGAACTTATTTCCGGGACCGCCTCCCTTACCCAGGTTATCCGCCCCACGGAGATCCCCAACCTTTCGGTGATTCCCGCCAGCATCGACCTTTCCGGGGCTACGGTGGAACTTATCGGGCAGGCGGAGCGGGATTTTTTCCTGAAGCACGCCCTGGAACCGGTGCGGAATACCTATGATTTTATCCTGATAGACTGCCCCCCTTCCCTTGGGGTGCTTACCATCAACGGCATGGTTGCCGCCGATGCGGTGCTTATCCCCATGCAGTGCGAATATTTCGCCATGGAGGGCCTCTCCCTGCTCTTCCAAACCATTAAGCGTATCCAAAAAAAACTGAACCCCCATCTGGAAATCGGGGGGATATTCTTTACCATGTACGATTCACGGACCCGGCTGGCCCAGGAGGTGGTGACCAAGGTGTGCGGCTATTTTAAAGACAAGGTTTTTACTACCATCGTACCCCGGAATGTCCGGCTTTCCGAGGCCCCCTCCTTTGGCAAGCCCATTTCCCGCTACGATCCCCAATGTTCCGGCGGCAAGGCCTACAATAGCCTGGCCGAGGAGGTGATGCGCCGTGGGGCATAAAAGCCGTGGGTCTATAAGCCGCTTGGGCAAGGGCATTGACGCCCTGTTCCCGGTCGACCCGCTCATAGATCTTAATGATTACACCATGGATGATGTGGGCGAAACCGATGTAGCGAGTTCCGATGCCGGTACGGCGCTGAAAAGCCCGGGGACTATTTACAATATTCCCCTGGACAAACTCAAGGCCAACCCCGGCCAACCCCGCAAACGGTTTGAGGATGAAAGCCTGCAGGAACTAGCGGACTCTATCCGGGAGCAGGGGATCATCCAGCCGCTGATTGTGGAGGACGCCGGGGACGGAACCTGGATCATTGTTGCGGGGGAACGGCGGAGCAGGGCGGCCCTTCTTGCGGGGCTTACGGAAGTGCCGGTTATCATCCGTACCTATTCCGACGAAAAGCGCCTGGAGGTTTCTCTCATAGAGAATGTCCAGCGTGCGGACCTTAACCCCATGGAGGAGGCTTCCGCTTACCGGGGTCTCATGGAGCTTACCGGCCTTTCCCAGGACGAGGTGGCGGCTAAGGTGGGGAAAAACCGTTCCACCGTGGCCAATGCATTGCGGCTCCTCAAGCTGCTCCCGGCAGCCCGCTCTGCCCTGGAGAAGGGGGAACTCACCCCCGGTCACGGGCGGGCTATCCTGGCGGTGGATGGGGAGGCGGCACAAGAACGGCTCCTGGGGGAGATCCTCCGGGGGGGGCTGTCGGTGCGGGAGGCGGAGAAACGGGCGGCGGCGCTGAACGCGGGCGGCGGCGCTGAAACAGGGGCGGCCAAGGCGAAACCGGCGGCGGCTAAACGAGACCCGGAATTGGGGGCCATGGAGGATCGCTTCCGGGAGCGGCTGGGGACGAAGGTGGTTATCAACGGGGATTTGAAAAAGGGCAGCATCAGTATTGAGTATTATTCTATGGAAGATTTGGAGCGGCTGTTGGAGATATTGGGGTAAATGTTAAAGAATGAACTTTTAGAAATTATCGCCAATGGTGAAAGTTCCGGTGTGGAATTCAAACGGGATGACCTTCGCCCGGAACAATTAGCGAAAGAAATTGTTGCCCTTGCCAATTTTCAGGGCGGGCAGGTTCTGATTGGCGTTGAAGATGATGGAAGCATTACGGGCATTCAACGAAAGAATCTGGAGGAATGGATAATGGATACCGTTTTTGGACGGTACATTCACCCCTCAATTATTCCCTTTTATGAGGAGATTGTTTTAGGGGACAAGAAAGTCGCAATAATAACTATCAGCAATTGTACCGGCAAGCCCTATTTTGTCCGGCATAATAACCGGGAAGAAACCTATATCCGTGTGGGCAGCATCTCCCGGCCTGCAACCAGGGAACAGCTCATTCAACTTTCAGAAAGCGGCGGATTACTCCATGTGGAATTATTGCCCGTATTCGGAACCACTTTTAAAACCCTGGATCAGGCGCGGCTTGAGGATTATCTAGCCAATATTGTCGGCGATACGGAGATGCCGTCCACCATACCGGATTGGGAGAACCGTCTTTCCGGGCTTGGTTTTATGTCCCCGGACAATATGGATAAGCATGTTTGTACCGTTGCAGGAATAGTGCTTTTTGCCCATAGCCCCCGGCATCATTTTCACAGGGCCGGTCTCCGCTGGATGTC
Organism: Spirochaetia bacterium; assembly: GCA_025997655.1. Lineage (GTDB taxonomy): Bacteria > Spirochaetota > Spirochaetia > Treponematales > Breznakiellaceae > Termitinema. The sequence goes on from BNUW01000055.1 coordinate 13,898, forward strand.
TTTTAGCGGCAATGACATGGATTATCAGGCACAGGATGACACGTTCCTTGACGCACCCTTACTGGGGCTTTTTGAAGGACAGGCAGGGAAAGGCCGTCATCTTGTACAGATGGGATTAATTGAACTGAGTATAGACAGGGCACGGCCGTTTATATCGGTAGAAGCAGATAAACCTGATGAAAATTTCCGCCGTGAACGGGAGTGGTATTACCCGCCTGACGCGGTGCGGGAAGCGCTCCTCAATAGTTTTGCTCACCGGGACTGGACCCGTTCCGCCGAAGTTGAAATGGTAAATTATAATGACCGGCTGGAAATAAATAGTCCCGGTGCATTGCAGAATTCTATGAGCGTAGAAAAAATGCTGGCCGGGCAGCGTTCAGTCCGGAATCCCATTATTCTGGAAACACTGCGGGATTATGGGTATGTCGATATGCGGGGGATGGGAATACGCCGTAAAATTGTACCCCTTACCCGTGATTTAACCGGCAAGGATCCTGTTTTTGAAACCACCGAAGATTATGTAAAGACAATACTTCCAAGGAAGTAAACAGGTGGCTAATATTCATAAGGCGGCCCCTATTTCGCCTGGGTAAACCGATACCCGCTTCCTGCCGCCGTCACCGTTCCGATGGCCGGATAGACCAGGTGCATTCCCGCGACAGGGATATTGTTTTGCGCCACGTAGGCCAGTATCCGTTTACGGATTGCCGCCGCGGCTATGGGGTCCGTGTCGTAGCTTACCGACTGATCCGGCACGGGGAACTGGATGAGCTCCGCATGCATCAAATCCCCCCAGATGAGGAGCCTTTTGCTGTCGGACTCCAGCATAAACACGGTATGCCCCGGGGTGTGGCCGAATGCGGCGATGGCCTTGATCCCCGGCAACAGGTCGGCGATAGTTGCGCCCAGTTCGCCTGGGCGGAAGGTCTCCACCCGGTTGCCGTAGGGTGCCAGGGCAGCGGCAGCCGAATTACCCGCGCCGGGCTTTATCCAGAAATCTTTTTCCTGTTGAGCCAGGTACACCTTGGCCTTGGGGAACAGGGCTTTGCCGTCCCGTTGGAGGCCGCCGATGTGATCCCCGTGCAGGTGGGTCAGGAGTACCGCGTCCACCTGGGTGGGATCGACACCTAAGGATTTCATGGAATCAAAGAGGGCCCTGCCAAAGCCTGTATCCACCAGGACGATCCGGCCATCGGAACGGTGACGGCGGCAGGAAGCGGGTATCGGTTTACCCAGGCGAAATAGGGGCCGCCTTATGAATATTAGCCACCTGTTTACTTCCTTG
>BNUW01000056.1 GCA_025997655.1 Spirochaetia bacterium
TTATGTCCGCTCCGCCGCTGGTCAGGCAGTTGTCCGCACACCCGCCCTATATGTTCATTCAACCTTTTGAATACTTCCCCGCCCATGCTCCCTTTTTAGCATAAAATTTTGATACTTTGAATTCCTGCGTCTAATTTACTCATATTTAATTTTTTGTTTTCCTATTGCCGTTATCGCCTGTTTTTAGTATTTTAGTTATAAGCCTCATTTTTTAGATGGGCTGTTAATCCATTTCAGATTAAACCGGCCTTCCGCCGGTAATTAAAGAGGAGAAAAGAATCATGGCGAAACAGTTGTTGTTCAACGAAGATGCCCGGCGTAAGCTGCTTGCCGGGGTTGAGCAGATTTCCAAGGCCGTTAAGGTCACCCTTGGTCCCAAGGGCCGGAATGTCCTTTTGGACAAGAAATACGGGGCCCCCACGGTCACCAAAGACGGCGTTTCCGTGGCAAAAGAAGTAGAGCTTGCGGACCCCTACGAAAACATGGGCGCACAGCTCCTGAAAGAAGTGGCCACCAAGACCAACGATGTAGCCGGCGACGGTACCACCACCGCTACGGTCCTGGCCTATTCTCTGGTCAAAGAGGGCCTCAAATCCGTAGCCGCCGGGATGACCCCTATTGAACTGAAACGGGGCATCGACAAGGCGGTTGAAATTGCCGTTGACGAGATCAAGAAAAACTCCAAGGAAATCAAGGACAAGGAAGAAATCTCCCATGTTGCCTCGGTTTCCGCCAACAATGACAGCGAAATCGGCGGCACCATCGCCGACGCCATGGAAAAAGTCGGTAAGGACGGGGTTATCACCGTGGAAGAGTCCAAGACCATGGACACCACCATTGAGTTCGTGGAAGGTATGCAGTTTGACCGGGGCTATATCTCCGCTTACTTCGTCACCGACCGGGACACCATGACCAGCGTGTACGAAGATGTGTACATCCTCATCCACGACAAGAAAATCTCTTCTATGAAGGACCTCCTTCCCCTGCTGGAGAAGGTAGCCCAGAGCGGCAAGCCCCTGCTCATCATTGCGGAAGACGTGGACGGCGAGGCCCTCTCCACCCTGGTAGTGAACAGCCTCCGGGGCACCCTCCGGACCTGCGCCGTCAAGGCCCCCGGCTTCGGCGACCGCCGCAAGGCCATGCTGGAAGACATCGCCATCCTGACCGGCGGCGAAGTTATTTCCGACGAACTGGGCCTCAAGCTTGAAAACACCGATATTTCCCAACTCGGTAAGGCCAAGACCGTGAAGATCGACAAGGATAACACCACGGTTATCAACGGTAACGGTAAGCCCAAGGACATTCAGGACCGGATCGCCCAGATCAAGGCCCAGATCGAAGACACCACCAGTGACTACGACCGGGAGAAGCTCCAGGAACGGCTTGCCAAGCTGGCCGGGGGTGTGGCGGTTATCAACGTAGGCGCCGCTACGGAAGTGGAACTGAAGGAGAAGAAGCACCGGGTAGAGGACGCCCTGAGCGCCACCCGAGCCGCCATTGAGGAAGGGATTGTCCCTGGCGGCGAGATCGCCCTGATCCAGGCTGCTATTGCCCTGGAAAAGGCTGACACCACGGGCCTCACCGACGACGAGAAGATAGGCTTCAAGATTGTGAAGCGCGCCCTGGAGGAACCCCTCCGCCAGATCGCCGAAAACGCCGGTGTGGATGGCGCGGTAATTGCCGACAGGGCCAAGACCGAAAAGAATGGCATCGGCTTTGATGCCGCAAAGATGGAATGGGTAGACATGGTAAAGGCCGGGATCATCGACCCCGCCAAGGTTACCCGCTCCGCCCTGCAGAACGCGGCCTCCATCGCCAGCCTGCTCTTGACCACCGAGTGCGCCATTACGGACCTGCCCGAGAAGAAGGACCCGGCCCCGATGCCCGGCGGCGGAATGGGCGGCATGGGAGGAATGGACTACTAGGAGAAATGGGGTAAATCCCGAAAAGATAAGGGCCGCCTGTGAAAGGGCGGCTTTTTTGTATCTTGATATGTGAGCCAGTTCCAAAATAAAGATTAACCACTTTTCCATCCAAAGAGTGGAAAAGTCGACCTCACTGACGCCACGGACTCCTGTTTTCTTATCCTTTCTCTTGTCCGTGTTGTCCGTGAGGTCTGTGGTTAAATTCCTAATTTTTATTCGTGTAATTCGTGGCAGGTCTTGCACTTTGGAACTGGCTCATGTTATAAAAAATGCGATAAAAAACAAAGAATGAAATTGTAAGGGGTGATCTATGGCGGCAAAACACAGTCCCGGGGAACGAATTATTGAGCTCTGCAAAACCTATTCGATTGACCGGGAAACCTTGGCGGAACGCAGTGGTCTTGATACGGATCTGATCCACCGCATTGAAGAAGGGTACATCCCCGATCTGGCCCCCCTTTTAAAAATTGCGCGGGCCCTGGGGGTCCGTCTTGGAACCCTGTTGGACGACCATGAACAACTGGGCCCGGTTATTACCCGGAAAGGTGAAGTGACCGCAGCGGCCCGCTTTGTCACCGGTCTTCCCGGTAATGCCGGCGCGGCTGCGCCCGCCCAGGCCGACGACGGCCATAAAGGTCTCCACTTCAACGCCCTTGCCGCAGACAAGGGGGGGCGTCACATGGAGCCCTTCATTGTGGACATCGAAGCCGATGCGGAACAGCCCAAATCCACCCACGAAGGGGAGGAATTCATCCATGTCCTTACGGGAGCCCTTGCCCTGGAATACGGCGTGGAATCCTACACCCTGAACGCAGGCGATTCGGTTTACTACGATTCCATCGTGCCCCACCGGGTTTTGGCCGGAGGCGGCAAGCCCGCCCGGATTCTCGCGGTAATATACACCCCGGTGTAATTGGTAATAAGGAATGTGTGTGAGTAACGAAACAACCTTCATCGAAAAAACCCTGAGCCAGGTGCTGCGGGAAACAGCGGCGAAACAGCCGGATCATGAATTCCTTGTCTATGCGGACCGGGATCTCCGTTTTACCTATGCGGAATTCGACAAGCGGGTGGACGAGCTTGCCCTGGGCCTTTTGGGGATGGGACTCAAGAAGGGCGACCATGTGGGGTTCTGGGCCACCAATGTACCGGACTGGAACACCGCCCTTTTTGCCTGCGCCAGGGCGGGCATGGTTTTCGTCACCGTGAACACCGGCTACAAGCTCCATGAACTTGAATACCTCCTAAAGCAGTCGGACCTCGCCTGCCTTTGCATCATCGACGGTTGGCGGGATTCGGATTATGTGTCCATGGTGTACGAACTCGTACCGGAGCTTAAAACCGCACAGCGGGGCTACCTTAAAAGCGAAAAATTTCCCTCCCTTAAAAGTGTGGTCTACATAGGCCCGCAGAAACACCGGGGCATGTATAGCCTCAATGAAGTGTTGCTGTTAGGAAGGTACACCGATATTACGCAGCTTCACGAAATTGAAGCCACCCTTGACCGCAACGACACGGTGAACATGCAGTATACCTCAGGTACCACGGGCTTCCCCAAGGGGGTCATGCTCACCCACCGGAACATCCTCAACAACGGTCTGGGCATTGGAGACAATATGCGCTTTACCGAAAAGGATATTGTATGTCTCCCGGTGCCCCTCTTTCACTGCTTTGGCCTCGTCCTGGGTATGATGGCCATACTTACCCATGGTTCCACCGCAGCTATAGTGGAATGGTTCGAACCCCTGCTGGTTTTGGCGACCATACAAAAAGAAAAGTGCACCGCCGTCTACGGGGTCCCCACCATGTTCATCGCCGAACTAAACCACCCCATGTTCAGGATGTTCGACCTTTCAAGCCTCCGTACGGGCATCATGGCGGGCTCCCCCTGTCCCATCGAAGCCATGCGCCAGGTTATCGATCTGATGCACATGAGCGAAGTAACCATTTGCTACGGCCTCACCGAATCCTCCCCGGTGATGACCCAAACCCGCTACGACGATTCCCTGGAAGCCAAGGTTGAAACCGTGGGCCGCGCTCTGCCCGGTGTTGAAGTAACCATACGGGACCCCGATACGGGCGAAGAATGTCCCATCGGCACCCACGGTGAATTCTGCTGCCGGGGCTACAACACCATGAAGGGCTATTACAAACTACCCGAGGACACCGCCAAGTGTATTGATGAAAAGGGCTGGCTCCATTCAGGCGACCTGGGGGTCAAAGATGCGAAGGGCTTTTTCCGCGTCACCGGCCGCATCAAGGACATGATCATCCGGGGCGGCGAGAACGTGTACCCCAAAGAAATAGAAGACTTCCTCTACACCATGCCCGGTATTAAGGACGTGCAGGTGGTGGGCATTGCCAGTAAAAAATACGGCGAAGAAGTGGGGGCCTTCATCATTCTCCACGAGGACGTCACCATGACCGAAGAGGATGTGCGTGATTTCTGCCGGGGACAAATCAGCCGGTTCAAGATACCAAAGTACGTATTTTTTGTGGACGCCTTTCCCCTCACCTCAAGCGGCAAAATCCAGAAGTACCTGCTTCGGGATCAGGGCGCCAAAAAGGTTGAGGAGTTAGGGCTTTCAACCTAGCATCATGACACTATTCAAATAGTGGATAAAGACGTTTAAGCTTTATTCGTGCGTCATCGGTAGTAAATGGCGCATATTACGGTAATTACATACGCGACTTGGCGCGGTTCAGATCCCGCTGGTACAGTTCCAGATACGCAAGGCTGCGGCCTTTGAGTTTTTCCTTGATGTCCTGGGTAAAGGGCATATACCGCCAGAAAACGCCCCGGACTTCCTTGTCCAGCTTCTGGGTGCCCTCGCTTTCCTTGGTCATCCAGAGGATATAATCGTTGATAAAGAACTCCTTCACGTCGCCCTTGAATTTTTTTGCCGCAAACCACTGGTAATAGTTGCCGGTAAGACCGTCCTCCATCCAATAGAAGGAGGCCTTTTCCTTGGCGTTCTGCCAGCGCAGATCCCCCACCGCCGCCAGCAGAGCCAGGGTCAGGTTTTTGGAGTACATGGGCACGGCGATCCGGCCCCGGCTGGTTGCCCGGTTATAGCGGTCAAAGGGCTCCCAGCAGATCCCGGTGTCCCCATAGCCGGGGATGAGGATCACATAGGGGACAATGCGGTTCAGCTTGTTCTTATAGACCCGGCAAAACGCCTGGGGATCAATGCTTTCCACCCATTTAAGCCGGGTGATAATGTTTTCCCTGGTGGCTAGGTCCTGGGGCATGCAGTGGAAGTATTCCTTAGTCAGCAGGGGGAAATGATTCCCCTGACGGCCAATGGTCATCTTTGACATCTGCCGGATGGTACCAAATTCGGTATCCACCGCCTGGGTGTCGGCGCCGGCGCTGCCCCCCTCGGCTTCAACCTTTTCGGTCAGGACTTGGACATCCTCCGCAGCCTGATCATATTCCTTTATAAAACCCGCCAAATCATGGTCCGCTTTGTACATCTGCTTCAGCACATTCTGGACCTCGGTAAAGGTATTTTTCTGGGCTTCACTAAACAGGGAATGAACATCCGGCATCTCGTCTATGGGCCGGTGCTCGGTTAAACGGGCGACCCCTTCCCTGAGAGCCTCTTCCAGCTTCATCCGCTCACCATCCTTGGCCTTGAGGAGGCTCTTAGCCCCGTCCCGCTTCCCCACCGCCTTATCCAGCAGTTGCTTCATCCTAGCCGAGGCGTTAGCCCGGACAATACCTACTTCGTCGGTGGTGGAAACCCGGACCTTACCGTTTCCTATGGCCCTGAACCACTCATCCAGGTAATACACCGGCTCGGAATACTCATTGGTCATGACAATCTTGGAAAAGAGTTCCCTGTCCTCGGGTCCGAGGAAGGAGGGATGCAAAATCCCGAAACGAAGCAGGAATTTCTTCGGGTCCGGCGGCTCTCCCGCGGCTTTTTTCGCCACCCCCAGCAAAAAATCCCAGTAAACCGGGATGATCTGCTGCCGAAAGACCCCCCGGTCCGCAGGGTCCTTGGCATTGAGGTACCGCTGTAAAATACCATGGAGCCGTTGGGCAATATCCCCCTCGCCGGAAAGGGCGGTTTTATAGTAAGCGGGATCGCTGAAAGCAGGATTAGGCGTATCCTCAAACTTTTTCGTTATCTCGGGGAAACTACCGCTTAGTTCAATCGCCTCATTCGGCGGCAACGCCTCCCTACCGGCATCAGCTAAGGCAGGGCTGGAAGAATCGGGAGAGGGCGGGAGAACATCGGTTGGAGGGGAAACTGCGGTACCTAACAAGGCGGCAATTTCCGGGTCCATTTCCCCCTGGAATGCATTGGTTTCATTCATACAATAAGCTTCTATAGGAAAAATTTGAGCCAGTTCCAAAATATAAAACAGAGGAGAAGACAGTCCACGGATACACACGGATGAGACGGATACACACGGATAGAATATAAAATTCCCTTATCTTATCCGTGGTTAAATTCTTATTTTGGAACTGGCGCATTTTATTATGATATTTATATAGGTTTCCGGAGGATATGTCAATGCGGACATTTCCCCTAAATTGCTCAAGGAATTTTCCGATAATCTTAATGGATAACCGGAATTCAGATGAAATATACATGCGCCGCCATATTTTTAGCCCTGGGGATTTTTCTGACCGGGATTTTTACCGGATGTGCGTCCCCGCCTCCACCGCCGCCCTCCCCAACCGCACGGCAAACACTCCCTCCCCGGGAGGCTCTTCCGGCGCCTCCGCCGCCGCCGGAATTCCCCATTCGGCCGGTTACCCGGGACCTTTTGGACCTGATTGGCAAAAGCGCCTATAAACTGGGGGATCTCCAATATTTTATTTCATCCGCCATTACCGTGGAACGCAGCAAGGGAATGCAGTACGACATCGAACTAAAAGACGGCGAGGGGCGGATTCAGGAAATCAACACCGTGGAAAAAATCATAATCCCAAAGAATACCGGGGGGGTGCTTATCCAGGGACCCTCCACCGGATCTTCTGCACTCCGGTTGCTCAAAATCTGTTTTGACGATATGGAGGAGCATACCCTAACGTTCCGGGAGAATCCATCGGATAAACGTTTCTACCTGGTGTTCAGGGAAGACCGGAATTACGGCGAATTTATCGAATACGGGAATGAAATCTGCAAGGTTGATTTCAACGGGGAGATCCCCTACCTATACGTCAGGCTGGAAGAGATAATTGATACCCAGCCAAGAACCAGGGAACTCGCAGGGCGTTTTGTACAGTCCCGGTAGTAATCCTGCTAGACCATCAAAATAATCCTTCCATATTACTGCGGCAGGATAATCGCGTTGAGCCGTATATCCCGCTCCTCCACCGCCTTGTCCACCATTTCCTTGGATACCGTTCCTCTTTGCCGGGGATGGGGAGGCGCGTCACCGACGAGGATCATTATTTTTGTTTCCCCGTCCCAGGGGAATTTAACCGCCCCATCGTAGAGCGCCTCGTGGACCGCCTCGGGGATGTCCCGGCCACCGCCAACCCTGATATTGTTCAGGGAGGTCTGGAATTGCTCAAAATCACGGGTAAAGGGGATAACCCGGGTTAGGTAGGTTTCATAATAATCCTTATAGAGGACCATCCCGACCCTGAATTCCTTAAAACCGGCAGTTGTCTTTTTCAGATGGTCGATAAGCAAACGCCGAAGTGAGTCGATATCGTCCCGCATGCTTCCGGTGGTATCCAGGCAAATGACCAGGTCCACCGTTTTGCCATCCTCCCCTTGCAGCATATCCGTAATCTTATCCACCACATCATCCGCGCCGGTGGAATAGACCAGTTCCCCCTGGTTGGAGATGATTTCCGTATAGGCATTCACCGTATCCTTCATGTAGTTTCCCTCCGGCGGGCCTTCCAGCGGTTTCTGGGTAACCTGCACCACAAAGGGATTGTCCTGGAAGCTGCTCCGGTAGTCACCGTAGGGCAGGGCAAAGGCGCGTATGTTCAGGTAGGTCCCGTCCACCACATAGACCTCCCCGTGACGGGTGTTTTGGTACCCGTAGTAGAGGAGGTTGGGAATATACAGATGGAAGGCCTGTCCAAACTGGGAATCCGGCTCCGGACTTGAATCAATGATAGACAAAATACCGGTTTCTCGGGGTATGGGGGCGCCGTTCAGGAGGCGAACCTCATCGCCGTTTACGGGGTTCCAGGTGGTGGTACGATAGGCGTAATTGTCGACGTTGAGGGTTGGGTCCCTGGTAGATTCGGTCAACAAAACCGAATTGACGCCCGGGATTTTTCGGATAAACAAATGGAAACCCCCGTCTACCCGCTGTTCAATGCGCATATCCCCGGGGTTGATGGACAGACCCGGCGCCGGGTCTATGCCCTGGGACTCGCCCTGCGCTATGGCGAGGAGCAGCATGATACCCACGGGTACAAAACTTTTATGGTGCATATCTATAATTATCGGCTGATATGGAGGTTTTGACCTGTTTTTTCTTGGCCGGGTCCCTGCAACCGGCTCCTCTTTTATGGGTCTAAAAATTGAGCCAGTTCCAAAAATAAAACAGAGGAGAAGACAGTCCACGGATGAGACGGATACACATGGATGGAATATAAAATTCCCTTATCTTATCCGTGTTCATCCGTGTCATCCGTGGTTAAATTCTTATTTTGGAACGGGATCAATTAACTTGACATTTTTTAAGAAATGTTATTATAACAATCATGACAAAATTTCGATTTTTGTCATGGAAAGGCAGCGTATGGCATTCGAGATAATCGCAACCGGAAAGGCTATTCCGCCAAACAGGGTAAGTAATGATGATTTAGCGCGGAGGATTGATACTAATGACGAGTGGATACGTTCCCATTCGGGGATCGGTGCCCGGCATATTGCGGATGAAAACACGGCAAGCAGCGATTTAGCCCTGGAAGCGGCCCAACAGGTTCTGGCTATGACCGCAGAAAAGACCGGCGAGACGGTGGAGGAGCTTGTGCTCAGCCTGGATCTGATCCTTATAAGCACCGTAACCTCGGATTATTACGGAACCCCCTCTACGGCCTGCCTGGTTCAAGCCAAACTTGGGGCGAAAAACGCCGCCGCACTGGATATTTCCGCGGGATGTTCCGGTTTTATTTACGGCCTGGAACTCGCGGCGGGTTATCTGGGCCGAAGTTCCAACCGAAAGCGGGCGTTGGTGATCGGTTCCGAGATTCTTACCCGGGTAACCAACTGGGAGGACCGGAGTACCTGCGTCCTCTTCGGGGATGGCGCCGGGGCGGTTCTGGCAGAACAAACCGGGGCGGCGGCGGAAAAACGGGGGCTCATCAGGACTATCCTGGGGGCGGATGGCACCGGGGCGGAAAGCATCATCAACCGGCGGGGCGGGTCACGGGCGCCCTATAAGAAGGGGGAAACCGTGGAAACCCCTTCGGTACTTGAGATGGATGGCCGGGCGGTCTATAATTTTGCCGTAAAGGCGGTGACCGGTACCATCAAAAAGCTCCTCGCCGAGGAGAACATCACCATTGATCAGGTGAGCTGGATTGTGCCCCATCAGGCCAATGCCCGGATTGTTCAGGCCGCAGGAAAGCGGCTGGGTATACCGGATGAAAAGTTTTTTCTCAATATTGAAGAATACGCCAATACCTCGGCGGCCTCGATCCCCATCGCCCTGGACGAGTTGAACCGGGACGGGAAAATTAAGAAAGGGGAGATGATCATGACCATCGGGTTTGGCGCAGGATTAACCTTTGGAGGAAATCTAATTATATGGTAGATAAAACAATAAAAGCAGCTTTTCTGTTCCCCGGTCAAGGCGCCCAGTATCCGGGCATGGCCCTGGATTTTCTTAAATCTTCTAAGGCGGCGGCTGATCTTTTTGCCCTGGCTTCCGATGCCATGGGCAGGGACATGGAAGCCCTGCTCCGGAATTCTGACGCAGAAACATTGAAGCGTTCCGACATAGCCCAGCCCACAGTCACCCTGGCGAACCTTTGCGCCGCAGCATTTCTGAAGGAGCGGGGCCTTACTCCTGCCTGCGCTGCCGGGCACAGCCTGGGGGAATACGCCGCCCTGGTCAGCGCCGGGGTAGTCAGCCCCGGGGACTGCCTCAAGCTGGTGGTTGCCCGTGGTAAGGCCATGCAGGCAACGGTAGAAAAAATTGCCAAACAGAGCGGCGGCAGGGATGGCGGTGCAAGCGCCGATGCGGATAGCGCTCCGGGCATGGCGGCGGTGCTGGGAATGGCTCCGGAACAGGTGGAAGCCCTGGTTAAATCCCTGGGGATTGCGGATCTCTATGCGGCTAATTTTAACTCCCTCAAGCAGGTGGTAATATCGGGAACTGCGGCGGCCCTGGCTGCTGCCCAGGACAAGTTTAAGGAAGCGGGGGCCAAGCGGGTTCTCCGGCTCCAGGTGGCGGGGCCCTTCCACTCCCCCTTCATGGCGGAAGCGGCGGATGCTTTCGGCCCGGCGCTGGAATCGGTTTCCTTTCAGGACCCGGCGCTTCCCCTGTTTTCCAATGTGTCCGGCAAGGCGGTTTCCTCCGGCGCCGAGGCTAAAGAACTTGCCTTGAAGCAGATTACTTCCCCGGTGCGGTGGATTGCCGAAGAAAGCGCCATTGCCGCCCTGGGCATTGAGGCTTGCCTGGAAACCGGCCCCGGAACGGTCCTCCAGGGGCTTTGGAGAGACTCGGGCAATGAAGCGCCTGTTTTTGCAGCGGGGAAACTTGAAGAAATTGAGGCGCTGTTTAATTGATATGCGGTCTATTTACATTAACAGACTTTATGCTTATACTATTTTTTGGCAGTAATTGGATTCGAGGATAAAGTGAAAAGAATTTACCCGGTGATTCTAGGATTTTTTCTCATAAGCTTATCCTCCTGTGCAACAAGCTCTGCAGCAAGAACGGTTGAAGAATCATCGGTATGGCAAATAAGTAAGGGTGGAAACACTATGTATCTTGGAGGCAGCGTACATATACTACCCAAAAAAACTAAAATTCCCGACGCCTTTAAAAAGGCGTTTGCCTTAGCGGATAGAGTAGTCTTTGAAACTGATGTATCGGAATTGCAGGAAAATCCAATAGCCGTACAAAACCTGCTGTCAAAGATGTTTCTTCCTGAAGGTCAAACCCTTGAAACCGTGCTGAGCAGTGAATCGTATCAAAAATTATCGGCGGCCTGTACATCGCTTGGTGTTTCTATTGCAGAGGTTGAACAAATGAAGCCGTCAATGGTATTAAATATGCTTTCGGTACTGCAGCTTCAACAGAATGGCCTTACTGAAACCGGCGTAGATGCTTACTACATGGAACAATCAAAAAAGAAGCATAAAACAATGTTGTTTCTCGAAAGCGTTGATTTTCAGATTGATCTAATGCTCAATATGTTTGACGAAAATATAGATGAATACATAGGCTATTCAGTTACGGATTTAGCGCAGGATGAAGGTGCAATCAAAACAGAAATAGAAAAACTGTTGTATGATTGGACAAACGGAACAAGTGAATATATCACCCAACTTAATAATGAGATGAGCTCTGACTATCCCTCGGTATATGATAGGTTAATAAAAGATCGCAACAATACCTGGGTTCCGATTATTGAAGGATATTTGGAAGACGCGCCGGTGGAGTTCGTTGTTGTCGGGCTTGCACATATCCATGGGGAAGATGGACTATTAAAACAATTATCGGAGGCCGGATATTTAATTAATCCGCTTAGATAAAAGGTAATTAGGGGTTATTATATGAGACTGGAAAACAAGAAAGCGCTGGTAACCGGGGCGTCCCGGGGCATAGGCCGGGCCATTACGGATCGTTTCCTGGAAGAAGGGGCGGAAGTCTGGGGCCTGGGCACCAAGGAACCGGCGGATTTGCAGGACCGGATCGCCAAGTCCGGGGGCAAACTCCACTGGATCAGCGCCGACCTTTCGAAGACGGCGGAAATTGAAGCCCTGGTGGACGGGGAATTGAAAAAGGCCGGCGGCTTTGACATCCTGGTAAACAACGCCGGGATCACCAAGGACAATCTTTCCTTCAGGATGAGCCTGGAGGATTTCCAGAAGGTGCTGGATGTGAACCTCACCGCCACCTTTATTATCGCCCGAACCGTGGGGCGGGACATGATACGCAAGCGGAGCGGGTCCATCATCAACATGGCAAGCGTGGTGGGCATCCACGGAAACGGCGGCCAGGCAAACTACGCCGCCAGCAAGGCCGGGGTTATCGGCGTCACCAAAAGCCTGGCCCAGGAAACGGCGAGCCGGGGGGTGCGGGTCAACGCCATCGCCCCGGGCTTTATCGCGTCTGACATGACCGATGCGGTAAACGAAGATGCCAAGGCAAAAATGATCGACCATATCCCCCTTAAGCGGATTGGCCAGCCGGCGGACGTGGCGGAAGCGGCGCTGTTTCTCGCTTCCGACGGGTCGGCATATATCACCGGACAAGTACTCGCCGTTGACGGCGGGATGTTTTTTTAAGTTTGTAACAGAGGAGCTGTAATGAAGACTAAGGTTGTTGTTACCGGCATGGGGGTGATTTCCCCCATTGGAAATACGGTGGAGGAATTTAAGCAATCCCTTATTGCGGGGAAAAGCGGTATCGGGAAAATTACCCTGTTTGATACTACCGGGTTTGATGTAACCATCGCGGGGGAGGTTAAGAATTTTGATCCCTCCCAATGGATCGATAAAAAAGATGCGCGGAAGATGGCGCGGTTCACCCAGTTTGCGGTGGCCGCCGCTGCCCAGGCGCTCAAGCAGGCGGACCTGTTGGAGGACTGCCCTGCTGATGCAGGGCTTGGTGAGGGGCGGCAGCGGATCAAGGGCGACCCTAACAAAGCCGGGGTGGTCCTGGGAAACGGTATCGGCGGTTTCGAGATCGTCACCGAATCCTTCCGCAAACTTTTTGATAACGGCCCCAAGCGTATGCTGCCCCTGACCGTCCCGTTGATGATCAACAACGAAGCTGCGGGGAATGTTTCCATGGTCTACGGCCTGCAGGGTCCCGCGTACACCCAGGTTACCGCCTGCGCTTCCGGCGCCGACGCCCTGGGCCAGGCCCTGGACCTTATCCGCTCCGGCCGCTGCGATGTGGTCATCTCCGGCGGCGCCGAAGCCTGTGTCACCGCCTTCGCCATCGGCGGCTTCCAGATGCTCAAGGCCCTTTCCACTAAACGCTGCGACACCCCGGAAAAAGCAAGCCGCCCCTTCGATGCGGACAGGGACGGCTTTATCCTGGGAGAAGGCGCAGGAATACTGGTGCTGGAAACCGAAGAACACGCCAAAGCCCGGGGCGCAGCGATTCTGGCGGAATTTGCCGGCTACGGCGGGAGCGCCGATGCCTACCACATCACCGCTCCGGACCCTTCAGGCGTTGGCGGCGGTACCGCCATGAAGTACGCCCTGGCAGATGCGGGTGTAAAGCCTGAAGAGGTGCAGTATTACAACGCCCACGGCACATCTACGGAGATTAACGATGCTACGGAAACAAAGATGCTCAAGTACGCCTTTGGGGATCACGCCTATAAACTAAAGGTATCCAGCACCAAGAGCATGACCGGCCACTGTGTCGCCGGCGGCGGCGGCCTTGAGGCTATCGCCTGCATACTCGCCATCCGGGAGGGCTTTTTCCCCCCCACGATCAACCTGGAAAATCCCGATCCTGCCTGCGACCTGGACTACGTGCCCAACAAGGTGCTGTACGGAACGGTCAACGTTGCCGCATCGGGGAACCTGGGGTTCGGGGGACACAACGGGGTCGTGGTGTTTAAGAAATACAAGTAGTAATACTAATGAGGAAGATTAAACACAGAGAAGGAAGATCGGGGCAGAAAATTTTCTTTTCTCCTATATCTTCAGGAGGGAGGAATTAAATGAGTAGTGAGATTGAGGGATTACTGCCGCATCGGGCGCCTTTTTTATTTGTTGATGAAATTGTCAGCGCCGACAAGGATACGATTGTTGCCAAACATGTGTTTACGGAAAAGGAATTTTTCTTTGCCGGGCATTTTCCGGAGTATCCCGTAGTGCCGGGGGTGATCCTCGTAGAAACCATGGCCCAGTCAGGCGGCGCGGGGCTCCGTAAGCTGGGGATACTGCCGGGGAACGCCCTGTTTTTCCTGGCCACGGTTGACAAGGTAAAGTTCCGGCGGCAGGTGCGGCCGGGAGACGTGGTCCGCTCAGAGATAGTAAACCTGCGGGTTTCACCAAAGATGATCAAGCAAGCCGGGAAGGCGTATGTGGGGGACGAGCTTGCGGCGGAGGCGGAGTGGATGTGTTTGGTGGGGAGCGCCCCTTCCTAAGCGACACCGAATAGATAATCACCGAAGCCCAGATAAACCCGAAGGCCGCAAAATTCCGCGCCGGGAATGGTTCCTTAAGCACCGCCACTCCCATCAGAAACATTACCGTGGGTTGGAGAAATTGCAGAAAACCTACCGTCGAAAGGGGGAGGAGCTTGGCGCCTTGGCCGAACAGATAGAGGGGGAGGGCCGTCACAATCCCGCAGGAGGCAAGCGCCGCCCAAGCGAGAGGAGAGAGACCGCTGAGATCCCCAAGGCCGTGAAGGGGGAAGACGAGCAGGGCTATGCCGATGGGGATTGCCGCCAGTGTTTCTGCGCCCAGGGATTCCAGGGAGCTTGCGGATAGTTTCTTTTTTATCAGCCCGTAAAGCCCGAAGGAGACTGCCAGGGCCAGGGAAATCCACGGGATAGTTCCGGACAGCAGGGTTATTATCAATACCCCCAGAACGGCAAACACAAATGCTACCCACTGGAGCCGGTTCAGCTTTTCCTTAAAAATGATGAGCCCCAGAAGAATGGAAATCAGCGGATTGATATAGTAGCCCAGGGATGATTCTATGGTGTGGCCGTTATTGACCGCCCAAATGTAGAGGCCCCAGTTAAAGGAGATGATCAGCCCCGAAAGCATCGCCAGGAGCCGTTTTTTCGGGTCCGCGAAAAGCCGGAGCCAGGCGGTATTCCTCCCCAGCAGCAGCACAAGGCTTACAAAGAAGAGGGAAAAGATGATGCGGAATGAGAGGATGTGCAGGGGGGATACGAAGGACAGCAGATGCCAGTAGAGGGGCAGTATTCCCCAAAGCAAATACGAAGATACGGCGCAAAACACGCCCTTACCGAAGGATGACGAAGCCATGGGTCAGTATATGATAGAGGTGAAGGGGTGAACAAGGCACCGTATCGGCTTGAAAAAGTACGTG
>BNUW01000057.1 GCA_025997655.1 Spirochaetia bacterium
TGGCCGTCGGGACAATTTCTATACCGCTCTCAAGTATACCTTCAGCCGGTTTTTACATGAAGACTGGTCTGCTTTTATTGTTTTTGTTTGGGGTGATGAACCTGACGGGTGATACTTTGAATTGCTGTGCAAGTATGGGCCGGGCTTGACAACAGCCCTGCCCCCGGCTACAGTTTATGATAATGTCGGATGTAATGTCCTTATTCTCGCTTACAAAGGAGCACGGTCAATGGCGTCAACTATTGGTATTAAGGTTGCGGATGGGGAGTTTTATCCGGTTTTGGAGGAGAATTCTCCGGTTAAGAAGCGGCTGATACTTACCACCGCGCACGATAATCAGAAGAGCGCTCAGATAGATCTGTATAATAGTTCTGCCAAGACCATGGCCGATGCCCTGTATGTCGGCAGCCTGGTGGTGGAGAATATTACGCCCCAGCCGAAGAAGACCCCTTCCCTGGAAATGATCCTGTCTGCCAATGAGTCAGGGGAGCTTTCGGCGGACATTGTGGACCTGGGTTCCCCCGGGGGTGAACGCCAGCATTTGAGCGTTTCCCTTCCTTCTTTGGAAGAAGAGGCGCCGACCGCGGACATTTCCGATTTTGAACTGGAATCCCCTACACCAAAGGATCTGTATCCCCCCCGTGAACTATACGAAGAAGCGCCTGCTCCCGATGTTGAGGTTATACAGAAGGATTTCCCCAAGCCGCGGTCCGTTGTTCCCTTGGTTGTCTGCGCCGCGGCGCTTCTTGTGGTGGTTTGCGGCTTACTGTATTTCTTCTTCCTTAATGACAGGGGTATCGCAATACGCACCGGTAAAGGTCCCGCCGCTGTACCTGCTCCACCCCCTGCATCTGTACCTGCTCCAGCACCTGAGCCAAAGCCATCCCCTGCGGTTCCGGTTATCTCGGCGCCGGAACAGCCCCGGGCAGCGGCTCCGGGGGCAGCCGACCGGACTCGGACCCTGCCGCCGGTAGCCTCGCATACGGTTCCCCGGACAATCCCCCAAGGAGGGGTTCCCTATACAATACGGTGGGGTGATACCCTTTGGGATATTTCGGATGCATTCTACCGCAATCCCTGGCTGTACCGGCGCATTGCCCAGGATAATAAGATCCGTAATCCGGCTCATATTATTTCAGGAACCACCATCAGGATTTATCCCCGGTAGTATGAGGGGTTCGGCTCCCCGGTTTTCCGCATTCCTCTTTGTTTCCCTGGTTAGCCTCGCCGGATGCCTTGTGTCATGCGGGGCCGAAACGGTTTTGGGCTTACCCCGTGATGAAGCGGCCTCCAGGCTCAAAAAAGGTGACATCACCTTTATCCTCGACAGTCCCCCGGAAGCGATGGGGGAACTTATCCGGCTCCACGTTTCGGCCCCCTATTACGCCGGGCTTTTGGTTAAGGCCCGTGGGCCTTCGGCCTCCGGGAATCAAGACCGGGCCGCGGTCCTGTTTGAGACCAGCCTCATAGCGGCCTGCATAGGCGGGAAGGATGGCCGTCTCCAGCGGGAAGCCGGCGGGGAACTCATGCGGTTCCTCCTGGAATGGGATGTTCCGGAGGTCGAGCGTTTTCTGGGCAGGCTGGAGGGAAAGGGCAGGTCCCTGCTCAGCGCGCCGGCAATCCGGAGCCTCCGGGCGGCGTGTTTTTATAGGCTGGGGCGCTTTGCCGACATTGAAGCCCTGTATGCAGGTGTGGGGGACCGAAGCCCCTGGGACCGGGCCTTTATGCTCCTGGCCGCCGGTGAGGGATCTGCGGCGGACTTCTTTCTGGGGGATGCTTCCCTTGAGGAGGCCCGGCCCTGGGCTCTGGAGGAATTTGGGGACCGGCTTGCGGAGACGGCCGGAAGAGCGGTGGCAGAGGCGGCGGCCGGTCATGCCGCCATGGTCCGTTCAGCCTACGGTGAAGGGCTGGCCCATTTCCGTGCGGCCCTGACAGCGGAGGAGGGCCTTTTCTTCCGGTATCCCGCATTGGTGGGGGAACTGGGCCGGGCGTTCCAGTTCGGTTCGGCGCCAAATGAGGGATTGACGCTGTTCCAGGATTGGGATGTCCGCCTCCAGGGAGATAAACCGGAGCTTCGGTACCTCGTTCTTTACTATGCCGGCAGAATCCAGCGCCAGCTCCGGCAGTATGACCAGGCGGCGGCGTATTTTGACCGGGCTCTGGATATTGCCCCGGATGAGCTCCAGGCCGATGCCTGTATATGGTACATTCTCAGCATGAGCCTCCAGGAACAGCCCGGGGAAACCGCCGCCCTGATCGGGAACTATATCACCCGGTGGCATCAGGATGATTACTTTGCGGATATCCTGGACCGCCTGGCCCGGTATCTCGTTGCCAAGCGGCGTTGGGACACCCTTGCGGAGGTTTTTTCCCTAATCGAACTCCGTTCAGATGGCGCCACTATCGCCAAGTACGCCTATATCCTGGGCAGGGCCGTGTCCGAGGGCCTTATCAAACCCGCCCCCCGGCCTGCGGAAGATTACTTTCGGATAGCCCTGGACCGGGGGAACGCTTCCTTTTATTACCGGGCCATGGCCGCTTCACAGGTGGGGGCAGCCGCCGTTCCCATTCCATCGGACCAAAGGTCCGTTGACCAAAGGTCGAATGCCGATGATTTGGGCTTTCTCCTGGGCTTTTTTGAGTACGGCGCCGCAGGTTTGGCCTATGACTTTATAAAGGACGATACGGACCGGTTCAGCCCCGTGGAACTGCGGACCCTGGCCGCCGCCTTTGCCGCCGCCGAACACTGGGAGGAATCCATTCGGGTGGTTACCGCCTATGCGGGCCGGGCGGGGTATGTGATGACCCGGCAGGACCTGGTTTTCTACTACCCCCGAGCCTTTGCGGACCTGGTGGAGCCCCTGGCTCGGGATGCGGAGATCCCGGTGGAACTCCTCTTCGGCCTCATCCGCACCGAAAGCGCCTTTGCACCGGGGATCCGCTCCCGGGTTGGGGCGGTGGGGCTTACCCAGCTTATGCCCGCCACCGCTCAGGAAATGGCGGACAGGATACGCCGCCGCGGGGGGCCCAATTACGCCGAGGATGGGAAACTTCACCTGGAGGACCCGGCGGTAAATATTCACCTGGGGGCGGTGTACCTCCGCTACCTTATGGACCGCACCGAAAGTCCCCTGATGGCCCTGCTGGCCTACAATGGCGGCATGGGGCGGCTCCGGCGCTGGCGAAACGCCGAGGCCAAACTGCCGGGGGATCTGTTCCTGGAAACCATCGAGTACAACGAAACCCGGGAATACGGCCGGAAGGTTTTGTCCGCCGCCGCCGCCTACGGATATCTGTATTATGATATGACGATGGAAGCGGTTCTTGCCGATACTTGGTAGTATGCGCCCTGTGAAGCCCTACCGCATCTTCTCTATCATTGCCGCCCTGGGACTCGCCATTGCAGCGATGCTCTTAGGGGTCTCTATCACCGGGGCGCTCCTCAACAAGCCCGAACTTGCCGGGGGGCCCGGGGATTTCCTGGTACGCGCCTACGGAGTGCTGGCTTTCATGGTTCCCCTCTATTTTTTAGCCGCCGCCATCATCCTGGCGGACCCCCATTTCCGGCCGGACCGGATTCTTATCCTTACCGGCAGCACCCTCCCCTTTTTAACCCTGGCCATCGGCTTCTCCTTTCTCCGGGATTTCAATATCCGTTCCCAGGAATGGGCATTTCTCGCGCAAACCGGACGAATCGGTTTTAGCCTGATCATTATCCTCCTGACGGTGATAGAAAGCTTCCTGATCATGACCCTGACATCCATTTTTTTCCCCGATCCCGAAGCTATCAAGCGCCCGGGACCGGTCGGGCTTCTGGAACAGCGGGAAGCGCCCGGGGAAGACAATATGGCGGCGGCGGATAGTGCCGCTGCAGCCGTCTCCGGGGATGGGGAGGATCTTATGGAAACCGGCGTCTTCCTCCTACCGGACTATACCCTGCCCAGAGTTCTGATGGTCCCTGAAGAGGATATCGAAGCAGACGCCGATGGTGATGATGGCTATGACGATGAAACGGATGCCCAAAACGATGATATCTATGATGAGAAACCGGTACTTGCAAGTGTGGAGGCGGTAGTTTCCGAGGTTCCCGTGGAGAAGGCCCCCGCAAAAGCCTCCAAGCCCAAACACAAGGGGGTCTACAAGGTCCCCGTGGAGGGTATCCTCGAAGAGCGCCCCGACGGTGAGTATTGGGTTATCGATGACGCCACCCGGCAGGCGGGCCACACCCTGGAGGACACCCTGGAGGAGTTCAAGATACAGGCGAAGGTCATGAACATCCGCAAGGGGCCGGTCATTACCATGTACGAGATACTTCCTGCGGCGGGGGTGAAGCTTTCCAAGATAGTGGGCCTGGGGGATAATATCGCCCTGCGGCTTGCCGCCGCCTCCATTCGTATCGTGGCCCCCATCCCCGGTAAACATGCCGTGGGTATTGAGGTGCCCAACGCCAGGCGGAACATCGTGTCCCTGCGGGAACTCATTGAGGGAGAACTGCGCCGGGAAAAAAGCCGCGAAGGGAAGAAGATGGAAATCCCCGTAATCCTGGGTAAGGACATCTCCGGGGAAGCCCAGACCGTGGACCTGGTATCCATGCCCCACCTGCTTATTGCCGGGTCCACCGGATCGGGCAAATCGGTCTGCGTCAACGCCATGATCCTCTCCATCCTCTACCAGCGTGCCCCCGCAGAATGTAAGCTCATCCTCATCGACCCGAAGGTGGTGGAGCTCAAGCTCTACAACGACATCCCCCATCTCCTCACCCCGGTGATCACCGAGCCGAAGAAAGCCTTTCAGGCGCTGCAATACTGCATCTACGAGATGGAACGCCGCTACGCATGCCTGGATTCCATGGGGGTCCGGGACATCCGCAGCTACAACAAGCGGATCAAAGAGCGCAGCATGGCAACGGAACACATGCCCTACATCGTGGTGGTGATCGATGAGTTTGCCGACCTTATGGCCACCACCGGCAAGGAACTGGAAAGCACCGTGGCCCGCCTTGCCGCCATGAGCCGCGCCGTGGGCATTCACCTGGTCCTTGCCACCCAGCGCCCCTCCATCGACGTGATCACGGGCCTTATCAAGGCCAACATCCCCAGCCGCATCGCTTTCATGGTTGCCGGCAAGATTGACAGCCGCATCATCATCGACATGGTGGGAGCGGAAAAACTGCTGGGCAAGGGGGACATGCTCTACGCCGGTGTGGTGGACCCCTTCCCCGTCCGCATCCAGGGCGCCTTTGTGTCCGATGAAGAGGTGGAACGGGTGGTGGAGCACGTCAAAACCCTGGGGGAGCCCGACTATATTGATGATGAGATTTTCATCGACGATGATGATGAAGACATGGAGCCATCCCTGTTTGATAACGGCGAGGACCCCCTCTACGAAAAAGCCCTGGAAATCGTGATGCAGCAGCACAAGGCCAGCGCCAGTTACATCCAGCGGCGGCTTAAGATCGGCTACAACCGGGCGGCCCGGCTGGTGGAATTGATGGAACACAACGGTGTGGTGGGGCCGGCCCAGGGGTCTAAGCCGCGGGAATTGCTGCGAAACCCCTCTTTGTAGGGTTCACCATTTCCGTACTGCCGAAGCAACCGGTTCGTAGGTCATACAGATTATTTGCCCCGTCTTTACATCAATGGCCTTTACCCGTAAATAATCTACTTTACCGAGGTTGGTAATTGCACCGGTTATCACTATATCCGCGCCAAGCACCCATCCCGCTGGAATTGTCTGGTCATCAGAAATCCCGTCCGGCGATTGGAATTTCTGTCCCCCTTTTCGTGTTGAAAAACTTGTTTTATCAATAATAATGAATTTGCCGGTTTCTACCATTGTCCTTACTAACAGAGCTGACATATACTCGCTTCGTGAGGTTTGTTTTGGCTTTTTACCGCTATTCGTTATTTCATGAATGTCTAAAATAGCCACCCTTGATTCAGGTTTTACATTTTTGGATATAGCATCCCTGGCGATTGCAACATTTTGATCCATGTTTTTTTTCGTTTCTCCGCTGATAGACACACATGAAACCAGTACGAAAAAAGGGATGCTGAGAAAGGTATATCGTATTAGAGACCGATATTTCATTTTAAAACCACGCCTCCTGTATAGTATAGCTCAATTTGCTTTTCATATCAATGATGTATTTGTCCCGGCCACTTCCCACATTTCCCAAAAAGCTATATAAATATATTACATGGAATTCAGCGAATTTAACCTGCACCCCGACCTCCAACGGGGCATAGCGGAGATGGGGTATGTTACCTGTATGCCCGTTCAGGAACAGGTGCTTGCCAGCGCCTTTGGAGGCCAGGATCTTTACGTGCAGTCCCAGACCGGCACGGGAAAAACCGCCGCTTATCTGATTGTCATATTTCAGCGCCTCCTTTCGGAACCCCTTATAAACGGCAAAAAAGCTATCATCATGGTCCCCACCCGGGAACTGGCGGTTCAAGTGGAGGAGGAAGCGAAGCAGTTGGGCAAATACCTCCCCTTTGTGGCGGGGAGCTTCTACGGCGGGGTTGGCTACGGGGCGCAGCAGGATTTGCTCCGGCATAATGCCCAAATCCTGGTGGGAACCCCCGGCCGGGTGCTGGATTTGAACAGTTCAGGGCACATGAACCTCATGGATATCGCCTTTTTGATACTGGACGAGGCGGATCGTATGTTCGACATGGGCTTTTACCCGGATTTGCGGAAGCTTATCAAGGTGGTACCCCCGGCGGATCGGCGGCAGACCATGCTTTTCAGCGCCACCCTCAACGCCTGGGTGAAAAACCTCGCCTGGGAGTATACCAAGGCCCCCCATGAAATCGAGATTGAGCCGGAAACGGTGACCGTGGAGGAGATCGAGCAGGTTCTCTACCATGTACACAGCGATGATAAGATGCGGTTCCTCCTGGGGCTCCTGGAACGGGAAAAGCCTGAAAGCGCCATCATTTTCTGCAACACCAAGCGCTACACCGAAATTGTGGCCAAACGCCTGGAGCTAAACGGTATTGATTGTGAATTCATCATGGGGGATCTGCCCCAGATAAAACGGCTCAAAATTATTGAGGACGTAAAGGCCGGCAAGACCCGCTTCCTGGTGGCCACCGATGTGGCTGCCCGTGGCCTGGACATTGACGACCTTGCCATGGTGATCAACTACGACCTCCCGGTGGAGGCCGAAAACTACGTCCACCGCATTGGCCGTACCGCCCGTGCCGGAAAATCCGGAAAGGCGGTTTCCTTTGCCAGCGAGCAGGATGTCTATGAACTGCCGGATATCGAACGGTATATCGGAAAGAAGATCCCCGCCGTCTTTGCCGACGATTCCCTGTTAGGGGAGGACAAGAGCGAGGGTATGCGTATCCGTACCGACAACTACGAGGATCGGGGTCGCCGCGATGACCGGGGTCACCGGGATGATCGGGTGGGACGCGGTTTTGGCGACCGCCACGGCGGACGACACAGTGGTCAGGGAGACCATCGCGCCGGACGGCGGCATGACGGCCCCCGCCACGGCGAAGGTCACCGGCAGGGAGATGGCGGTTTCATTGATGGGCGGGGGCATCGTGCAGACGGCGGTTCCGGCGGAGGCCGCAGCCCCCATCATGGCCGGGAACAGCCCGGATACGCCGAGGCCGGCAGGGAAGGGCATGGGGATAATAGCCACCGGTACGATGGACATGGACAGCGGGATTCCCCCGAACTGGCTAATCTTTCCTATGAAGAGCGGATGGCCTATTACAAGCAGAAGTACGAAGGAAAGCCCGGGGTGGAGAGCCGTCAACGGGGCCAGGGCCGGGACGCTGCGGGCGCTCAAAGGGGCGGAGAACGGCGTGATGGCGGAGGCCGGAAACCGAGGGAGCAGCGGGATGGCGGAGATCAGAGAGCCCCGGAGAGAGTCGGCGGGCAAAGGCCCGGCGAGGTTCGTAGCCGGAGGTCAGGCGGGAAACGGCGGAACGGCGGGGATCAAAGGCCCAGCGGTCAAGCCAAGAGGCCAAGCCAAGGCGCACAGCCGACGGCTGGGCAGCCGGCGCCGCAGACTGCGGCTAAAACGGGCATACTGGGCAAGATTCTGGGGATATTCAAGAATAAATCGAAGGTCTGATATTAATTGTAAATAAATATATTGACATTGCGCATAAATTTATATACAATATAGCCAAGGGGTACAAAGATGGCACAGACCAATATCAATATCCGAATGGACGAGAGCTTAAAGCAGCAGGCGGAATCGCTTTTCAGCGAGTTAGGTATGAATATCAGCACGGCGTTCAATATTTTTGTGCGCCAGGTGATTCGGCAGAAAAAGATTCCCTTCGAGATCAGCGCGGACAGTGATCCCTTCTACAGCGAATCCAACATGAAGGTTCTGCTGCAATCCATAAAGGAAGCGGATGAGGGAAAATTGACTGCCCATGAATTGATTGAGATATAGCCGGTGCCCAAACTTTGGACAGATCAGGGATGGGAGGACTATCTCTACTGGCAAACCCAAGACAGAAAAACCCTTAATAAAATTAATAAACTCATTAACGACATCGTCCGGAACGGGAATACCGGCATCGGCAAACCGGAACCCTTGCGGGAGAATTTGTCCGGCTGGTGGTCGCGGGAAATAGACGAAAAAAACCGATTGGTGTATCGCCTTGCGGATATAAACATTGAAATCTCCCAGTGCCGCGGCCATTATAGCGATAAATAACCGGCCCTGGAAACAATCCCCCGGTTCCGGTATAGTTATCCCATGATTACCGTTACCGAACTTAGCCTCAGCTTTGGCGAGCGTATCCTCTTTAAGGATGTTAACCTAAAATTTACCCCCGGCAACTGTTACGGCGTTATCGGCGCAAATGGGGCGGGGAAGTCTACCTTCCTCAAGATACTTTCCGGGGAAACCGAACACGATAAGGGCGAGGTTAGTATCAGTACCGGGGAGCGGATGGCGGTGCTGCGGCAGGACCACTTCGCCTTTGAGGAGCATCCCGCCCTGGAAACGGTGATCATGGGCTATGAGAAGCTCTACGCGGTTCAAACGGAGCGGGAGGCCATCTACGCCAAAACGGACTTTACCGAGGCGGATGGGATGAAGGCCAGCGAGCTTGAGGCGGATTTTGCCGATCTCGGCGGTTGGGAGGCGGAAGCCCAGGCGGGAGCTTTGCTTTCCGGGCTTGGCTTGGACGAGGAGGACCACGGGAAGCTCATGGCGGACCTGGACGAGTCCAAGAAGGTCCGGGTGCTCCTGGCCCAGGCGCTTTTCGGCAACCCCGACCTGTTGCTCCTGGATGAACCAACCAATGGCTTGGATCTGGAATCAATCTCCTGGCTGGAGGAATTCCTCATCAACTTCCCCAACACGGTGATCGTGGTTTCCCATGACCGGCACTTCCTCAACGCGGTGTGTACCCACATTTGCGACATCGACTTCGGCAGGATTTCCCTCTATTCGGGGAACTACGATTTCTGGTACCAGATGAGCCAGATGCTCCAGCGCCAGGCCAAGGATCAGCAAAAGAAAAATGAAGATAAGGCCCGGGAACTCAGGGAGTTTATCCAGCGGTTCGCCTCCAACGCCGCCAAAAGCCGCCAGGCCACCAGCCGCAAGAAGGTGCTGGAAAAGCTGGACCTGGACAATGTGGTGATCACCTCGAGGAAGTTTCCCTTCGTGGGCTTTAAGCCGGACCGGGAGATTGGCAACAACGTATTGCGGATAGAAAAGCTGCAAGTCGCGTTGGAGGATACTGAAACCGGCGGCGGGAATCAGGTGCTCACCTTTATGGTGAACAAAAACGATAAGATCGCCTTTGTTGGAGCGGAACACCTGGCAAAGACCATGTTCTTTGACGCCATCGCCGGCCTTACCAAACCCGCTGCGGGGGACGCCTATTGGGGCCAGACCACCTCCTTCTCTTACTTTCCCAAGGAAAACAGCGCGTTTTTTGACTCCGATCTTTCCATCACCGACTGGCTCAAGCAGTACTCCCCGGATCAGGACGAAACCTATGTCCGCAGCTTCCTGGGGCGTATGCTTTTCTCCGGTGACGAGGCGCTAAAACCGGTAAACGTTCTTTCCGGGGGCGAAAAGGTCCGGTGCATGCTCGCCAAAATGATGCTTTCCGGGGCCAATGTGCTCATCCTGGACGAACCAACCAACCACCTGGATCTGGAAGCCATCACCGCCCTGAACGATGGGCTTATCGCTTTCCCCGGGGTGATCCTCTTCAACTCCCACGACCACGAATTCGTGGGCTCCGTAGCCAACCGGATCATCGAAATAGTGCCGGGGAATATTCCCGGGGGTATCATCGACCGGATGATGCCCTTCGACGAATACCTGGCGGATGAACAGGTCAAGGGGCTGCGGGCCGAAGCTTACCACCACGCGGAACGGCTGAGGATATAGGGGCTTTTGTAGAACTACCCGTTTAGTTTAAAGAAATTCCAGACCGCCGGGTCTTCCTGGCCAAGCGCCCAAAAACCGATGGATTTAACCCCCGCATCCCGGTATATACTGCTCCGGAGGTTTAGGGATTGGATATCATCATAGTAGGCGGTGACTTTTACGAGAACTTTGTAGTCAAAGGCGGGGATACCGTTTTCCCGGCGGCCCGTGGTTATGGAATTTTCTTTTTTGATCCGTTCAATCTGGGGGTGGGTATACGCCATGGAAGTACCGACATCCCCCCAGGCCCTGCCGTAAAAGGGCAGTCCCATGACCAGTTTTTCCGCCCCCACGGTTTTTAATGCATACTCCGCCACAGACCGGCCCCAGTTAAGGGAGGCGATGGGGCCCGGTTTGCTGCCGGACCAGTGCTCGTCGTAGGCCATCACAAAGATACGATCCACCAGGGGCTTAATCTTTTCGTAGTTAAAGGCATCGTCGCTGATGGTTCTGGTCCGGGCCTTTACCGCGATGGTGAACATCTTATTTTCTAACCCGTCCCGCAGCTCCTTTAGAAAGGACAGGAAGTTGTCCCTGTCCCGGGCGGGGATGCTTTCAAAGTCGATGTTCAGGCCGTCATAGGGTTTGGACGCCTCCAGAATATCCGCCACCAGCTGCCGACGGAGCGCGCTTCCCGGTTCAAGGACAAAGTGGGTCAGGGACAAACCGGGACCCTCAATCGCCAGGTGAACCCGTCCGGGGAAATTGCCCACCCGTTTCCGGTTGGGAACACCGGTGAGCTTTCCGTAGATATCGATCCCTGCGGCAAAGTACACCAGGTCAGATATGGGATAATTATTCTTCAGGGACCATTCCCGGTCTGTCCGGAGGTAGGCCCATATTTCGTTAAAGCCCAGGACGGGCAGGTTTTCGGTCCCCTCGGGCAGTTCCCCGTAGTGGAAGAATTCATCAACAACCTCTTCCTCCTCCGCCGGAGTGTCCCGGTTTTCTACCGCATCTTCATTGTTCGGCGCCGCCGGTTCGGTTATATCCGGCTTTGGCGCGGAAGCGCAGGAGGAGAATAAAAGGAGGAAACACAGCAAAAAAGCCATATTTAAACAGTATATAGGTAAAGCGTTGTTTATTGCAATATACGGTGTATTGTTGTTATTATCCTATACTATGATAATAGGGATAGATATAGGCAGTACCACCACCAAGGCGGTTTCCATTGAGAACGGGGGACAGATCCGGAAGATCAAAACCAAGGCCATGGATGCCGTCACCTCCGCCACCGGCGCTTTCGGCAAGATGCTGGTGGAAAATGATTACAAAATCGGGGACATCCGGCGGATCATGATCACCGGCGCGGGAGCGTCCAAGATCAAAAACGATCTCTTCGGGATTCCTACGGAGCGGGTGGACGAGATACAGTCCATCGGCATTGGGGGTATGTTCCTTTCCGGAAAGGACGATATCGTGATCACCAATATCGGTACCGGTACGGCGATTATCGACGCCCGAAAGGGTTCCATCACCCACATGGGGGGCTCCGGCGTGGGGGGGGGGACCATCCTGGGGCTTGCGAAGAAGTTGATATCCACCTCGGACTTTAACGGCATCATGGAGCAGGCGGAACAGGGAACCCTGAACCAGGTGGACCTGAACATGGAGGATATCATGGACATGGACCTGAGCTTCCTGAACCGGGAGACCACGGCATCCAACTTCGGCAAGATGCTGGATACGGCGCGGCCCGAGGATATCGCCCTGGGAATAGTGAACCTGGTGTTCCAGGTTATCGGCATGGTTTCTGTTTTTGCCGCCAAGAGTAAGAACACCGACCGGGTTATCGTGGTGGGCAACGGCAGCCACAACCCCATCGGCAAGAAAATCCTGGATGCCATAGGTATCATGTACACCCTGCATTTTGAGTACCCGGTGGACGCAGAATATACCACCGCCATCGGAGCGGGGCTTTCGTATAAGGGACTGAGGTAATTCAGCCGTGGATAGCTCAAGGGTAAGCGCCGGTATAATTCTCTGCGCCGGATTGTCTACCAGGATGAAGGACTTTAAGCCCCTGCTTCCCATGAACGGGTGTACGTTAATTGAATGTACCATTGACAGCATGATCCGGGCGGGGATTAACCATATTGTGCTGGTGGTGGGCCATAGGGGAAAGGATATAGAGCAGGTTATTCTTCACCGGAACTACCCATTTGTACTAACGGCATACAATCCGCGCTACGCCGATTCGGATATGATGGAATCCCTGCGCATCGGCATATCCCGGGCGGTAATGTGGCCCCTTGAATCGGTATTTGTACTGCCCGGAGATATGCCCAAAATACATCCCCAAACCTATACCGCCCTGCTTCGCGAGATGCGCCTGCATCCCTGTAAGGTAGTTATCCCAAGCTACCGGGGGATGAGCGCCCATCCGCCCCTGATACATGCGGCTTGTCTGGATTATCTGCGCAATGAATTTGACGGCGGCGGCGGCTTAAAGGCGGCGCTGAACGCTTTTTTACCGGAGACCGTTTTTTTGCCCGTGGATGACCGGGGCTGCACCCTGGACGCCGATTATCCTGATGATTATAAGCACCTGTTAAACTATAAGGAGTAGGAGCTATGGAACCGGAGAGCCTTATTGATAAAACCATATTGGAGCTTGCAGAAAAACTACGCGGCCATACGGATGCGGCAGTGTTACTGCGCCGGCTCTTCGACGGGCTCTGTGCAAAGCTCCTGGAACATACCGCCACGGATCATATCACCGCCGCTAACGCGGTTTTGGAAGTAATAGACGAGGATACGGGCAGCTTGTACCGGCGCTACCTGGAATTGGCCTACGGGGAAAACGATAACGGCATACGGCTGCAGGGGGAAAACCTGGCGGGGGAAGAAACGGGGATAGTGTTTCTCTCCGACACCGCCCTGAAAAAGATGAGCGACCTTCGGGGCGCCGGCGCTGATAAACCGCGGTGCAAGTGAGTATATTATTTGAGCCGGTTTCAAAATTGAAGAAAAAACCACGAAAAATACGAAACACACGAAAAAGAAATAGTAATGGAGCCAGTTCCAAAATAGGAATCAATTAACCACAGACCACACGGACTACACGGACTTTGGCTTTGTAATCTCATTTTTTGTCAGTGCGGTCAGTGGTTAATTCTTAATTTTGGAACTGTCTCATTTATTCAATGTTTTCCAATTTCCGCTTTCCCCCGTAGGGAAAAGCTGCCCCATATTCCACCCTGACCTCAATGCCCAGTTGTTCCGACAGATTTTTTTCATTCGCCGCGCCGCCTTCCAGGGTGAGCCGGAGGAGCCCCTTTTCCAGGGCAGCCCGGTAAGCCCTGATACCCGGCAGGGCGAAGAGCAGGTCATCCAGCATGTGTATGTTTATGCGGTTTTTCAGGTATTCCCCTCGTCCCCGGATTTTGCCCAGCCGGGGGAGGGGGCTGCCGCATTCACAGGGTGTTTTGATGAGGCTGCCGATGTCTCCGGTGCGACAGCGTATCAGCGGCATGGCCTCGCTGGAAAGGCTGGTAAGGACGATCTCCCCCTCTTGATTCGGGGGGAGTTCCGCCCCGATGAGGGGATCGATGATCTCCACGATATAATCCTCCAGCCGTAAATGATGGCCCCCCTGGGAACAGCACTGTACCGCCAGACCGTAGCAGGTTTCGGTCAGGGCGTAGTGGGTAAAGACCCGGCAGCCCCATTCCTCGGCGAGGACCGTAGTAATACTGTCGGACACATAATCCGCCGAGAGGAGCACCGTTTCCGGGCGCAGTTGGGGGGCGTAACGGCAGAGCCAGAAGAGTTCCGCCGGAAGCCCTACGTAGCACTGAGCCCCCGCCGCCCTCTCCGCCGCCTCCGGCCCATTTATGGCGCCGTGTATTATGCAGTTGACGCCGTTCCGGGCAAGTCCCCGGCGGAGCAGATCCGCCACGCTGCCCGGGGTATCGTTGGAGAGCATGGCAACGCAGGTCCCGCCCTCCCGTACCAGGGGACGCATGCCCCGGGAGAAAAAGGAAACGGTCCGTTCCATGTCCCCCTCGGTGAACCAGACCCGCTTTGGCGCACCGGTGCTGCCGGATGTGTGCAGGGTGCGGATACGGGCCACCTCTCCCAGGGGTACGCAGAGCATACGCTCCCCCTGCTCAGCAATGGTGTTCGCATCAATAAAACCCCCGGCATGTTCTCGGTAAAAGGGGCTGTTTTCCCGGGCGCGGCGTTCCGCTTCCTGACGCTTTTCCCGCTGGTACTCCCGGAGGCTTTCCGGGGTAAATAGCTCCCGTTCCAATACCGCCAGGAAGTAGCCTGCCCTGAATCCACGGGGCAGGCGGGCGCCATCGGAAATGCCGTTAGTATTACTAAACAGCATCCCGGCCCAAAAGGACAGTAATTCTGCGCTGTGGTCCTCAAAACAGCAGACCCGGAAACCTGCGGCGGCGAATCGGGTAACCAGGGTTTCCCGCTTTTCGACCCTCCAGGGGAGGCCGGGAAATTCCGCCGTTTCCCCCGGAGCGTACAGGTCCGCCATATACACCACGCCATCCGGCTTGAGAACCCGCGCCGCTTCCCGTAATGCCGT
>BNUW01000058.1 GCA_025997655.1 Spirochaetia bacterium
CCGCCCGCTGTTTCGCGTTGTTGATTTCCGTGGTGTCATGGAACAGGATAAAGGCCCCCTGGTAACGTCCCTCGTCATTGAACATGGGGGTATAGTGTATTTCGTAATTCCGGCTTTGGCCGTCCCCGCGCATGTCTATGACCTTCTCCACCACCACGGGGCATTTCTTTTTCTTCGCACGCCGAAACTCCACTTCAAGGCTGTCAATCTGCTCAGGCGTCCCAAAGGCGGCAAATATCTCCCGGTAATGATGGTTCCTGATGGTCTCGAAACTCTTTACCCGCATCTGTTTGAGAAATATATCCGCGCAGTACACAAAGCAATTTGCGCTGTCCAGGATAAGGATGGTATCGGGGCTGTTGGCAAGAACCATGTTCATATACCGGTCCTGACGCATCAGCCAGGTATCCTTGATGGAACGGACCACTTCGTAGATCACCGTCAGGGCCAGAACAAAAAAATATACGGCGCAGATCAGGGCTGCCTGGGTAAGGGAATAATCCACCGCCGCAACTCCGATCCCAAAGGTACCCAGGATGACCACCGCGAAGAGGACAAGCGCGGGGACAAGGCCCAGGGGCATTCCCAGGGTAAAGATGGACATCAAGGGGTAGGAATAGATCCAGACACAGTCAAAACCCCCGGTGTTGTTCTTGGTAAAAATGACCATTCCGCAGAAAGCGCCATAGAGGGCGGTTACAATGAGCCCCCCCACGATGAAGGGGAATTCGGTACGCAGGAGGAACAGGTTGGAGAAAATCAGAAACCCGATGATGAGCTGCAGAAACCCCTGATCCACATACCCCCGCCGTATATCCGTTACCCCCAGGGCAAGAATAATAAGGGCAACGATGGTATAGGTGATGTTAAGGACAATCAGGCGGATTACGCCGTTGATCTCCCGTTCATTCTGCATACCCGTATATTTGCCGCCGGTTAAAAATAAGAAGATACGGTTCTTTGCGGAGGATGCCCTCATGGTGCTTTTCCCCAGAGTTTCCGTGCGCAGGAGACGGCCACCATGATTCCCAGAACCAGGAGCAGGGCGGCGACAACCAATTGCAGCCCGTTCTCCCAGAACGCACCGTTCTCCTTGAACGCACCGTCTGCGGCGATAGTAAAACTACGGTTTACCAGCAGGGAAACCTTGTCCCGAATGGTCAGGGCAAGGGAGCTGAAGGTAATCGCCAGCATGATAAGCGTAGGGATAAGGAGCATGAAAAAGCGGCGCTTTGTCTTTTTTAGGAAAAAGAGGCAGGCGATAAGGGTAAGAGCCGCCAAAAGCTGATTCGCCGCGCCGAAGAGAGCCCAGATTTTCTGATAGCCCGTTACGGCGAGAAAGTAGGCGGGCCCCAGGGTGGCGATTGCCGCCGCCGGTTTACCGGAAAGTATTCTGACCCGGGAAAAAAGCTCCTGAAAGGAAAGCCGCCCGAGCCGGGACACCGTATCCAGGGTAGTAAGCACAAAGGAAGAAATCGCCAGGGACACGATGGTAAAGGAAACCTGAATGGGCAGACCTATCTGGTGAAGGAAACCGGAAACGGCGGTAGCGAAAATAACCGGCGGGGTACCCCGGGGCAGCGCCCCCCCCTGCGCCAGGGAGCCCACCGCAATCAAGGCCAGGACGGCAACCAGGGTTTCCACCAGCATAGCCCCGTAGGAAATAGGAAGCATGTGCTTTTCATTATTGATCTGCCGGGAAGCCGCCCCGGTTGCCACCAGGCTGTGAAAACCCGAGATAGCCCCGCAGGCGATGGTGATGAACAGGGCGGGAAACAGGTAATTGCCATCAACCTCAAAGCCCGTAAAGGCGGGGATAGAAAGTTCCGGCGCGGTAAACACCACCCCTAAAAAGGCGGCGGCGACCATGGCGATGAGCAGGAAGGAACTGAGATAGTTCCGGGGCTGTCCTAAGAGCCAGACCGGCGTCACGGAGGTGATACATATATAGGCGAATATGATGTAGAGCCACAGGGACCGGGGTAAAAAAAAGGGGAAAAAGAGCCCCAGGACGATACAGACAATGAGCAGGTCCACCGCGATGATGCCGCTTGCCAAATCGGATGCCTTTTTCTTTCTGATAAGAAAGCCCAAGCCCAGGGCAGCGAGGATAAACGCGCCGGAAGCGGTTGCCACCTGCGCATTGGTCGAATTGCGGCCGGAACCCCCGGCATCAATCCCTGCAAAGGTCCCCGCCACAATGTCGGCAAAGGCGGCGACGATGAGGACCGAAAAAAGCCAGACAAAGATGAGGAATAGCCGCTTGCCCGCCTTACCCACATACAACTCTATCACATACCCTATGGACTTTCCCTTGTTCTTTACCGAGGTATAGAGGGCGATAAAATCATGGGCCGCCCCAAAGAACACGGCCCCCGCCAGGAGCCAGAGCAGCACCGGCAGCCAGCCGAACATAGCGGCGATAATCGGCCCGTTAATAGGCCCCGCTCCGGCAATGGAAGCAAACTGGTGGCCGAAGACCACCGCCGGGGAAGTGGGCACATACTCCTCCCCATCCTCAAATTCCTGGGCCGGGGTTTTCCGTGCGGGATCGATCCCCCAGGTACGGGCCAGGTAGCGCCCGTAGAACAGATAGGCGGCAACCAGAACAACAACCGAAATGATAAGGAGTACAAGCCCGTTCATTATCAAGGATTATATAGATAAGCGGGCTGCTATTCAAATAGTATACAGAGGAGTAACCACAGACCACACTGACAACACGGACAAAAGAATGAAATTTCTAAACAAAAGTCCGTGAGGGTCCGTGTGGTCGACTTTTCCACTCTTTGGGTGGAAAAGTGGTTAAATTCTTTCTTGAAATTTTATACCATGGCGTTATGAGTAAGCGTCTAAGCCTCAAGCCCCTTGATTTCCTGGCTTTCACGCTTTCCCTGGGGCTGACGGTGTTCTCGGCCTGGGCGATCTACGCCAAACCCGCCACGGCCGCCCACGTAATTGTTCAGGGCGAAGATGGAACCTGGGTATTTCCCCTGGACACGGGGAACCTCCAGGAAAGCCTGCGCCTTTCCGGCCCCATAGGGGAAACGGTGGTAGAAATTGGTGAGGGGCAGGCCTGGGTCCGCTCCTCCCCTTGTACGAATCAGACCTGCGTAGCCGCCGGACACCTGCGCCGCCGGGGCCAGTGGACGGCCTGTCTGCCCAATAAGGTATTCATATATATAGAAGGAACCGTGGATGAAAACGAGATCCTGGACAGCACAACCTGGTAACATCGCCATCCTGGGGGCCTTCTGCCTGTTCCTCTCTACCATTGAATACCTGATCCCCAAACCCCTGCCCTTTATGCGGCTGGGTATCGCCAACCTGCCCCTTATGCTGGCCCTGGACATCCTTCCCCTAAGCGGGTTTCTGCTGCTCATTGGGATAAAGGTTGTCGGACAGGGGATTATCACCGGGACCCTCTTTTCGTACATCCTGCTCTTTTCCCTGACCGGTACCTGTGTATCCGCCCTTACCATGTTCGGTCTGCGAAGATTATTAACCGAGCGAATGAGCCTGGCGGGGATCAGTGTCCTGGGGGCGCTTTTGTCCAATGGAGCGCAGCTTGGGTTGGCGCGGGTCTTTGTCTTTGGGCAAAGCGTCAGGTATATTACGCCGCCATTTCTGGCTATGGGGCTCATCACCTCCCTTGCCCTGGGGCTTTTCTGCGAATACTTTATCCGGGGATCGCGGTGGTATGCGGAACGGACGGGATTAGAAGGAAGAAGAATTTTAACCGCAAAGGCGACTAAGGTGAATAAGAAAGAAGAAGCGCCCCTTTGTCAGTCCTCCCTCCTTCTTCATTCTCCTTCGTCGCCTTCGCGGTTTTTATTCTCTTCGCGGTTCAGGCAGCGGCGGCAGGAAGTATACGAAGGCTTGTTCAGCAGCGGGGAACTCTGTGCGGCGGGGCTGCTTATGATGCCCGCCCTGGTCTTTAACCCGAATCCCTATTGCCGGGTATTGCAGTTCTTGTTTTTCTGGTTCCTTGCCGCTCTGGCGGGAAAGCGGAATAATCCCCTTGTCACCATTCTTATCGTCCTGGGAATTGCGGCCTTTAACCTGTTGGTCCCCTACGGACGGGTCCTCTTTGCCCGGGGAATGTTCAGGATTACCGAAGGGGCTCTCCTGGCGGGTATACAGCGGGGAGTAACCCTGGAAGGGCTGATTATGGTATCCAGGATAGCGATTCGGCGGGACCTGCGGCTCCCCGGTGTTTTGGGGAAACTCATTGGGGAATCCTTCCGTATCCTCAGCCGTGTGCAGGAGCGGAGAGGCGCCATTACCCGGAAAAACTTTGTCCGGGATATTGATAACCTGATGATAGAACTAAGCGGCGCCGAAGCGCTCGCAAAAGCGCTGCCAATGGAGGCCGGAAACGGATGGCTGCCCGGGAGGGCAAAGCCGCCTGTGGCAGGGCGGCTCATCCTGGCCGCGGTGGTGGTCCTGGCGTGGCTGCCCTGGCTCTGGGGCGCCTCCCTTAGGTAAGGGAACGGCACACCCGGAAGCCCAGGTAATTGCTCCGGTTATTTGGCGGGAACTCGCTCCGGACAGTCGAGCGAAGGAACTGGGCGCCAAAGAACCAGCCCCCGCCGCGCCGTACCCGGGTTTCGCCGTCGGAAGGGCCTTTGGGGTCGGTCTGATCCCCATTGCCATAGCTTCCATACCGGTCCCAGCACCATTCCCACACATTGCCGCTCATATCGTAGAGGCCCAAAGTATTGGGCGCCTTGGTTCCCACCGGGTGTGTCTTACTGCCGCTGTTACCGTGATGCCAGGCTACTTCATCCAGCTTTTCCCCACCGGAATAGGTAAATACCAGGTAATCCTTTTTCCCGCCCTTGGCCGCATATTCCCATTCCGCCTCCGTGGGCAGCCGGTAGCCATTGGCGTTAAAATTACAGGTGACCCTGTTTTTGGTCGCCCGGTACACCGGGGTAAGCCCCTCTTGAAGGCTTAACCTATTGCAAAACTCCAGCGCTTCATACCAGGAAACATTCTCCACCGGCAGGGTATCGCCCTTAAAATTACTGGGGTTTTCCTTTGCCATCACCTGGTTCCATTGCCCTTGAGTTACCTCGTACTTACTCATAAAGAAACTGTGCATTACCACCGTGTGTACCGGTTGTTCATTAGCCTCGCCGGTGGAGCTTCCCATTTGGAAAGTCCCCCATTCAACCAGAACCATATTGGCGGCGGCCCCGTTTTGGGCAAAACAAAGGGCCGGGATAAGACAGAATAGCCATATAACGCAACGTATCTTTTTCATAAGTTCTTCCTCATTATGGCACAACAGAGCGGCAGAGCCGGAAGCCCAGAAGCCAGTACCGGTACGAAGGAATATAGGCGTCCCGGTTTGCGGAACGAAGGAACTGCGCGCCATGGTTCCAACTCCCGCCCCTATCGGTGCGGAGTGCCTCCGTGCGGCGTCCCTGCGGGGAGGCGGGACCCGCCGGACCTCTGGGGTCGGTCTGGTCACCGGCCGGGTAGCGCTCATACCGGTCCCAGCACCATTCCCATACATTGCCGCTCATATCGTAGAGACCCAGGCCGTTGGGCGCCTTGGTCCCTACCGCCTGGGGTGTTCCGCCGCTATTATCCTCATACCAGCCCACCTCATCGACATCGTTTCCCCCGGCATATTCAAAGGGAAACTCCTCTGCTCCAACACCGCCCTTGGCCGCGTATTCCCATTCCGCTTCCGTGGGCAGCCGGTAACCATTGGCGTTAAAATCACAAATGATGCCGGCGCCGGTCCCGTGGTATGCGGGGGTAAGTCCCTCTTTAAGGCTTAACCTATTGCAAAACTCCACCGCCTCATACCAGCTTACGGTTTCCACCGGCAGGGCATCGCCCTTAAAGGTACTGGGGTTGTTTCCCATTACGGCGATCCATTCCTTCTGGGTCACTTCGCAGGCACCCAGGTAGAAACTGCGAAGGGTTACCCTATGTACCGGCATTTCATCTTCTTCACCGCCATAATCGCTTCCCATCAGGAAGGTTCCCCCCTTCACCAGGACCATATCGAAACTTCCCCCGATTTGAGCAAAGCAAAGGGCCGGGATAAGGCAGAACAGCCATACAAGGTGAAATATCTTCATCTTGTATAAATTATAGTCCGCCGGAAGGGGAAGGGCAACATGGATAGGATGTGCCGATTTTTCATCATTTCTAAACGTCTTCTTTTATCCCCTTGCACTTCCTCCCATACTGTTATATAATCACAATAGTTTCGTAAGGGAATAGCAAGTGATATCAGAGCTAAACGAAAGGGAACAAACAATACTCGGCAAACTCTCGGAAACCGGCGCCGTATCGGTAAGCGTCCTGGCCCAGGATCTGGGCGTATCCGAGGTGACTATCCGGGGGGACCTGAAGGAACTGGAGGATAAGGGCTGGCTTTTCAGGACCCGGGGCGGCGCGGCACCGGCTATACACCGGGACATCATGGAACGCCAACGGGAGCGGCTGGAACAGAAGAACGCGATAGCCCGGGCGGCGGCGACCCTGGTGCGGGATGGGGATGTGATCATGATTGAGGCGGGAACGACCACCGCCCTGATTGCCCGGCATTTGATGGGGAAGCGGGATATTCACATCGTGACCAATTCAACCCTGGTTTTTTCCAATGCCCGGATGAACCCCGGCCTTCAGATTACCATGACCGGCGGGGAGTTCCGGCGGGCCACCGAATCCCTGGTGGGGCCCATCGCCCAGGAAACTATCTCCCGGCTGAATGTGCGGCTTGCCTTTGTGGGGACCGACGGCTTTACCCTGGATAGGGGGATCACCACCCACTTGATGGAGGGGGCGGAGATTGTCAAGGCGATGAGGGCCCACGCGGAAACTACGGTGCTGGTGGCGGATTCCAGTAAATACGGCAAACTCGGCTTTTCTACGGTGCTGCCCCTGTCGGATTTGGACCGTATCATCACCGATGATGGGTTGACGGATAGTGCGGCCCGGGAATTGGCTGAAGCGGGGATTGTGCTTACCCGGGAATCTCTGGGGGTTAAACATATTGCAGTGTAAGGAGTTGTTATGGCGCATGTGCTGATTATGCCCCGTCAGGGCAATACGGTGGAATCCTGTATCCTGACGGAGTGGAAGGTAAAGGAAGGGGATTCGGTGGACGCCGATTCCGTGGTCTGTATGGTGGAAACCGATAAGGCCTCCTTCGAGGTTCCTGCGGGGGAAGCCGGGACGGTTCTTAAACTGCTCCGGGCGGGTGGGGATGATATTCCCGTCCTTGAGCCTATCGCGGTTTTCGGAAAGCCCGGGGAAGACTGGGCGGCCGCCGTAGGCGGTGCGGCGGTGGAAAAAGCCGGCGGTGCAGGCGCCGCCGCTTCAGGACCGGAGGAGTCAGGAACTAGCCCCCAGGCGACGGCTTCCGTTGCTGCGCCCGCTTCGGCCCCCGTTGCAGCGGGCCAGGCGGGAAGCGGGGGGGCTATCTCTCCCCGTGCGCAACATCTGGCGGAAAAGGAAGGGCTGTCCACCGGCGGGCTTGCGGGCTCCGGGCCGGGGGGACGGATTATCGAGCGGGATGTGCAGGCGGCCCTGCAAAACAGGCCTGCATTAACTGCGGCGGCGAGGGCGGCAGCGGCGGTCGGCGGAACTGTACCGGCGACCGGGTCCGGGCTTGGCGGCAGGGTTACTGCGGCAGACCTTGCGGGCGGCGGAGTGGCTGCGGTGGCCGGTTCCGGCGTGACAGCAGCGGCGGCCTCCGGTGCGGCGATTGCCAACCTGGGCGAAGGGGCGATCACGGAAACCGCCATCAAGGGTATCCGCAAACTTATCTCGGATCGTATGCACCAGTCCCTGGCGGAAAGCGCCCAGCTTACCCTGAACAGCAGCGCACCGGCGGTACGGCTCCAAACATTGCGGGCCAGAATGAAGGGATCTGCGGAAGAACTGGGGTTTGCCAAGATTACGGTAAACGACCTGGTACTCTATGCCGTGTCCCGCACCCTCCCCCGCTTCCCCTTTATGAACGCCCTCAAAATCGGGGACACCCTGAAAACCTACGAGCGGGTACATCTGGGGGTGGCGGTGGATACCCCACGGGGCCTCATGGTGCCGGTGATCCGGAACGCCAACCTCCTGTCCCTGCGGCAGATTTCCTCCGAGGCGAAGCGGTTGGCCGCCGCCTGTCAGAAAGGCGCCGTCAGCCCCGACGAGCTTTCGGGGTCAACTTTCACGGTGACCAACCTGGGAAGCATGGGGGTTTCCAGCTTTACCCCGATACTCAATGCCCCGGAGGTGGGCATCCTGGGGGTCTGCACTATTGAGCTTAAGCCGGTGGCGGTTGACGGAGCGGATGACGAGGACGGCTGCGGCGTCCAATTCCTGCCCCATATCGGGTTAAGCCTGACCATCAATCATCAGGTGGTGGACGGCGCTCCTGCGGCGCGGTTCTTAAAGGCCCTGGGTGAGGCGGTGGCGGACATCGATCTCACCCTGGCAATGTAAGGAGTAGCAAGTGTACGATACCATTATCATCGGGGCCGGGCCGGGGGGATACCTTGCGGCGGAACGGCTGGGACATGAAAAGAAGAAGGTGCTGTTAATAGAAGAACAATACCTTGGCGGGACCTGCCTGAATGTGGGCTGCATCCCCACCAAGACCCTGCTCAATTCGGCAAAGCTCTATGTCCACGCAAAGGAGGCGGGAAAATTCGGCGTCAACGCCAAGGATGTTTCCTTTGACTGGGCTCTTATCCAAAAGTGGAAGGAAGAGGTTTCGGCAAAAATGCGGGAGGGGATTGGCAAACAGATGAAGCGCATCGGCGTGGAGGTGGCTGTTGGCCGGGGGGAAATTATTGCTCCGCCACGGAACACCACGCCGGGAAAGGTGAAGGTAACCTTAAGCGCAGGCGGAACCGGGGATCATGAGGCGCGAACCATCC
The DNA here is from genome assembly GCA_025997655.1 of Spirochaetia bacterium. Taxonomy (GTDB): domain Bacteria; phylum Spirochaetota; class Spirochaetia; order Treponematales; family Breznakiellaceae; genus Termitinema. Next base: position 8,907 of record BNUW01000058.1, read on the forward strand.
TTGTTTCCACCGGATCCGTTCCGGCTATCCCGCCGATACCGGGAAGCAAGGACAATCAGCACGTGGTGGATTCCACCGGCCTCCTCAGCATTGCTGCGGTTCCCAAGCGGCTCACCGTCATTGGCGGCGGGGTTATCGGGGTGGAATTCGCCGGGCTCTTTTCCAGCCTGGGCGCGGAGGTTACGGTCATCGAAATGATGGAGGAGATCATCCCCTTTATGGACAAGGACCAGGCGCCCCTGCTCCGCGGGGCGATGAAGGGCGTCACCTTTAAGCTTGGCTGCAAGGTTGAAAAGATCGAAGGCGCCACGGTTCACTTTACTACCAAAACAGGGGCCGCTGAGAAAGTCGAGGCCGACCTGGTGCTCGTGGCGGTGGGCCGCCGTCCGGTACTCACCGGTTGGGGCGCAGAAGCTGCGGGGCTGGACATTACGCCCAAGGGGGTCAACGTGGATGACCGGATGCGGACCAACGTGCCGGGTATATGGGCCGCCGGGGATGTAACCGGGAAGAGCCTCCTGGCACATTCGGCCTACCGTATGGCGGAAGTGGCGGTGGCAGATATACTAACAAGCCTGGGTGGAACTGACAGTATCACTAACAGGATGCGGTACAATGCCGTACCCTGGGCGGTCTACGGTGTCACCGAAGCCGCCGGCGTGGGGATGACCGAGCAGGAAGCGGCATCAAAGGGAATTGCCGTACTCAAGGCATCGGCGCCCATGTGGGCTTCCGGCCGTTTCGTTGCGGAAAACACCTTCACCGGGCCGGGGGAAGTAAAGGTAATTGCCGATGCATCAAGCCGGCGTATCCTGGGAGTCCATGCCGTTGGGGCCTACGCTTCGGAGTTTATCTGGGGCGGCGCCGTATTAATCGAACAGGAACTGCGGATCGAAGATGTGAAGCAGCTCATCTTCCCCCACCCCACGGTCAGTGAACTGATCCGTGAGGCGGTGTGGAGCATAAAATAAATCAAAGAGGTCCACGGATTACACGGATTATCACGGATGAAGACTTTTATTGAATTATCCGTGTTCATCCGTGTAATCCGTGGACTAAAATAACAAGGAGAACAAGAAATGCCTAAATCACAGTTGGTGGATCCAAAACTGGTGCGGAAACCGGAGATGCTCAAGCTCAAGGACATCCCGGTTAATCAATACAAGAGCGACATCAAAAAGGAAACAGAGCTTTACGGCGCGGACAGGCTCAAGCGGATCTGGTACGACATGGTGACCATCCGGGAATTTGAAACCATGATCAACACCTTTAAAACCCAGGGAACCTGGAACGGGATTGAGTACAACCATAAGGGGCCGGCCCACCTGAGTATGGGACAGGAAGCGTCCTCCGTGGGACAGTGCGTTAATCTTACTATCGATGACTTCACTTTCGGCAGCCACCGGAGCCACGGGGAAATCCTGGCCAAGTGTTATTCCGCCATCTGGCAATTGTCACAAAAAGCGGCGGATGAAAAGAAGCTGGAGCATATAATGAAAGATTTCCTCGGGGGGGAAACTCTGGCGGTCGCTGAAAAAATCGCCTATAAGAATGTGCGGGACCTGGCGGAAAACTTCGTCCTCTACGGCGCCCTGGCGGAAATCTTCGCCCGGAAAGCGGGGTTCACCCGGGGGCTTGGCGGCTCTATGCACGCATTCTTTACCCCCTTCGGCTCCATGCCCAACAACGCTATCGTCGGCGGCTCCGCAGATATCGCCACCGGATCTGCGCTGTACAAGCGGATCAACAAGAAGCCCGGCATCGTTGTCTCCAACATCGGTGACGCATCCATGGGCTGCGGCCCGGTCTGGGAAGCAATGATGATGGCCGCCATGGATCAGTACCACACCCTCTGGCCTAAGGATGCCGGGGGCGCGCCACCGATACTGTTCAACTTCTTCGACAACTTCTACGGCATGGGCGGCCAGACCGCCGGGGAAACCATGGGCTACGGCGTCATGGCCCGGGTCGGCGCGGGGGTCAACCCGGATAACATGCACTCGGAGCGGGTGGACGGCTACAACCCGCTGGCGGTGGCGGACGCCATCACCCGGAAAAAGAAACTGCTCCTGGCGGGCAAGGGTCCGGTACTCCTGGACACCCTCACCTACCGCATCTCCGGCCACTCCCCCTCGGACGCATCCAGTTACCGTACCCCCGAGGAGGTCAAACTCTGGCAGGAAGCGGATTCCATCGAATCCTACGGCGCGTACCTTATTGAAAACAAAATCGCCGACAAGACTGAACTGGACGCCCTCCGTGCCCACATAAACGCCAAGCTCACGGAAGTAGTAAAACTGTCGGTGAATGACGAAGTTTCCTCCCGGCTGGGCGGCGCCTTTATCGAATCGGTAATGTTCTCCAACGGCAAAGTAGAAAAGCTGGATGACCGCAAGCCCGAACTTTCCGAGCCCCTGGCGGAAAATGCACGGGTCAAGGCACTGGCAGGAAAGTCCCGCTACGGCTTTGACGCGGAGGGCAAACCGGTTTCCAAGAACAAGGCTTTCCAGTACCGGGACGCCCTCTTTGAAGCCATGGCCCATCGCTTTGCCATCGACCCCACCATGGCGGCATGGGGCGAGGAAAACCGGGACTGGGGCGGGGCCTTCGCGGTGTACCGGGGCCTCACCGAATTACTGCCCTACAACCGGCTCTTCAACAGCCCCATATCCGAAGGGGCCATCGTGGGCTCCGGTGTAGGCTACGCACTTTCCGGCGGCCGGGCGGTAGTAGAACTGATGTACTGCGACTTCCTGGGCCGTGCGGGTGACGAAATCTTCAACCAGGCATCCAAGTGGCAGTCCATGTCCGCAGGGCTCCTCAAGATGCCTCTTACGGTCCGGGTTTCGGTGGGCAACAAGTACGGCGCGCAGCACAGCCAGGACTGGGCGGCCCTGGTGGCCCACATCCCGGGGCTCAAGGCCTACTTCCCCGCCACCCCCTACGATGCCAAGGGTATGCTCAACCTGGCCCTTCGCGGCACCGACCCGGTGATCTTCTTTGAAAGCCAGCTTCTCTACGACATGAGCGAACAGTTCGAGAAAGGCGGCGTTCCCGAGGGTTACTACGAAGTGCCCGAAGGGGAGCCCGCCATACGCCGGCAGGGGAAGGACCTTACCATCGTTACCCTGGGGGCGACCCTGTACAAGGCCATGGATGCGGCGAAAAAACTCCAGGCCGACTTCGGGCTGGAAACCGAGGTGATCGACCTTCGCTTTATCAACCCCTTGAACTACGAGAAGATCATTGAGTCCGTCAAAAAAACAGGAAAACTACTGCTCACCAGTGATGCTGCGGAACGGGGCTCCTACCTTCATACGGTGGCGAGCAACATCCAGACCATGGCCTTTGATTACCTGGACGCGCCGGTGGGGGTGGTGGGAAGCCGTAACTGGATTACCCCGGCGGCGGAAATGGAGGAACTCTACTTCCCCCAGGTAAGCTGGATCATTGATGCCATCCACGAACGGATACTGCCCCTGAAAGGGTATCAACCTGCGACGGTGCAGACCACGTTGGACCTGATCCGGCGGAACAGGCAGGGGGTGTAATCCTTGTAACAAAAAAGAAGAATAAGAAAAACCGCGCCAAAGTCGACGAAGGAAGGGAGTATCCTCTTCTTCCCCTTAGTCGCCTTCGGCGCCTCCGGTAAATTCTTCTCTTATGCGTTTATCCTGGATTATACCAGGGCCAGCGCATACTTGCTAAGTAATATCCATCGAATAGATAAAGAATGAAAAGAGTCCACGGATTACACGGATATACACGGATAGGAAATACAATTTCTTATTTTATCCGTGTTAATCCGTGTAATCCGTGGATTAAATTCTTGTTTCATGGAAAACCCGAAGTTCAGCCTATAAGTATGCGCTGGCCCTGTGGATTATACCGATTTTTCTTGACCCGCTTTCTAAATACTGTTATAGTATAGGTCTATGTAATGAATGTTAAAAACGGTAATAAACGCTTTTAGTTAAAAATTTAGCATTCCCGCCCGCCCTTAGAGGCCCCTTGGCTTCGTGTCCACGGATTAAGGTGTAGAATGCCGGATCAGTTGTTTTATAGTAATGTCCCCATGGCCTCGAATAACCAGCTCTATTTAGAGCGGCCCCGGCTCGACGATTTGCTGGAAAAGGCGGTTAAGAGTCCCATTGTGACGGTCACCGCCGGCGCCGGGTATGGGAAGACTCAGGCGGTCTACTCCTTTGCGCGTAAGTACAACGCGGTGACGGTCTGGACACAGCTTTTTGAGCGGGATAACCTGGGCTTGCGTTTCTGGGACAATTTCTGCCGGGCCGTTGAGTTTACCAACAGTGATACTGCGGCAAAGCTGCGGGAGATTGGGTTCCCCGATACGGAAGAGAAATTTGAAAGGTACCTGCGAATTCCCCATGATGATATTATGCCGGACCGGAAATATATTTTTGTCTACGACGATTTTCACTTGATCCGGGAACCTTCGGTGCTGCGCTTCCTTGAACATTCCATCACCAGCCCCTTCCCCAACATTACCTCCGTACTTATTTCCCGGACGGAACCTAAGATACATACCATCCCCCTGCTCTCCAAGGGGCATTTGGCCCGGATAAGCGAGGACGATCTGCGGTTTACCCCGGATGAAACCCGTGCGTATTTTCAACTCCAGGGGCTTCACGTGCATCCCGGTGTGTATGACGATGTATACCGTGATACCGAAGGCTGGGCCTTTGCCATACATCTGGCGGTTCTGGCGCTTAGGTCGGAGGTCCGGGCGATACGGTACACCCCGTCCGCAGTAAAACTAAATATCTTTAAGCTTATTGAAAGTGAAATTATTACGGGCATCTCAAGGAACTTAAGAAAATTTCTCGTCAAGATTTCCCTGATAGATCATCTGAGCATGGATATTCTTTCCGCATTGGCAGCCCCTGCGGCGCTGGAAGAGCTGGGACGGCTTGGATCCTTTGTCCGGTACGATCCCTACCTGAACGTATGGCGTCTTCATCATTTTTTTCTGGAATATTTGCACACGATACAAGGGGAACTTTCGGCGGAGGAGACACGGGAGGTCTATATCACCGCAGCCCGCTGGTGCGAAGAGAATCATCTGCGGATGGACGCCCTCAGTTATTTTGAGAAGGCCGGGGACTACGATACGTTTTTTAAAGTGGTGTATTCCCTGCCCCAGTTACTGCCCGCTGCCGCCGCCCTTTTTCTACTGGAGATTCTGGACCGGGCGCCGGAATCCCTGTTCCGGGAAAATCCCCTGGCCGGCCTTACCCGTATGCGCATTCTTATCGCTCTGGAACGGTTTGACGAAGCGTCTGCGGGGCTAAAGGATATCATTGCCAGGATGGAGGCTTCGGACGCAGTAGGTCCGGCGGACGCAGTAGGTCCGGCGGACGCAGTAGGTCCGGCGGACGCAGTAGGTCCGTTGGAAGCGTCAAACATTCGCAGCAACCGTATTCTGATGGGCTGTTATTTCAACCTGGGATTCATCGGCTTCATAACCTGTATGCATACCCGGGACTACGGTTATGTGCAGTATTTTGAACGGGCGCACCATTACTATCAGCTTAGCGGCCGGGAGTATCCGGGTCTCCGGGTCCAGACCCTGCTCAGTTCCTATCTGTGCCGGGTACAGAGCGCGGAAAAGGGGGAAATAGAACGGTACATCAATGCGGTAACGGAGATGTCGCCATTTGCAGCGGAAATTGACGGCGGCGTTACCTGCGGCATGGACGACCTGGCCTGGGCGGAGCTGGCCTTTTTCCGTAACGATAAGGCGCGAGCAGAACAAATGGCATACCGCTCATTATTCAAGGCCCAGGAAAAAAACCAGCACGAGATTGCAAGCCGGGCGGTTTTTTATTTGATACGGATCAATATTTATAACGGGAATACTGAAAAAATAGCGGAACTGTTAAAAATCCTCGAATCCCAGCTTGAGGAAAAAAATTACCTGAACCGCTACACCTACTACGATATACAAACCGGGTGGTTCTATGCTCAAATCGGCCAGAACGCCCGGCTTGCCCCCTGGCTTAAAAACGATTTTGGTGAAAGCGATCTCAATTCCATTGCCTTCGG
>BNUW01000059.1 GCA_025997655.1 Spirochaetia bacterium
GTTTCTCCTGTCCGGCTGAACTATAGCAGCTGTTTAAAAAAAAGTCAATCCGTCTGTTTTATGGGGAAGATACAAACAGTTTTGCCAGGGGAATATAGAATTCGTCCCCGGTTATTTGCCCGTAACGGATAAGGGTGTATTTGCTAAAGCCGCTTCAAGTATCAATGTATATTAAATGGGCTATTTCTATTCCGGTCACCGTATTGCTGTGTTTTGGCATATCGATGGAGGATGGTGTTTTAGTGTGCAAGCGCCGTAGCATCCATCAACATCTCTACCCGTCTTTTCAGCGCCCAGCATAACTTACTCCGCCGTTTGTCATCAATAACCACACTCTGTTTAAGCAATTCGCCGTATTCCTCATCAATACCCAGCAGCGCGGCAGGATTGAGCCAGTCAAAGGAACTAACCAGCTTTATCTGATCCGCATGATTGGATTTAAAGGGTTTACTGGCAAGTTTATATGCAGGCGCTATGAGTTCCTCAACCTGGTCATGCCACATAGAGGTACCGCAGTCAAAGATCGGGGCGGACTCTATCCAGGCCAGGGTTTCGGCATTCCGGATGGCGCCAAAATTGTTGAAATGGCGATCCGTATTGGCGATAAGATAATCCACGGCGATCATCCGATCCAGACTTTCCCGAATACCCCGGATGCCAAAGTTTTCACCGCAGCTTACATAGTGCTGATAATTGGAAAAATGGTTGGGTTTCTTTTGGCTTCCGAATATACGCCAGGCGCTAACCAAATCCGTATTGGGGTTGATAAAATCTTCACAGGCGCTTAGGGGCTGCTCCCCGTCCCAGGTAAGGGTGTAGGGAACATGGGGCACACCCAGCCTATCCATGATCCGTGACGCCAAAACCTCGTTAAAAGGCTCCTGATAATACGGCGGGCTCCCCCCTTTAAGGAGGACCCGCTTTCCATCGGCGATAACCCACTTCTTTTTAAGCCAGCCGTCGGAAGTGTTATCCGGGGACATGAGGTTAAGTTCCCCGTCTCCGCTTGTCCTGCCGAAAAGGGCATTCCCCACATCTTCGGAAAAATCATTTTCAAAAAAATTGATGTCCTCCCAGGTAAGGGATTTTCCTTGCGGGCATAGCCAATACTGGTCGGAGAGACTCAAGCCCAAACATTTTACCAGGAGTTCCCGGCTGTGCCTGACCCCCAATACGGCCAAAACATCCCGCAGCCCGGATCGGCTTGCGGGGATCGCCCTGCCCAGCCACCAATCATTGAGCAAGCCCCGGTCTATACGTCCCTCCTGGTGGGGAACACCCACGGGCAGATGTTCCAAATGATACACTTCGGGGATGCTGAGAATACCAATGGTAACTTCATCAATCTCTAGTGCGGCAACGGGGATAGTTTTGTGCATCAGCGTATAAAGCATTATCCCCACTATAGTCCATCCGCTTGATAAAGGGAACTGCCCCAGGCCAGCGCATACTTGCTAAGTAATATCCATCGTATAGATAAAGAATGAAGAAAGTCCACGGATTACACGGATGAATGGAACCTTCGGTTCCCCGGATAAGATAAAGAATTTTGTATTCTATCCGTGTTCATCCGTACCATCCGTGTAATCCGTGGATAAAATCCTTGTTTCATGGAAAACCCGAAGTTCGGCCTACAAATATGAGTTTGCCCTGCCCGCAACCGTTAAATCGCATACTCCATCGGCGGCAGCATCGCGGCGATAAATTCCCCCGCCCGCTTCGTGGTGTGTCCGCCGAAAATCTCCGCCGGGGTTCCGGTAGCGGCAATCTGTCCACCGTCAACAAACACCACCAGGTCGCCGATCTCTTTTGCAAACAGCAGGTTGTGGGTAACGATGATCATGGTGTTGTTTTCCTTCACCAGGGCGCGGATCACCTTGAGAACCTCCCGTTCAAGTTCCGGGTCAAGGGCGCTGGTGGGCTCGTCAAAAAGCAGCACGTCCGGTTTCATGCCCAGGGCACGGGCGATGGCGGCCCGTTGCTGCTGCCCGCCGGAAAGGGTCGCGGGATAGCAATCCTTTTTGTCAATGAGTTCTACCTTTTCCAGCAGGGAAAGCGCCATGTCACGCACCGTGTCCGGATGTTGTTTCAAAACCTGCACGGGGCCTTCCATCACATTTTCCAGAATGGTTTTGTGGGGGAACAAATGAAAGCCCTGAAACACCATGCCCGTATGCTGCCGCAGGGTGAGAATCTCTGCGCGGCGGTGCAGCCGGTGGTGGAAAGGGGATTTTGCGTTTTGATCGTCAAAGGAAACCGCCGTATTGGCAATGCGAACTTCCCCGGCATCGGGTGTTTCCAACAGGTTGATACAGCGCAGTAACGTTGATTTACCTGAACCCGAGGGGCCTATCACGGCGGTAGTCTTCCCCCGTGGGGCGTGAAAACTTATGTCCTTCAGTACCTTTAGATCGCCGAACTGTTTACTGATGTGGGAAAGATGTACCATTATGCCGCTCCCCGGTTTTTTGACAGGGCCGATTCCAACCCACCCTGCGCCCAGGTCAATATGGTCGAGAAGGCCAGATAGATCAGCGCCGCCAGACAATACAGCAGCATGGGCTCGTAGGTTCGGGCGGCCACCCGTTGGGTAACCATGAACATATCCACCACCGTAATATTTGCGGCAAGGGATGTGTCCTTCACCAGGCTGATAAAGCTATTGCTCAGGGACGGGACGGCAATGGCCAGGCTCTGGGGGGCGATGATGCGCCACAAAGAGCGGGGGCCCGTCATGCCCAGGGAAGCGGCCGCGTCCCACTGGCCCTTGGGGATGGCAAGAATGGAGGCCCGGATCGTTTCCGAACAATAGGCCCCCACATTAAGTGAAAAGGCAATAATGGCCGAGGGCACCGCGTTGAGCCGTATGCCGATACTGGGCAGCCCGTAAAACACGATGAACAACTGAACTAGCAGGGGAGTCCCCCGGAAAACCCAAACATACAGTTCCGCGATTTTCTGCAGCAGCTTGTGTTTTGAAAGCCGCATGAAAGCCGTTATGGCGGCGATCACCATGCCCGCCGCAAAAGACGCGACGGTCATGGGCATGGTCAACAGTAATCCTGCTTTGAGGATAGGCCACAGAGATTCGCTTATTATTTTTATGATCCGCGGCCAATCCTGCTCCATACTACTTTACCGAAATGTCCTTGCCAAAGTACTTTTCAGAAATTGCCTTGAGGGTTCCCTCTTTCTGCAATTCGTCCAGGGCCTTGTTAATGGCCGCCAGCAGTTCCGGCTGATTCTTGGCTATGATTGCCCCATTGGCGGTTATGTCGTCGGAAGTGGCGACGATCTTCACCGGGCTTGCGGGATGCTGATTGGTGTAATCATAAAAGGTAACATCATCGTTAATGGTGGCGTCGGCACGGCCTGAGATAACAAGGTCCACGGACTGATTGAAACCATCGGTGCCCACAATTTCCGCGCCGTTTGACTCACCCAACTTTGCCCAGTTGCTGGTTACGGTCTGGGAGGATTTCTTGCCCTTCAAATCACTAAAGGCTTTAATATCCGTATTGTTATTGTGAACGATAAGCACGCCCCGGCTGTAGGAATAGGGGGTGGAGAAATCGTACTTTGCCTGGCGATCCGGATTAATCCCCACTTGGTTGATCACCGTATCCCAGTGGCCTGAGTCAACACCGATGATGAGGGAATCCCAGCGGGACTCGACATGCTTTGCCGTAACCCCCAGCTTTTTCGCAATTTCCCGGGCGATTTCCACATCGTAGCCCACCAGTTCGTTGGCTTCATTGTGGAAACTGAAGGGCGGGTAGGTTCCCTCGGTACCGATGGTGAGTACCCCCGCCGCCTTGATCTTGTCGAGGCTCGATTCGGCTTGCTGTTGTTTCTTGCCCTTGCAAGCGGTAAACACCAAAGCAAATGCCACCAAAATAACGATCAGCTTTTTCATTCTATGCTCCTTTGTGATTCATCAAATAGATGAACCGGGTTAAAAATAATTGAGACCAAAAATGTCTCAATGGGTAACAAATTATGTGGCCTGTCTGGTACAGTACACGAGAGCCTGCTCCAGATCCGCAATCAGATCATCTATGTTTTCTATCCCAATCGAAAGCCGTATCAGGTTTGGTTCTATCCCCACCTTTTTTTGCAGGTCCGCCGGAAAGGATTCGTGGGTCATGCTGGCGGGATGGCAGACCAGGGATTCCACACTGCCCAGGCTTACCGCCAGATCAAACAGGGAAAGAGCCGCAATAAACCTGGCGGGATCGCAGCCGTCACTTAAAACCAGGGACAGTACCGCGCCGTTGCCGGCACTCTGAGCCGCCTGGATACGCCGCTCCTCATCCGGCACGGTGGGGTAAAAAACTTTTGCCACCCTTGGATGGGCCTGTAAATAGGCAACCACCGTATTGGTGTTTTTTTCATGCCGGTCCAGTCTGAGCGGCAGGGTCTTGATGCTCCGCTGCAGCATATAGCTGTCCTGGGGGGAAAGGCCATTGCCCAGGGTGTTTTGCAGGAACTTGAGCTGTTCCGCCAAGGCAGTATCGTTCACCAGCGCTAAGCCCGCCAGTATATCGGAATGTCCCGAATAATACTTTGTCGCCGAGTACACCACAATATCCGCGCCAAGCTGCAATGGTTTCTGGAAATAGGAGGTCATAAAGGTATTGTCAACAACAACGGTGATGCCCTTTTTGTGGGCCGCATCAGCAACCCTGCGAATGTCCGTAACCTGCAACAAAGGATTTGAAGGGGTCTCGATAAAAACGGCCTTGACATCAGGGGTCAGGGCGGCAAAGTCAAGGGTGTTGAAATTGTCCACCAAATGATACCCAAGGCCGCGACGCTGAAAAAGATTCGATACATAGCGGAAGGTGCCGCCGTACACATTGTTGTTGAGCAGTATCGTATCACCGGCACTGAAGAGGTTGAACACCGCGCTGGTGGCTGCCATCCCCGAAGAAAACGCAAAACCATACCGGGCGTCTTCAAGCCGGGCAGCCAATTCCTCCAGGGCGTTCCTGGTAGGGTTACCGCCCCGGATATACATGTACCGCTGATAGTTCCCCAGCCCGTTCTGGGCATAGGTTGTGGAGAGATACACCGGCAGAACAACCGCCCCCAAGGCATCTTTCAGATGCCCGGCTTCTGATTGGGGATTATGGATAACCATGGTATCGTACTTCATCCGTTCCGCTTCTCCGTTGACGACTATCTCCTACAATGTATATAGGTAAAATATGACAATAGCAACCACTCGTAAAAATGTCAAGGCCCCAAACCCCGTGGGCCCAGGAATTCTAAATTCGAAAAAACCACTTTTCCACCCAAAGAGTGGAAAAGTCGACCTCACAGACAGATTAACGGACAATCCTTATGATTTTCGCTTTGGATTCACCGGCAAGCTTGATAAGAACCTTTATTCCTTGTCCGTGTTGTCCGTGAGGTCTGTGGTTAAATTAGGAATTCCTTCCATTGCCCAATCATCCCAACGCCTGGTCAAAATCGGCGATAAGGTCCTCAACATCCTCAAGCCCCAGGGAAATCCGTATCAGGGTATCGGTGATGCCCAGGCGTTCCCGTTCGGCGGGGGGCATGGAGGCATGGCTCATGCGTACCGGGTAGGTGGCGTTGGATTCCACACCCCCCAGGCTCTCCGCCACCACCGTGTACTTAATCTTGCCCAGGAAATCCAGGGCCTGCGCGGTGGTCTCCGTCTTAAAGGACAGCACCGCCCCGGCGCCCGAGGCCTGCTTTTCGTGAATTGCCTTACCCGGATGCCCCTCCAGCCCGGGATAATACACCGCAGTCACCTTTTTATGGCTTTGAAGCCAGCGGGCCAGTTTAAGGGCAGATGCCTGCTGGGCGTCAAGGCGCACCTTAAGGGTCTTGATCCCCCGTATCACCAGCCACACATCCCAGGGCCCCGGCACCGCGCCGAAACTGTTCTGCAGGGCATACACCCGCTGCCCCAGTTCCTCGTTCCGGGTTACCGCCAGCCCCAGCACCACATCGCTGTGGCCCCCCAGGAATTTCGTCGCCGAATGGACCACGATGTCCGCCCCCAGTTCCAGGGGCCGCTGTATATAGGGGCTCATAAAGGTATTGTCTACTATAGATATAAGGCCGGTCTCACGGGCAATGGCCAAGCAGGCGGGTAAATCGGTAATTTTGAGCAGGGGGTTTGAAGGGGTCTCCAGATACAGCGCCTTGGTATTGGGTTTGATCGCCCGCCGGATATTATCCGGGTCCGCGGTATTTACCGCCGTGACCTCCAGCCCCCAGCGTTTATAGAAGGTATTGAGAATCCGGAAGGTACCGCCGTAGATATCCTCCGCAGTGATAAGGTGATCCCCGGCGGCCAGAACCCCGATGACCGATGAAATGGCCGCCAACCCGCTGCCAAAGGCGTACCCTTTTGCCCCGCCCTCCAGGGTTGCGATCATTTCCTCCAGGGCTTTCCGGGTAGGATTTCCCGATCGGGCATAGTCAAATTCGGGGTGTTTGGTAAGGTCTGTCTGGGCGAAGGTTGATGTCTGTATTATCGCCGTTCCCAAAGCTCCGGTAGCGGGGTCCGATTCATGGCCGTTGTGGATAAGCAGGGTTCCTTGTTTCATACCATTCCTTTATGTGAATAATTCCCTAAACAATAGTATGGTATAAGGCGAAAAAGGACAAGGGGGTACTACTATAATTCAATTCGCAATACTGCCGTTTTCTGCAAATGATATTTTATAATAATTTAAATATTCTTTATAAGAATCTTGTGCCGATAAACAAGTATCCATTAAATATCCCGGCGTTTTTTTATATTCTTTTAAGCCCCGGTAATAATAGAGTTTATGTTTTTCATCAATAATGAATGGTATAACATTATTCTTCAGACACTCTTTAAACATTATTAGTCTGCCTACCCTTCCATTCCCATCCTGAAAAGGATGTATCCTTTCAAAATTGTGATGAAAGGTGATAATATCTTCGATTGTATAGGCCGTATGGATGCTCTTTTGCCGGTAATTCTCAAGAAGAACATGCATCTCCTCTGATACGTGTTCCGGTAACGTAGTTTCTCTATCACCAACCATATTTTCAAGTTTTTTATACTCCCCTACATTAAACCAATCTTTTTGAGAATCGTATGTTCCCATTTTTAATATTCTATGGTACTCTTTTATAATAAATTCATTTAAAGATTCTTTTGCCGTTTTCAATAAGTATCTAAAACAGGAAAAATGGTTGACTGTTTCAACAATATCGTCAACATTTAATACGTTTCCTTTTTCAGCATCAACCGTATTTGTTTCATATATATACCTCGTCTGATCCAGAGATAATTTGCTGCCCTCAATACGATTTGAATTATAACATAATTTTATTTGGGTACTGTGATAAATGCCTCCTTTCAAACTCATATCCATCTCTTCTTTCAGCCTATCCAGCAGCGGAGTATTTACTATGGCTGTTTTTGCCGGTTTTTTTCCATCCATTTTTTTATTATTGCATATTTTTTCTAGTATATCAAGGGTGTGGAAATCTTAATGCGTAGCGGGTACCGGTTTATTGTGTAAGCTGTTCCGTTTTGTACCGGTACTCACCCTCACACAGTTTTCGGAACAACGAGGGGGGGACGCCGGTTTCTTCCTTAAAAATCTTGGCAAAATAATTGTAGTCCGGTATTCCTACCTGTTCGGCGATGGCCGAAATAGGCTGCTTGTCCAGCCGGAGCAGTTCCTTTGCCCGTTCGACCCGAACATAGCGGATTAGCTCATTCACCGTAAGCTGACAATCCCGTTTTATCGCCCCGCAGAGGGTGGTCTTGCCGACCCCGAACTGCTTCGCAAGAGACGGGAGGCTTAGATTGTCCCGGAGATTGGCGGTGATGTGCCGCTTAACCCGGCTTGAAAGGGGCTCATCCATGATGCGGATATAGTTGTCCAGCAGCACGTAGCTTGCCAATGCCTGGAGGATATTCGCGCAGGCCCGGATCTGGTCCCTCTTGATCACCAGGAGTTTTGCGTAGGCCTGCCTGAGCGCCTCCATGTCCAGGTTCAGGGCTTTAATTTTCCCATGAGCTTCTGCCCACTGCCGCTCCCCGGTGCTGCCGGGCTGGCGCATCTGGCCTATCATCAGGTACCCGGCCCGTTCGCCGCCGGAACTGATGATGGGGGCAAGCACCTCGGTCAGCCCCGCATGGCACTGGTACATATAGATGCCCCGGTGGCTGTTCATATGCGCGAAGGCCTCCCGGTCACATTGCCGGCAAGCATGGTCCCCTTGCTTGTCTGAACGAAGGATGCGGCAATAGTCGGTCCACGGGATTGGATAGGCAAGCATCTCCTTTCCCGAAAGGTCAAATAACCCGACCCGGATATTCGTAAGGGTGTAAAAACTCCGCAGCAGGTCCTGCATGCGATTCTGGTTCCATATTATATCCACCGTAGATATCCCTTAAAATAGACCGTTTTATGAACAATTTTTCTATATTATGAACATTATAACCTAGCGGGTTTGAAATTTCAAGGACAATAATGATGTATGAACAAAAGAGAAACCGTTATTGCCGCATTGCAGCATAAGGCCACTGTGCCTATCCCCTATCATATTGAATTTACTCAGCAGTCCCTGCAGCAGCTCATAGCCGCCACCGGCCAGGCGGATATCGAAGACCGCATAGGTACCTACCTCCATTATGCACAGTATTGGGGCTGGCCCACGGAAGTGCCGGACCGGCCTGAGCATTTTAAGGATGAATTCGGGGTGGTATGGAACCGCAGCGGGGTGGATAAGGATATCGGGGTGGTGGACCGGTTCCTGATTCCGGACCTGGAAGAGGGGCATTATGAGTTTCCCACCCCCGATACGGCCCGGCTCAGGCGGGAGATTGAGCAGCTTTTGGCCGCCAGGAAGGACAAGTTTACCTTTATGGGTTTTGGGTTCTGCATGTTCGAGCGGGCCTGGAGCCTCATGGGCATGGAAAATACCCTGATGGCCATGACCGCCGCCCCCGAAGCGCTGGAGGAATTTTTCGATCGGATCTGCGGCTATTTCCTAAACCTGGTGGACATCGCCCTGGAATACGATGTGGACGGCATCTACTTCGGGGATGATTGGGGGCAGCAGCGGGGGCTCATCATGGGGCCCGCCCACTGGCGCCGCTTCATCAAACCCCGGATGGCCCGGCTCTATGAGCGGGTTAAGGCCAAGGGCAAGTACGTGATTCAGCATTCCTGCGGGGACTGTAACCTCGTACTGCCGGACCTTATCGAAATCGGCCTGGATTGCTACCAAACTTTTCAGCCGGAGATCTACAACATTGCTGAGGTAAAGAAAGCCTATGGGAACAAGCTTACTTTTTGGGGCGGCGTATCCACCCAGCAGGTGCTGCCCAACATGAAGCCCCCGGCGCTTAAGGAAGAGATCGTCCGGGTTGTGCGGGCGCTGAGGAAGGACGGCGGGCTCATTATCGCCCCCACCCATGCGCTGCCCTTTGATGTGCCGGTGGAAAATATTCTGGCCATGGCGGATGTGTTCCAGCATCAGGAAAACTATTTTTAGGAGGCCGTCGTGAACCATCGGGAAAATTTGTTGTCCCTGCTGCGGCGTGAGGGGTTCTCCTTTATTCCCGTCTCCTTTGACATCACCCCGGATCAGATAAAAACCTACCGGGAAAAAACCGGTTCCGCCCTGTCCTACCAAGACTATTTTGATATGCCCTGGCGGAACATTCCGGATATCACACTGCCCGATAATTCCTCCGCCTTTTTGTCCTGGTACAATGAACCCTTGAAGCCCGGGGCCGTAATTGATGAATGGGGGATTGCCCACGAACCGGGGAGCGCCGCCGCCAAGCACATGACCCATATGCGCCATCCCCTGGAAGATGCGGCGGATCCGGAACGGATACGGGAATACCCCTTCCCGGATTTTCAGCGAGGGGACGGCAGTCACCAGAAGCCCTTTGTTGATGGGCTCCATGAAAGGGGCCTCGCGGCGGTGGGATGGATGCAAATGACCATCTGGGAGGTGTCCTGGTATCTGCGGGGCATGGAACGGCTGATGATGGACATGATGGACGATGCGCCGGAAGCGGCCTGCATCCTGGACCGGATTACCGAAGCGGCCCTAGTCCGTGCGGAATCCTACGCCCGCGCCGGGGCGGATATTATCTACCTGGGGGACGATATCGGATCACAGCGCAGCCCCCTTATGAGCCCCGCTCTGTACCGGACATGGCTTAAGCCCCGGCTTAAACGGGTCATTGCGGCGATTAAGAAGGTGAATCCCGGCATCATCATCATGTACCACAGCTGCGGTTATGTGCTGCCCTTTATTGAGGATCTTATTGACGCGGGGGTCGAAGTGCTTAACCCCATACAGGCTGAGTCGATGAACTACCGGGAAATTGTGGCCGCCTATGGGGACCGGCTCTCCTTTCACGGCTGTATCGGCACCCAGACGATTATGCCCTTCGGCACACCGGAGGAAATAAAAGCCATGGTCAGGGATTGTGTGGATTCCATGGGGCCCAAGGGCGGAATGTTTGCGGCCCCCACACACATTCTGGAACCCGAGGTGCCCTGGGAAAATATTCTTGCCTATGTTGATGGATGCAGGAATTATGGGTTATAATAAGCCATGAGCGACATCCTTGAATTCCGTGGGATCACGAAAGCTTTCCCCGGGGTGCTGGCGCTGGACCGGGTTAGTTTTACCGCCCGCCGGGGGGAAGTTACCGCCCTGGTTGGGGAGAACGGCGCCGGCAAGAGTACCCTCCTTAAAATACTGAACGGCGACTATCAGCACGATTCGGGGGATTACCTGATCGACGGGAACGAAAAACTGTTCAGGGACCCCCGGGAGGCCATACAAGCCGGTGTCAGTGTGATCTACCAGGAACGGCAGGTTATCCCCTATCTTACGGTGGCGGAGAATATCTTTATGGAAGATATTCCGGTGGATAGGTTCGGCCTGGTCAACTTCGGCGAGCTTAACCGGAAGGCCCAGGGGATCATCGACGAGTTTAAGCTGCCCTTTTCCGCCGCAGCAAAGGTGCGGGATCTTTCGGTGGCCTTCCAGCAGATGGTGGAGATCATGAAGGCCTACCGCCGCCATCCTTCGATAATCGCCTTTGACGAGCCCACCGCAAGCCTTTCGGACGCGGAGATAGAATCGCTGTTTGAAATTATTAAACGGCTTAAAAATGAAATGATCATCCTCTATGTTTCCCACCGGATGAAGGAGATTTTCCGCATCACCGATCAGGTGGTGATCATGAAGGACGGCAGGTTTATAAAACAGGCGGCCACCAATTCCATAAGCGAAGATGAAATTATCCGCAGCATGGTAGGCCGGGATCTGGGGGATATTTTCCACTCCCTTGACCGGAACGACAAGGTTGGGGAGGTCATTTTCCGGGCGGAAAACCTGGAGGCGGACAATGTAAAGAACGTGTCCTTTGAAGTGCGCGCCGGGGAAATCGTCGGCTTTGCCGGCCTGGTTGGCGCGGGCAGAACCGAAACCATGCGGGCCATTTTCGGGGCGGATAAAAAAACCGGGGGCCGTGTTTTTCTGGACGGGACGGAACTGGACATAAAGTTTCCCGAGGACGCCATTGTCAAAGGGCTGGCCCTCTGCCCGGAGGACAGGAAGGAACAGGGTATCTTCGCCATCCGGGCGGTGAAAGATAATATCAGCGTAGTAAAACTGCGTTCCATTTTAAAATACGGATTTATCAACAAAGCTGCGGAGCTTGAGGTGGCCAGGGACGGGGTGGCGCGGCTCAACATCCGTACCCCATCGATAGACAAGCTTATCGGCGAGCTTTCCGGGGGGAATCAACAGAAGACAATTTTTGCCCGGTGGCTGGCGGTGAACCCCAGGATTCTGATTCTTGATGAGCCTACCAAGGGCATTGATGTGGGATCGAAGAGCGAAATTTACCGAATCATCTGCGATCTTGCAAAGCAGGGGATAGGTATTGTGTTTATATCTTCGGAACTGCCGGAGATACTGGGGGTGTGCGACCGCATTGTGGTGATGTGCCAGGGACGGATAACCGGGGAATTCAAGCGTGAGGAGGCAACCGAACACAAGGTGCTGACCCTCGCTATGGCTGATATGTTGGGGGATGCAAAATAATGGCAAACACAGGTAAAGCGGATACCGGACGCGGTTCGGTGTTAAAACAAATTGTCTCTTCTGATAAAATTGGTTTGATAGCAGCCCTGGCGCTGGTTATCGCCGTTTTCACCTACCTCACGAATGGTAATTTTATTTCGAAGGGCAATATTATTAATATTCTTATCGCCTCCGCCATCGTGGGCATGGTGGTTATCGGTGAATGTTACCTGCTTATCACCGGTCATGTGGATCTTTCCCCCGGAAGCGTGGCGGCTTTTTCCGGGGTGCTGGTGTCCATCCTCCTGAAAAATGGTTTCCCCCTGGCGCCGGCAATAGTGATAGTGGTGATCGTTGGAATGTTGGTGGGCTGGATTAATGCGCTCCTGGTAAACCGCCTGAAACTGGAGGCCTTTATCGCCACCCTTGCCACCATGTCCGTTTTCCGGGGCCTGGCGTTTATTATCTGCAACGGCAAGGCGGTGTTCGTTACCAGCAGCGCCTTCCTCAAAATGGGTTCCGGCCGCTTCCTGGGGATTCCCGTCCCGGTAATAATCTTTGTAATTTCCTTTATCGTCTTTATGATCATCCTGGACCGTACCCGGTTCGGGCGGAACGTCTATATGGTGGGGGGTAATGCCACCGCTGCCCGGCTTGCGGGGATCAACGCACAAAAACTGCGGACCAAAATATACATGATGACCGCAGGCTTTGCGGCCCTGGGGGGCATAATACAAGCGGGGCGGATGAGCAGCGGCCAGCCCAGTACCAGCGAAGGCCTTGAGTTTGACGCGGTTACCGCCGTGGTCTTAGGCGGTGTGGCCATGGCCGGCGGGGTAGGTACCCTGAGCGGCGCACTGATCGGCCTCTTTATCATGCAGGGCTTCAACAACGGCCTGATGATGATGAACGTGCCTTCGTTTTGGCAGACCGTTTCCCGGGGACTGCTCCTGATCGCGGCACTTTCCTTTGACTATATCCGCAACCGTAAGCGGAAAAAATAATTGTGGCGCCTCTTTGTCCGCAGATGCGGGCAAGTATCTATAGAAGTATTGGAGGAGTTTGTATGAAAAAGTTGAGTTTAGTTTTAGTGCTGGTACTGGCAGCCTCGTTTGTGTTTGCCGGCGGCGGACAGCAGGGATCATCCGCAAAGAAAGACGGCCCCCTGCTTGCCTTTATTTGCAAGGACCTTTCCCAGGAATGGTTCGTTGGGACGAGTACCGCCATGCGGAACACCGCTATTGCCCGGGGCGCCCGGGATATGCTGCTCCTTGACACGGCCATGAATCCCGATAAGTACATGACCGCCCTGGACGCCGCCATTGCCCAGAAAGTGGACGTGCTGATCGTCTGCCCCCCGGATCAGAAACTGAGCCAGATCACCGTGGACCGCTGTAAAGCTGCGGGGATCAAGGTCATGGCCGACGATGACGGTCTTATCAATGAGCAGGGTGTTCACATTGCTCCGGCGCTGGAACTGGACGCCTACAAGGTAGGCCAGGGCATCGGCGAATACCTGGGCAACTACTACAACAAGAACAACATGGCCGCCAACGCAGCTTCCACCGGCTTTATGCTGATGAACATGCCCGAAGTTTCTTCCTGCGTGCCCCGCAGCGAAGGCGCCCGGGATACGTTTTTTGCGTCGGTTCCCGGCTTTGATCGGAAGAAGCTGATTGTCGCCGACTATGACGGTACCTCCGAAAAGGGGTTTAACGTTGCTGCGGCCACCATCACCGCCAATCCTCAGTACACCACCTGGATTGTCATGGCCCCCAACGATGAGGGCGCCCAGGGCGCTACCCGTGCGCTGGAACAGGCGAACCTGGACAAGAACGCTATCGTAGCGGGTGTGGGCGGCTATCTTGCCAAGGATGAATTCAAGAAAAGTTATTCCGCTTTTAAGGCAACCGCCTATATCGATCCTGCGCTGGACGGACAGCTGGCCGGCGACGCCGCCATGGACTGGATCCAGAACGGCAAGGAACCCTATGCGGAGTACAAGAAACCCGGCGAAGCCTTTGGGGTATACCCCTTCAGTGCAACCATGATTGACGCCACCAATTACAAGCAGATCATGGGCGCCGGCGCGAACTAGCGTAAGACAAGTTTTAACCCGGGCTTCCGGGGTTCCTTCCGGAAAGAGGCGTTTTGGAAGGGACTCCGGGATGGCCGGGCGTTTTTTTTACGAGAGGAATACTGGGACTTGAGTCGCCGTAGAGATACTGCGGAAGCAGAATGTCAAAATGAGTTTTACGGAGTGGCTCAAGGTAGGTGTACCATTTACGATTTTAACCACAGCGACATCGGCGGCCTTTGTCTGGTTTGTTTGGAGGTAAGCAAAATTTTACCATCCGGCAACCTAATATACTTGACGGAATAGAAATTGCGGCATGCAGCCATGCCAATGGCGCAGCTCAAGAACGTCTTTCCCGCACCAAACGTGAAAGGTTTGCGATAGTCGGTAGATTACACAAATTACCCATATTAAATTCGAGACGCCCGTGCTATTACTTAATCTATTCAATAAAGGCCCCTTGGGACTCGCTTTTACAATTTGGGTTACCCCCGGCCACCTATCATCGACAGCTTAGCGCCCTGAACAGCAACACCAACGCAGGGGCTGAACACGCAATCTTCAACCCTACCCGTTTTATCGCGGTGGAAGAAGTGTAAATCCTCAACCGCCGTTTGGATTCTTCCC
>BNUW01000060.1 GCA_025997655.1 Spirochaetia bacterium
CCGTAAAGCCGAGTTCACGTTCTGCTTTCCCGCTAGAAAAATTGTTGTTCCTTTCCAGGTTGTATATGGCATAGGGGGTAAGTAATCCGGGTTTTTTGGTAAAACGGCTGACAATCCCGGCCAGAAAAGCCAAAAATTTTGCTATCGGAACAGGCAGTATTATTTTTATCTCCTTTGCGCCGCTATAAATACTGATCAAATGACACAGTTCTTTCATGCCCACAGCGCAGTTGCTCAAAATATACCCCTCACCTTTGCGGCCCTTTTCGGTACAGGCGATGACTCCGGCGGCAAGATCCCGGACATCCACGGCATTAAAACTTCCGGCAATCCCCGCGGGCATTTTTCCGTTTACATAATCAATAATGAAGTTGGTAAAATAGCCGTTGCCGTAATCATTGGGCCCTGAAATACCGCTGGGAAAAACAATGGAAGCGTCCAGGCCGTGTTCCCTGGCTGCGTACAGTACCCATTGAGTGGCTTCCGCCTTGGTCCTCCCATATCCGCCGACTACCGCCTGGGGATCAAAATTCGTAACTTCACGGATGGTCTGACCTTTGGGAAGCTCCGGTATAGCCCCGGTAGAACTGACATACACCAGCTTCTTAACCTTGTGTTGGATACATTTATTGATAATATTTTTGGTTCCCGTGACATTGACTGCGTATAATTTGGGGGTCAATTCAGGGGACACGGTGACCATGCTGGCGCAGTGGATAACAATCAGTTCCGTGTCCTCACTTGCAGCAAAAAACTTGTTAAGGGAATCGTCATCCAGTAAATCGCCGGTGATGATTTCCGCTTCCGGCGGTATCCGTTTTGCCCCGGGGTCTCCCTCCAAAACAAGAACCCGCAGATCCTTGTGCCGTTCCACAAGGGCGCGGGAAATATTACTCCCCAAATATCCGGCGGCTCCGGTTAGAAGATATAGTCGCTTAGTCATACTCTGCTCCTCAAAAAAAAGTTGTTATCCCCCAAGGGATACTAATAATATCCATCACAGATATTATTTAATTGTCAAAAACTTGTTAAAAAAATATTAAATCGTAAATTTCAGATGGTTTTCAGTTGAAAACGCATATTCCCCGGTGGAAGTAATACTATTAGGCAATCTTACATTGGTTATCTTATTGTTATAAAACGCATACATTCCAATTGTCGTGACACTGTTGGGGATAGTTACATTTCTTATTTCATTATCTGAAAATACACCGTTTTCAATTGATGTAAGGCTGTTAGGAATTGTTATACTTTTTATCCGGTTATCGGAAAATGCGCCTATCCCAATATGGGTAACCGTGTTTGGAATTATTAAACTGTTTATTTCGTTCTTTGAAAATGCAACAATCCCAATAGAAGTAACACCATGAGGAATTATTATATTTTTTATCCGATTTCCATAAAATGCGCCATCGCCAATGGATGTAACACCCGGAGGAATATATACGCCGGTTAATTGCTTTTCCGCAAAAGCAAACTCCCCAATAGAAACCACGGTCATAGTATGTATCTTTTCAGGAATACGGACGTTTTTTTCAGTACCGGTATAGCCGGTAATGGTGACATTTCCATCGGTTATTTCAGTTTCAAAATCCCTTGCACCCTGACCAAATAAGGAAACCGCAATAAATAATAGACCGGCAATGGCGCTTAGCTTTTTCATTCTTCATCCTCCATTGTCTTTAAAATAAACTTCTTACTTCACTTGAACGACTTTACCTGCAGCGATAATTTCTGTGTTTTGCCTTCCTTCACTCTTAACGATCACCCAAACAATATCCTTTATTTCAATGGAACCGGAGTACCTTTGCCCCGCCGCCTCCAGCAGCTTAATATAGGCATGGGTTTTAACGGCTTCTTTGTTGAACCATGAATCCCAACTCTGTGCTATAAAACTGGTTTGTACCATGCCGATATCCGCTTCTTCAGCCGGAACCTGAATAATTTTCCCAGTAGCGATAATTTCCCTGTTTAACTCATCAACACTTTTACCTCTTGTCCAAACAATTTCGTGTACATCAACTGTTCCGGGGTACTTTTGCCGGGCTGCTTCCATTAGTCTAATGTAAGCCTGCGTTTTAATAGCGTCTTTGTTAAACCACGAATCCCAAGTTCGTGCCACAAAACTGGTCTGTACCGTACCGATTGTCTGTTCCTGTGCCGGTACGATACCGGTAACCAGAACCACCGTGAGAAAAGCTAAAAAAATCCTTTTCCCTGCGCAATTAATAATTACTTTTTTCACAATTTTACGCTCCTCCGCTACAACATTGTTATAAATATGGGGCATGAATATTGCAGATTTGTCAAAAATTTGTTAAAAAAATGTTAATTCGTAACTATATTATACACTTTTCAGTTTAACGATGAATTTCGTCCCCTGCCCCGGCCTACTGTCTACGAGTATCTCCCCACCGGTGATCTCCATAACCTTTTTCACCAGGGCAAGGCCCAAACCGTTTCCCTCCCGGGCGTGTGAACTGTCTCCTTGATAAAACTTTTCAAATATATGCTTTACGGTCTTTTCGTCCATTCCGCAGCCTGAATCTTTTAGACTAACCAGAACAATACCGTCCTGGATTTTCGCTTTCAGCTCAATGGCTCCGCCCTTTTCAGTAAATTTGAGGGCATTTGAAAGCAGGTTGTTCCACACCAGTTCCAGCATATGTGCATCATAGGCTATGACCGCCTCGTCAAGTTCCGCGTTAAAGGTGATTTCTTTCCGTTCCCAGGATTCTTCAAAAAGGAGGGCGCAGCGGCGAAGCTGCTCACTCAGATTATAGGGATTTCCCTTGGGTATTATTTCCTGATTTTCCAATTTATTTAACTTCAGAATATTGCTTACCAGGACGGAAAGTTTCTGTGACGCCTCAATAATGGTTTTGATGTATTCATTCCGTTTATCAGCCGTCAATTCATCATCCCGCAGGGCCGATACGTACCCCTGAATAACCGAAAGGGGAGTTTTTATTTCGTGGGATACATCGGCGATAAAATCATTTTTCATATTCTCGATACTCGCAAGTTCCTCTGTCATGGTATTGAAATCATCAAAAAGAAGTTCCACATAGTCCTTTTTCCCATCCTTGCGAAGCGGGGCGATACGGACAGAAAAATCCCCTGCGGCAACTTTTTTTGCCGCCTCGCTGAACCGCCGCAGGGGACGTCCCATGGTATAATACCGCCCAAATGTAGTTATGAGGGATAAAACCAGGGCGCAAAAAACAAGCCATCCAATCAATGCATTGATTAAAAATTGAACGCTTTGGCCATTCTGCAGTATCGTCACATAAACGACCATGTGGAGGCCGCTGAAAACCATCAGTACAAAAAAAATGAGGATGCCGTCCCTTACGGTTGTATTGGCGTTTACCCGTGGGTCTTTCTCAACCCGTATTTTTTTTCCATTCATTTCAACACCGCCTTATACCCAAGCCCATGTACCGTGACAATCTCAAAATCTTTACAGTCCTTCAGCTTGTCCCGAATTTTGGTAATATAGACATCCACCGTCCGGGGAGTACTGCCTGATTCCGTCCCCCAAAATTCATCCATAAGCTGGTTCCGGGTAAAGGTACGTTTCGGGTAGGAAAGGAGTTTGAAAAGCACATTGAATTCCTTAACCGTAAGGGGAATCTCCGTTTCCTCTACGGTGACGGTCATCTCATCGGCATTCATAACAAGGCTGCCGATAGTCAGCTTCTTTTCGTTGGCAATGTTGGCGCGGCGGAGCAAGGCTCCTACCCGCAGAACCAGTTCATCCATGTCCACGGGCTTCACCATATAATCATCAATGCCAATGCGGAACCCTTTTTGCTTTGCTGATATATCATCACGGGCGGTCATAAATAATATCGGTATGGCCCTGTCCTGTTCCCTGACCATGGCGGCGAACTTAAAGCCATCAATTTCCGGCATCATAATATCCGAAATAATGAGATCCACCATATGATCGATCATTTTATCAAACGCTTCCATGGCCAAATGACACCCGATGGCATGGTACCCGTGGTCATTCAGATACGCGCAGACAATCTGATTGAGCTTTATATCATCTTCTACGACAAGTATGGTAATCATGGTTTCCTTTTCCTTTATCATACTATAAATTACGGTTGTTAAAAAATTGTTAAAATGACAAAAAATTTATAAGGGCCCGGTAACCATGTCTTTGCGCTTCCCCCGTATCAACATCACATCCCCCACCCCAAACCGTTTCGCCGCCTTATCCGCAATGCGCTTAAGCGCTGCCGGGGCAGTTCCCGCCGCCAGCCCCCCCCAGGTACGCACCCGCTCTATCGCAAATCCGTGTTCGGTTAAAAGCCGGGACAGGGTCTTTATCGAAAACAGGTAGAGGTGGTCAAAAATTGCGGACCGCCACCGCCCCCCGAAGAGCCGCGCCTGGAAGCCGTCTATGTTCGGGGTGGTCACAATAAAGTCCCCCCCCGGTTTTAGGATACGGTGTACTTCCGCCACAAAGGAGGCGGGATCGTTCAGGTGTTCAATCAGGTGGGACGCCAGGACCAGATCGAAGCCCGCATTTGCGGACGCATCGGGAAATTCGTTTTCCTCCAGGATCCGGTCCCGCACATCAAGGCCCCGTTTACGGGCATATTCCGCCGAGGGGGAAATCTCCGCACCTGTACACGCCCAGCCCCGGTCCCGCAGCGTTGCTAACAAAGCACCGGTTGCACAGCCTATATCCAGCACCGATGGGGGCGCAGTATTAGTGCGCATAATTTCTTTTTCAATCCCATCCAACCCCGCGTCCTCCAGGGCCAGTTCCTGGAGTCGCAGAAACGCTGCTTCGTTGGCTAATTCGTAGGCCAGATAATCTTCGCCGTACCTTTCCCGGTAGCGCCGCCGTACCGCATCGTTTTCCGGCTGGGGGTTCATCTGTACCAGGCCGCAGCGGGTACAGCGGACGTAGGAAAAGCCCTCGCAGTAAAGGTGAGGGCTAAACACTTCACCGCCGCAGAGGGCGCAGGGAATTGTCCGGGTCGTTTCCGTTTCCACCGGGGTGGACCAGGTCTTGATCGCCATTGACGAGCTTAGTCAACCTGGAGCCGGTAGATTACATTCCGGGAATTTTGGACGCTGTCCAGGGCGATTATTTCAAGGGTAACCTGGCCGCGGGTAAAGGCAATGTCGCCGATTTCGAAACCGGGGTAGGGGGCGTAGACCTGCCGCACCGGGACCAGGCTGTTCCGGTAGGCCATGGCGATGCCGTCACGGACGGAGAAGGTTTCAAAGTTGAGGTAGCCCTGCTCAACGCCGTTCAGGTAACAGATGATACGGAAGGGGGCCAGGGGCAAATCGCCGTTGTTTTCCCGGGTATCCGCAACTTCCACGGAAACCGTATACCGGCCCTGACTGATGTTTCTGGTTTGGGCGGGATTGATAGCCCCGGACCTTCGGTCTGCGGTATCTCCGTTACGGAGGGTAACCGACAGGATGTTCGGGAGCCTCGTATCGGGCAACGGGGTGATGATGATGGCGGGGTTTACCCAGCGCCGTTCCCGCCGGTCAAAGATGGAAAAATAAAAGCCCTCATTGCCGGACAAGCCGGATTTTCCCGATGCGGCGATGTCCGTATCCTTTTCCACCAGGGAAAGGGTTTCCGGCAGATGGCCCGGGTCCAGACGGCTGTAGAGACTCACCAGCCCGTCCCCGTGATCCATGGCAATCCAGGCGCCCAAGGGCGAGGGGATTCGGGAGGCGGTACTGTCGGGATCATTATAAAAGAGAATTTCCCCGGCATCGGCGGCGCGAATGGGGCCTTCTACCTCAAAGCATACCCCGAAGACGGGTTTGCCGCGGTCGTTCCACCCAAAGTTGCGGCTCATCCGGCCTTCCTTTGTGGGCCAGTCCATCCCGTAGACTCCGGCGGCCGGGACAAACAGGGCTATACACACCAGGACCGGGAACACGCGCTGTCTCATGCTTACCTCTTTTCCAATTTAAAGGAGGCCAGGGTCATATCCCCGCCTACATAGATTTCCGAACCCCGCCTGCTGAAAAAGGCGGTTTCACTACTGAAAGGGGCCTCAAGGATGAGAAGCCCCGGCAGGTGCAGGGCGGCTAAGATTTTCGATCGGCCCCCCAGGGAGCTGATCGCGAAGATGAGGGAATCATTGCCCCCATCATCCAGGGCGATGATGGCGCCGCGGAGGGGGACCTTGATGCTTCGCCGGGTTTCAATCTCGTAGAGTCCTAACCCTCCCTGCCGTTCAAAGACGATCCATTTATTGTCCCCGGCAAAAGAAATGTGAACCGCGCGCCGGAAGCCGTCTTCCAGAAATTCGTGATAGACAACCCGGTAGGAATCTCCGAATTTTTCCAGCAAAAGAAAACGCTGGTCATCGTAGCCCGAAACAATGGCCAGCCGGGAACCGTCTTTGGCAATACGGCAGCCCAGGATCACCGCCAGCCGGGAGCCGCCGGGTTCAAAGAAATAGACCCGCCTGCCGGAAATGTCCAGCAATTCCACGGTCCCGTCCAGGGTGCCCGTGAGGATAAGATCCGAGGCGGCGTCGATACCGGTAAGGGGGGCGGCGAAATCGTAGGTCCAGAGCAGTTCCCCGCTCTCATTCACCAGGGAAAGGGATGTCTGTTCCTCCCCGATAAGAAAAATCTTCCCATCCAGGAACAGGGGATAGCCCCGGACATGTTCTATCACCATAAGGGCGTCCCCCTGGGTACTGCGGATGGTAACGGTATCGGGAACCGCATCATATTCGGCCCAGCGCTCATCTGAAAGGGAAACGGCGGCTCTTCCGGCGCCTTTGACGGGCTGGTTAATGGTAAACTTCCCCTGGGTATTCACATAGCCGAAACGGTTTCCAAGTTTAAAGGGAATCAGGTAGTCCTGGATTGGCTGGCTTTCAACGGCCATGTCCGCAGAATAATCCGATTCCAGGGAGCTGATCCAGCGGGGAACCATGATGGTCTCCCGAGGAACCGGCTGGGCGGCAATAAAAACATAGAGAACAAAAAGGGAAAGAACAAGTACCACCCAGTATTTATTTTTTTCCTTGGCCACAGTATGTATATACCATACGAACCGTTACCCGTCCACCCCCAACAAATTTTTAAGCAGGGTTGGGCTGCGGTGATTGATTACCACATTGGCAAAACACCCTTTTTGTAGTATAGTTAGATCATGGAACATTTGGACAGAATAACCTGGAATCCGCAGGTGATGGGCGGCAAAGCGTGTATACGCGGAATGCGGGTGACGGTAGGAATGATTGTCGGGCAAATTGCCGAAGGACACTCATTTGAGGAGATTCTTAACGCATACCCCTACCTGGAACGGGAAGATCTACATCAGGCATTGCAGTACGCCACAAGTCGAACTAGTTGAAAGCGGCCTTGGGGCCGTATGAAAATCCTCATTGATATGAATCTCTCTCCCCGTTGGGCTGATTTCTTTTCGCAGAACGGCTTTGAGGCTATTCATTGGTCTAAAATTGGGCTTACGAGTGCTCCGGATACAGAAATAATGGGCTATGCCGCCGCCAATGACTATATAGTTTTTACCCATGACCTTGATTTTGGCACAATGCTTGCCGAAACCGGAACAAAAAAACCTAGCGTCATCCAAGTTCGTATAGCCGACACTGACCCCAAAATGACCGCTATTCCGATCCTTCGCCTATTGCGGCACTATATGCCGGAAATTGAGAGCGGCGCACTTATTACCATTGATGAAACCAAAACTCGTGTTCGTATCCTTCCGTTTCATTAGCCCCTTACCCTAGCCAAGAGCTTCTGAATGGGTAGATTTTTGCTCCCCGCCGGTACTGTTCGTGGTCCGGTGGACGGCTTCGTCATCGCCCCGTTCGAGGGGCAGGATAGATTTTTCATACTTTTTCAGACCGATCTCAATTAGATAGGCCACAAACGCCGATTCAGACACGTGGCTATGGGCTCCAGCCAGCCGCGCCTCGTTACATTGTCGCTTTACTTCACTGGAAATCCGAATCCGCAAGGTTTCGGTGTTTTTTGAATCATCGTTACGTCTCGGCATAGATTCCCCCTCCGTTTTTTTCCTTATTTTATCCTAACATTATGAAAAAAAACAGGGATAAAAGTTCGTATACGACTTATTTTTTTGTCTTGACATGACTACATTTGTAGTTATAAAATACATTTTATGAAACTTATGGAGAATATTAAGAACGAAACCATGGAAATCATCGTCCCTAGGGGTACACGGGAACAGATTGAGGCCCTTGCCGCTACCCGGGCAGGGACTGAAGACCAGATTGCCGACCAGCTCATCCATCTGGGGTTGGAAGCGTACCGGGCGGGGGAACTGGGGATTGGTGATACGAGATGAAAAGGGCATACCAGTCTTTTTTAGTAATGAATAAAATCCTCAAGGGGAATACATAAAGGATGATTATTGTTTTTGTTGTTGATAATTTTTTATCCAAAACTGATGGAACCACGGTGTCTGCTCACCGTTTCCGCGAAGAACTGATAAAACAGGGACATACGGTTAGGGTCGTTGCCATAGGTGTTGAAGGGCAGGATATGTACGGCCTTAAAGAACATTATGTTCCTATTGTCACGCCGGTAGCAAAAAGAAACCACATGCGGTTCGGAAAATTTGATAAAAAAGTCGTGGAACAGGCTTTTACAGGCGCCGATGTGGTACATTTGGTTTTTCCGTGGCAATTAGAACGTAAATGTCTTCGCCTCGCCAAAAAAATGGGTATCCCCGTAACCGGAGCATTTCATTGCCAGCCCGAAAATATAACCTATAATGCGGGACTTAAACGATTCGGTTTTGTCGCCTACTTTCTGTACTGGCTTTTTAATCAGTGGCTTTATAAAGACGTAGAAAATATTCATTGTCCCTCGAATTTTCTTGCCAATGAGCTGAAAAAACATAAATACAAGGCCAGGCTGCAGGTGATATCTAACGGGATATCCGACTTTTTTAAGCCCCCGGAAAACCCCCTCACCGAAAGAAGGGACGATAAAATCAACGTTACCATGATAGGAAGGCTTGCGCCGGAAAAACGGCAGGATGTGATTATCAACGCGGTAAAGCATTCCAAATACCGGGACAGAATCCAATTGTATTTTTCGGGTCACGGACCAAGCAGAAATAAATATATCAATATGTCGGCGGATTTGCCGAATCCTCCCCGGTTTGAGGTTTGGTCCCCGGATGAGCTGCTGCAGTTGTTACGTCAAACGGATATCTATATTCACGCCTCGGATGTTGATTTAGAATCTCTCTCCTGTATAGAAGCCTTTTCCTGCGGTAAGGCGCCCATTATATCGGATTCCCCAAAATCAGCGACACCCCAATTCGCTCTGGATAAACGCAATCTTTTTAAACATGGAGACTATCTGGATTTACGGGATAAATTAGACTATTGGATAGAACATCCGGAAGAACGGGAAAGGATGGGCAAGGAATACGTCAAACTGGGGGAACAGTATAATATACGGTATTCCGCATTAAAAATGTCCCAAATGTTTAAGGATGCCGCTTTGGATTTTGAATTAAATCAAGGAGGCATGAGATGAAAAAAATAATTGCTCTGTGTTTGGGCCTCATAATGACCGCAGGGATCTGTTTTTCGGACCCGGTGGAGGGATTCTGGATCAGTGTAGATGATAAAACCGGTCAAGACACTGCCGGCTGGGAAATGTATCAGCAGAACGGGAAGCTCTATGGTAAGGTACTATCCACAGCGGGTTATCCCCAGGATGTGAAGGCGGTGAACTGCAAAGAATCCTATCGGGACTTTCCCTTACAAGGGAAAGTGAATCAGATGCCTATCGTCGGGACCCCCTGGATTTTTGGCCTCCTCCCGGATCGATCGGGACAGTGGAAAGATGGACATGTGATCGATACCCGAACCGGAAAGATGTACAAGTGCAGAGTCACCTACCGTGCAGCGGACGGTAACCGGTTCAAGACCGACACCATGGAAATGCGGGGGGAGATAGGCTTAGGCATAGGGATGAGCGTGTTTTGGCGAAAGGGTACTCAGGAGGAGGCGGTTTCTTTTCGCTAACAGCCGTTTACCAACCTTACCCGTCCACCCCCAGCAAATTCTTAAGCACATACCCAACCCCAAAGGACAGGGCCGCCACCCCCAGGCTGATCAGGGTCATCTCGGCAAAACGGCGCTTAAAGTCGAGGTCCTTGGCGGTGGCGAGATAATAATTGAAGATCAGGATGATCAATACCGCTAAACCGAGGGTAATCCCCAGGGCGATAAATTTTTCGGGAATAAGCAGGAAGGGCAGGATCAGTACGGCCACGGTGATAATGTAGGCCCCGCCGGTGTACAGGGCGGATTTGGCGGCCTTTGGGTCCCCATCGGCCTTACAGGAAAGGTAGTCGGAAGCGCCCATAGAAAAAGCAGCGGAAACCCCGGTGACAAGCCCCGCAAGGGAGATAAGTTTTGTTTCCCCCAGCGCCAGGGTAAACCCCGCCAGCGCGCCGGTAAGTTCCACCAAGGCGTCGTTCAGCCCCAGAACAATGGAGCCCACATAACGGAGCAGTTCCTCGTCCAGCATATCCAGGAGTTGTTGTTCATGAGCCGCCTCGTCCTCACTGAAGGCCCTTACCTCGGGGAACTGCGCTATCAGTTCCCTGTATTGCCGGGAGGCGGCGCCTTCGTTTTTTTCCATATGCTTAAGGGTAAAGGTAAGCCCCAGAATCCGGGCCGAAAGGATGGTCCTGAATACCTTGAACCGGTTGGGCCGGACCTTAACGCCGGTTCGGTTTTCCCAGAACTGGGCGTGCGTCTTTTCCGCTTCCGCCACGGAACGGAGCACCCCGGCATTATGGCTTTCCTTGCAGATCTTTGCCAGCCGGGAATACACGTAAAATTCGGTAATTTCCTTCTGCTGGATGGAGAGGGCGGTCTTGAGCATTTCCGGGTCGGTAACAGTTGGTATCATGGTGTTTTAAACTATACCGTGTTAATCACCGGAGATTCAATATTGTTCCCCAGGGCGGCGGCGATAGCCCCTTGACGCATTTGCCGGAATCTGCTACTTATTATTAACCTATAAAATACATGTATTTAATAGGCAAAATCGTTACGGATAAGGAAGTGAATCATGCAAAAAAGAAAAAGCGGCATTGTTGCGGCGGTTTTGGTACTGCTTCTGGGGGTAGTTATCAGTCCCCAAAGCAACCTGGGAGCGGGGGGCTCGAAGGATCAAAAGAACAATGGAAAAACGGTGTTACGGATAGGGGCTCAGCCCTTCCCCCTGTACTCGTCCCTGCTGGTGGCCCATAAACTCGGCTACTTTGAGGAGGAATTGAGCAAGGTGAACGCCACCTATACCTGGACCTCCTTTAATTCCGGCCCCCTGGTCAATGAGGCGGTTGCGTCGGGTAACGCCGATATTGGGTTTATGGCGGATATGCCCGCTATTCTCGCGAAATCTGCGGGGCAGGACATCCAGATTTTTGCCAATGTTGCCTACGGGGAAAAGGCGCTGGCCCTGCTGGTAAAAAATGATTCTCCTATTACTTCCCTTGAGCAAATCAAGGGGAAGAAAATCGCCTATGTCAAAGGGTCCTATGCCCAGCATTTGACGGCGCTGCTGTTGGAAAAGGCGGGACTGACTTTTAATGATATTGAGTCGGTGAACCTCGCGGCGGCGGATATTCCCGCAGCTTTGGAAGCCGGGCAGATAGACGGGACGGTAATCTGGGAACAGTACGTTTCCCAGTTGGTGGTTCCGGGACGCGCCAGGGTTATTGCGGACGGTACGGGGATAAAGAAGGGTAATATGGTGAGTTACGCGGTACGGAGCTATGCCGAAGCCCACCCCGAAGTTCTGGCCGCCTATATCAAGGCGGGGCAGCGGGCTTCCGACTACATTAAATCCAATCCAAAAGAGGCGGCGGCGGCCATTGCGCCAGACCTCCGGATCGATGCCTCCCTGATGGAAGCGATTTTCAAGAATCTGATATTCTATCAGTCCCTGTCAAACGATGATATCCAGGAGATTCGGAAGGTTAAGGATTATATTTTGGCGGAAAAGATCATCACCAATGATGTGAACATCGACCAATTCATTACTACCCGGTATCTAAAGGAAGCGGGTCTGTAGGCCCACTGGCCGCCGAGGAGAAAAGTATATGGTAAAAAAAGTATTGCGTTCCCTCGGCGGTTTTTCCCTCTATATCATACTGCCGGTATTCCTGCTCTGTATCTGGAAGGGCGCCGACCTCCTGGGTAAAATCAAGCCCTATACCATGCCGGCCCCCGAACGGGTACTGAAGACGGCCGTTGATTTTATTATCGATGGAACCCTGCTGGCCCATATTGTGATTAGCGCCCTCCGGGTGGGGGAGGGTTTTTTGATAGCCCTTGTGTTGGCTCTTGCTTTGGGAATCGGCATAGGCTTGTCAAAAAAACTGGAGATCATCACCGATCTGGTGGTCCAGGTTATCAAACCTATTCCCCCGATAGCCTGGATACCCCTGTCCATTTTGTGGTTCGGAATCGCGGAAGCGTCAAAGCTGTATATTATTGTGGTGGGGGCCTTCTTCCCTATTCTGCTCAACACCGTGGATGGCATTAAAAATATAGATCCCCGTTACTTTGAGTTGAGTAAGGTCTATGAGGTGGAATATTCCCGGGTGGTGGCACGGGTTGTGCTGCCCGGCGCGCTGCCCTTTATCATGACCGGCATCCGGGTGGGGCTGGCAAACGCCTGGATCTGCGTGGTTGCCGCCGAGATGATCGCCGCCACAAAAGGTATTGGGTATATGCTCATGGACGGCCGCAGCCTTGCACGGCCGGACATCGTTATTTTGGGGATGCTCATTATCGGTATTGTGGGCAAGATCATGGATGATGTGTTAAAGTGGGTTTCCAAAATGATTATCCGGTGGAATTAGTATGGACATCATTGAAATTAGCGGCGTTTCCAAAGCCTTTCTGGCCGGCGAAAAGAATGTCCTGGCTTTGTCGGATATATCCCTGACCATTACGGAGGGGGAATTCGTTTCGATTATCGGCGCAAGCGGCTGCGGAAAAAGCACGCTCCTCCGCATCATCGGGGGGCTTGAAAAAAAGGACGCCGGGGAAGTGCTCTTTGAGGGCAGGCATATCCAGGGGCCATCCAGGGAACGGGGTTTTATTTTTCAGGACATCCGGCTGCTTCCCTGGCTTACCGTGGAGGGAAATATAAAATTCAGCCTGCCCAAGGGTCTTGAAAACGCAGAAAAACTAATCGCGGAAAAACTGGAAATAGTTTCGCTGAAGGGGTTTGAGAAGGCCTATCCCAAACAGCTTTCCGGCGGCATGGCCCAGCGGGTTGCCATTGCACGGGCTTTGGTGAACCAGCCCAAGGTGCTGCTCCTGGACGAACCCTTCGGAGCCCTGGACGCTATTACTAAATTGAAGTTACAGGAAGAAATGCTCCGTATCTGGGAGCGGGAAAAGATCACCATGATTCTGGTGACCCACGATATTGATGAGGCGGTGTACCTTGGCAACCGGGTGGTGGTGATGGCGAATCATCCCGGACGTATCCAGAAAATTTATACCAACGAAATGGGCTATCCCCGGAGCCGGATTAGTCCCGAATTTAATATCCATAAGGGGATTATTTACAAGGAATTTTTCGGGGATCAGGAGATTCCCTTTGCATACGCTATTTAATTGAGGAGGTTTTAGTATGAGTCTTGCGCCGGTATTATCGCCCCAGGAATTGCGGATTTCTGAGGAACAGAAGGGAATTTCCCCAAAAGGAAAAAATCGCGCCCACAAAATTCTGAACAGTTTTAAGGGGGCAAAACCGCAGATAGATATTGAGCGGGGTCTTTTCTTTACCCGCTCCTTTAAGCAAACCGAAGGGGAACCCCTGATTCTCCGCTGGTCAAAGGCGCTGAAATACTACGCCGAACACGCTACGGTGGCCATTGACGAGGATCAGCTCATTGTGGGGCGGGGGGGCAGGCAGGGCAGATACGGGATTCTCTACCCTGAACTGGACGGGAATACCCTTGGGGAAGCCATCAGGAAATTGCCGGAGCGGGAAATTTCACCCTTCGCCATCAAGCCGGAGGATGCGCAGATCATCCAGGAAGAGATTGCCCCCTATTGGCAGGGGAAAACCTTTCACGAGGCGCTGGCGAAAGCCCTTACGCCGGAGACCAGAAAGCTTACCTATAACAATGACGGACACTTATCCTCACGGTTTATCGTGAATGAAACTGCGTCCTTCCGCACCTCTATCCAGTGGGTCCATGATTACGAAATTGTTCTGCAGAAAGGT
>BNUW01000061.1 GCA_025997655.1 Spirochaetia bacterium
AGCATATCAGAAGAAGAGGCGACATCCGATAATTGGCTTTTTTTCATTAAGGAAATTACAATGAAGCCAGGATATATTGTTGTAAAAAACTATGAAGATAGAATAGATAAATTAATTGAAACTAATCAATTTCTTTTTGACGGCAATCTAAACATGTTAAAAGAATTATATGAGGACGGGAAAAGTAGCGTTACAATTAATTTATCTATTCTATCTTCATAGTTTTTTACAACAATATATCCTGGCTTCATTGTAATTTCCTTAATGAAAAAAAGCCAATTATCGGATGTCGCCTCTTCTTCTGATATGCGTCCCATCGACTTATACACAAAAAAATAAGACTAACGGGCAGCGAGCTTGAAAAATTAAAGCAATTTTTGGCAAGAGGGCTCAAATAACCATGGCTGCCGTCCTGGGTATCAGCCTAGACATGGCCCCCGTCATTGCCGCCGTGGAAGCCTTCAAAAAACTAAACCGCCTCCCGGAACCCGGCGAGATAGAAGCCCTGGTCCGGGAGGCCCTCACCGTCCTCAACACCGCAGAGGACCCGGACCCCGTGACCCCGCACGGCGTGGCTGCCCTGGCCAGGGAGGCGCTCCTTGACCCCCGCTAAAACCCCCGTAGAGGCCGTTTCCTGGCCCGTAGAGCAGTCCTGCGCCGCTAAGCCGGGGGAACTTACCTCTACCCATAAAAAAAGAAACATTTTGAGAAACAAATATTTTGCAGCATCGTAACTCTTTATCCGGTAAAGAATTACAAATAGTTGCTCCATCTCCTGGGGGAATTGAACCCCCGTTGTCGGGATGAAAACCCGATGTCCTAACCACTAGACGAAGGAGACAAGGACAGTACCCGTGGACATTGTCCAATGGGTGAAATGAATATACCTAAACAAGCGGAATGTGTCAAGTAAGTTTTAACCTCCGATTAACCCTTAACCGCCCCCGCCGTAAGTCCCTGGATGAACTGCTTGCTCATCGCCAGGTAGAGGGCAATCACCGGGATGGCGGACAGGGTGAGCACCGCCAGAACCTTTGACCAGTCGGTTTGGTACTGGCCGAAGAGCCGGGTCACCCCCAGAAGGAGGGTCTTGGAGCGGTCGTCGCTGATGAAGATCAGGGGGAACCAGAGGTCGTTCCAGAAGGGGACCAGGTTGTAGATTGCCACCGTGGCCAGGGCCGGGCGGAGCAGGGGAACGATGACAAATGAGAACACCTGGAAACGGCCGGCGCCGTCGATAATGGCGGCCTCGCTGAGTTCGTAGGGAATCTGCCGGATGAATTCGGTAAGGATAAAAATGGCGATGGGGATTCCCATGGCAATATAAATGGGGACAAGGGACCAGAAGGTGTTCAGGAGCCCGATTGCGCGGATCAGTTCAAGGATT
The DNA here is from genome assembly GCA_025997655.1 of Spirochaetia bacterium. Taxonomy (GTDB): domain Bacteria; phylum Spirochaetota; class Spirochaetia; order Treponematales; family Breznakiellaceae; genus Termitinema. The sequence continues at coordinate 1,388 of BNUW01000061.1, forward strand.
CTGATGGACGCTATTTTTATGGGCAGCATCATCCCGGCGATACAGAAAAAGTAGATGATCCGGGATCCCCTGCTCCGCCAGCTCGCCAGGGCATAGCTTGCCAGGGAACCGACGATTAAGAGGATCAGCAGGGAAAGGATCACCACAATAAAGGTGTTGCGAAAGTAAATTAAAAATTCCCCGTTCCCCAGTACTTCGCCGTAGTTGCCGATGTGCCATTTTTTGGGGAGCCCGAAGGGGTTCTGATAGATGGAGAGCCTGTCCTTAAAGGAGTTTATCACCATCACCCAGAGGGGGAAGATAACGATCAGTGACCAGATGATAAGGATGATGTGGGAACCGGTGTTCCGCTTTTGCTGTTTGATTGAACCCTGTGCCATTGTTAGTCCCTCCCCTGGGTGGCCCGCAGGGTAGGTATTACCCCCAGGCAGAGTACAAAAAAGGTGATGGTTGCAATGGCCGCCCCCAGGCCCGGATCGGGGATGCCCACAGGGTGCTGCCCCGCGATACCTATCCGGTAAAACAATGTGCCGATGAGGTCGGTGGAATAGTTCGGCGCGCCGTTCACATTTTCCATGGCAAATACCACGTCAAAGGCATTGAAGTTATTCACGAAGGTAAGGATGCAGATCATCCCCACCACGGGCATTATCATGGGGAGCTTAATGCGCCAGAAGATCTGCGCGGCATTGGCCCCCTCAATGTTGGCGGCCTCAATAAAGTCCTCACTGATGTTGCGCAGGGCCGCCACGAACATCATGGTGGGGATGCCCATCCACTGCCAGCATGACACTAACGCAACGCAGGTCAGGGCGGCGGCCTCGTTTCCCAGCCAGGGCTGAACCATGAAGCCCAGGCCAAGCTTCGTTAATAAAGGGCCGCTCCACACCGGGTTTAAGAGGAGCTTCCAGAGATAGCCCGTTACTAATACTGCGAGGGTAACGGGGATAAAAATAACGGTTTGGTAAAAACCACGGCCCTGCATCGTTTTATTGGTGAGCAGGGTTGCAAAAAGGATACCCAGGCAGTTCTGCACCACCATGTGGATGGCAAAGAAATATGCCGTGTTACCAAAGGCACCCCAGTACCGCTGTGATAAAGCCGGTACCGTAAAGAGGCGCTTGAAATTGTCCAGCCCCACAAAGGTGCGGCCCACCCCCGCAGAACCCGTGTAGAGGCTGAGCCGCAGGGAATCCACCAGGGGCCAGGCCATAAACAAAACGTAAAACACCAGGGCCGGAACCAGATAGGGAAGCCATGTGACTACGACTGGGGTTTTGCCCCGCCCATTCAATCCGATACGGTGTTCTACGGTCATATCTGCTCCTACAAAATACTAGTGGGTAGACACGGACACGGACAAGACGGACTGGTTTTTTGCCTGTCTTTTTCTTTTGTCCGTGCTGTCCGTGTGGTCTGTGGTTATATCCTCTTGGAACTAACGCAAAGCCGCCGCCGCCGTTTCCATGGCATCCGCTGCCTGACGGGGGGTCTGCGCGCCTTTGATCACCTGGATTACCGCCTGGTTCATGGGGGCGTAGAGGTCCAGGAATTTGGGCCACACAAAGCGGGCGTCCGTATCCTTGCCCTTATTCAGGGCGAGAAATTCGTTGGCATGGGCATCCGCCAGTTGGATGGGGAAGTTGATCATGGGGAAAAAGCCCAGGGGAAGGGCCGCCGATGCGGTGGTCGCCCCTGCCTGAGAGGCAAGCCAGGCCAGGAAGTCCCGGCACTCCGCCGGGTACTTGGTCTTTGCATTGTAGGTAATGGCCATATCCGGGTGGAAGGTGATCAGGGTGGCCCGGCCCTGGGGGGCGGGCATGGCGAAGAGACCCCATTCAAAGGGTGCGCCCGAGTAGACACCGGCGGTCCAGGAGCCATCCATGAACATCGCCGCCTGCTGGGTGTTGAACAGTGCCTGGGAATCGTTGTAGGTCACCGACTCGTAACCTTTGGGCAGGTACTTGGCAACATCGGCCATGGCCTGGAAAGCGGCGGTAAAACCGGCGTCATTCAGCTTCTTAGCCCCCGATTCATACTGGACCCGTTCCGCCGCGCCGCCGATAAAGTTGGGGAGCATCCCCAGGTAGAACACCTCCAGGATGTCCCATTCTTCGGCCACGCCGTTTGCCAGGGGGGTATAGCCCTTGGCGCTCAGACTGGCACAGAGCTTCAGGAAGTCTTCCCAGGTAGTGGGAATCGCCAGGCCCTCTTTCTGGAAGATGGTCTTATTATAGTAGACCGCGTGGGATACTGCGGCAAAGGGCACGGCGAACAGCTTGCCGTCGGGCATCTGCCAGGGAGCCTTGTTGGAATCGGTAAAGTTGGCGGCAACCCCGGGGATGTCCGTGCAATCCGCAAAGTAACCGGCCCGGAACAGTTCCTGCCCCGGGGCATAGGACCGGGCGTATATCAAATCCGGCCCGGTACCACCGTCAAGCTGGAGCCGCAGGGTGGCATTGTAATCCGGCGGGTTGGTAGGCCGGAACTGGATTTCCACATTGGGCTTGAGCTTCTTGTATTCCGCTAAAAGAGCATTCATCTGGGCCACATCATCGGCCCGCCAGGAACCCATGGTCAGCACCACCTTGTTTGAAGCGCCGCCATCCTTCTTGCCGCTACACCCCGTAAGCGCCAGAGCGGCAAGCATAAGCGCCATCACGCTTATCCATAAAATTGTCTTTTTCATTCCCTCTCCTCTATAGAAATTGGTAAAAGTCTATAAGTGATGATAAAGGGATGGTGACAAAAATGCAAGAAAGAAATTATTCAGAGATTTTCACTGATTAAGATAGATTTTCTAAGGATTAACCACTTTTCCACCCAAAGAGTGGAAAAGTAGTTAGTCTTTAGGTATTCTCTTCTCCCGCCCAATCCGGCCTCAATACTTACGCCCCGTTGCGGTACACATGCCGGGGCGTAACGCCTTCGTCCATGTAGCAGTGAATAAGCACCCGGATAGTCCGGTCCGGCCCCCCCGCTATCGCCGCTTCCTGGAGGGAAAAAAGCGCCGCCTCCCCTGCCCGCCCGTAGTTCCGCAGCGCCGCGGCGGGGTTCAGCGCGTCAAGGTCCGCCGTGACGGAGAACAGCACCGAAACCAGGTCCGGCTCCGCCAAGCCATTCCGCAGAAGGAGCTCATCGTAGAGGGCGCCCACCTGGCAGGTAATATCCCGGGGATCGTTTTCGCACCGGGTTGCCCCCCGCAGGGCTTTTAACCGCAAAGACGTATTCATGCCCGGTTCCCCCCCGCAGCCGCCATAATAAACGCCGCCAGGGCGGCTATGGCCGCGCCGAATAGGCCCATGGCGATATACAGGATGGCGCCGCCCAGGAAGCGGTGTTTTCGCCGGCGGATGATAGGCCATACACTCATCCCGAGCCCGTACAGTGAACTGAGTCCCAGGGAAAGCCCCAGGCCAAGGGAGAAGCGGAGGAGCAATAACTGGGTCCGGTCCATAAACTCCTGGGCGGTGCCGAGACAATAAAGGTATACCACTATTATGGAGAGGAAGAAGAAAAAGAGAACCGCCCGCCGTACCAGGATGACGATAAGGGGCTTTCTTAGCGGCTTCTTTACCGGCGATACGGACATTCCTTCTCCTCTTTTCAGATTAGCACATTCGTATATAATGGTACCATAGGAAGGATGTATGAAAAACGTCATTGGGGTCCTGCTTGTGCTTATTCTCGCCGGGGCGGCCTTTTTCTTTGGCTGGGCTCAGTTGCCGGTACCGCCGGGCTCCTACGGGGTGTTGCGATCAAAGACCCACGGGGTGGATACCGCGCTGATCCGGGAGGGAGAGGTCCGTTGGGTCTGGTATAAGCTTATCCCCGCCAATGCCCAAACCCTGGTGTTTACCCCGAAGCCGCTTACCCGGCAGGTGACCGCGGCGGGCAGCCTTCCCGGGGCGGAAACCTATGCTATGGCGGCGGGGATTAAGGCGGACTTTTCCTACGAGATAGCGGCAAGCCTTTCTTTTACCCTCAAGGGCGATGCCCTGCCCTCCCTGGTGCGTACCAGGGAGCTCAGTGATCAGGAGAGCCTGGAACGCTATGAAAAAACAGCGGCCGATACTATAGAAGCCTTTGCCCTGGAGCGGCTCGGCGCCTATGCCGGGGAGGACACCTTCCTGGCGGGGCTGTCAAAAAGCACCGCCGCCGCCCGCTTAACGGAGGATATAAGCGCCGCATTCCCGGACATCGAGAACTTTTCCTGCGTTATCCGGCAGGCAAAATATCCCGACCTTGCCCTGTATACGATGGCCCGTTCCCTTTACGAAGACTACCTTGGATCCCAACGGGCGCTGCTAAGAACGGAATTGGCTGCCCAGGCGGAACGGAATATCAATTCACTGTTCCGCCTGGGCAGCCAATTCCGTTCTTAGCAGCGCCCGTTGGGTCTGGTATAAGCTTATCCCCGCCAATGCCCAAACCCTGGTGTTTACCCCGAAGCCGCTTACCCGGCAGGTGACCGCGGCGGGCAGCCTTCCCGGGGCGGAAACCTATGCTATGGCGGCGGGGATTAAGGCGGACTTTTCCTACGAGATAGCGGCAAGCCTTTCTTTTACCCTCAAGGGCGATGCCCTGCCCTCCCTGGTGCGTACCAGGGAGCTCAGTGATCAGGAGAGCCTGGAACGCTATGAAAAAACAGCGGCCGATACTATAGAAGCCTTTGCCCTGGAGCGGCTCGGCGCCTATGCCGGGGAGGACACCTTCCTGGCGGGGCTGTCAAAAAGCACCGCCGCCGCCCGCTTAACGGAGGATATAAGCGCCGCATTCCCGGACATCGAGAACTTTTCCTGCGTTATCCGGCAGGCAAAATATCCCGACCTTGCCCTGTATACGATGGCCCGTTCCCTTTACGAAGACTACCTTGGATCCCAACGGGCGCTGCTAAGAACGGAATTGGCTGCCCAGGCGGAACGGAATATCAATTCACTGTTCCGTTTCGATGAACTAGAGCGGTACGGCGAACTGCTGACTAAATACCCGGTGCTGCTCGACTATCTGGCCTTGCCAAAGCCGTGATGTTTCGTGATAATAAGCCTATGAGACGTTTATTGTTCCCGGTGTTGCTCCTTGGTGTATGGATTCTGTTTCCCCTGGGGGCGCAGGAAGGTGACGGCGGCGGGGACCAACTCCCCATTGATACGGAGTGGCCGGACAGGGTACTTGATGTATATTCCCGGGGTGATAAGATGTTCGGCATTTCCCTGGGCCCCCTTTTCCCCCTCTTGTTTATCGGTGAGTCGGGTATCTTAGACAATAAGGCAGGCCCCGTGGGGGGTACCCTTTCCCTTTCTTATAGCTATTTCCTTACCAGCCATCTATTTGTTGGGGGGGAACTGCAGGGGATGTTTGCGCCGACGAAGGGAAAAAACGTCCTGTTTATCGTGCCCATAGGAGTGCGGGTGGGCTATCAGTTTATCCTGGGCCGCTTCGAGATACCCCTCGCCTTTATGATTGGATTTGCCCCTCAGAAATACCTGGAACAGGGGTATATCGGGCTTTTTATGAAACCCTCGGCATCCTTATTCTGGCGCTTTAACCCGGACTGGTCTTTCGGGCTGAATACCGAATGGTGGTGGGTTCCCCAATGGCCGGACCGCGATAGATTCGGCACTTCCCATGATGTATACGGCAATTTCCTGGAAGTTTCTCTGTCGGCGCGGTACCATTTCTAAGGGAGAATACGAATATGTTTAAGCGGTATAATAGCGTTATGTTTTGGGGAGCCCTGGCCCTGCTCCTGCTGGCGGGTATGGCGGGCTGTAACCAGGACGATATTTTTTATACTATATCCACTGAAGTGCCCCCCACGGACCCGCTTATTAAAGGGTCCCCTTCCAAGATTGTCCAATACGGGTCTAACCTCTATGTGGTGAATGGCAAGATATTTGAATGTGCGCCCGGCGGCAGATGGCACGGCTTCGGCGGCCCCGGTGGATATGTGGTGGATGTGGCTTCCACTTCCGGCGCTTTATATGCCCTCACCATTAACAACACCAGTACGGCGGTATGGAAAAATACCGGATCGGGCGGTTGGACGTCGCTTGGTAATGGCTCGGGTTACGGCTTTATCCAGAATATCTACGGGGCCGGTGCCCAATTGTTTGCCACCGGCGCGGTGGGGGACGGTGGTGGCGGCTATAATTACGCAATTTTATATGAAAACTCGTTGGACAGTTTCACCCTATTACAAGAAACCGGAAAAGCCCTTCTCAGCGGCGCTGGGGAATTGAGCCCCACCTACTATCTTGGAACCACGGGAAACGGTATATATCCAGTGTCATCAGGCTTTGTTGTCGATCCACCCGTGACTATTTCTACCGACATCAAAGGTCTTTTAAAGACCAAAATCGGTTCAACGGATTTCATCATAGCCGCCAGCAAAAACGGTATGATTTTATACAGCACCGGTTCCGGCTTTACGGAATGGTCCCCGGGGGGTACCTTTACCGGAGCCCTTACCGTGACCAAGGCATTTAATAATGGAAGTTTTAATGGTACAGAAATGCTCCTCATCGGCATACAAGGGAGTTCGACTTCTTATTCCCACGGATACCAGGAGGTGACGGTTACTGAAAGCGGCGGGACTATTAACTTCGGTTCACTTACCGACCCCGGGGGGTCGACTTCCAGCATTAAGCCGGACGGGAATTATTCTTCCTCCCTGAAGCGATACCCGGTTACGGCACTGTGGGCCGAGCCATCACATTCTGTCATATTTGCCGCTACCTCCAATGAAGGTCTCTATTCTTACCGGAGCCGGAATGGTGTCTGGCAATGGAACTACGAAGAAGATTAGGCCGGGGTGTCTGATCTCTTTACCGTCCAAGGCGCGGGAACACCCGATGGCCCCTTAGCCGACCGTATGCGCCCCCGGACCCTGGATGAGGTGGTCGGCCAGGATCACATCGTTGGGCCGGGGCGGCTGCTCCGGCGGGCGATACAGGCAGACCGGCTTTCGTCGGTCATCTTCTACGGCCCGCCGGGTACGGGGAAAACCAGCCTGGCACGGGTTATCGCCAATACCACCAGAGCGTACTTTGAAAGCCTCAACGCGGTCCTTGCGGGGATAAAGGACATTCGGGAAGCCATAGACCGTTCCGACGAGCGGCGGCGGCTCTACGGCAAGCGGACTATCCTCTTTGTGGACGAGGTCCACCGCTGGAACAAGGCGCAGCAGGACGCCCTCCTCCCCTGGGTGGAAAACGGTACGGTGATCCTGGTGGGGGCCACCACGGAAAACCCCTTCTTCGAGGTGAACCGCGCCCTGGTCAGCCGGAGCCGCATCTTCCAACTCAAGCCCCTGACCGCCGCTTCCCTTCGGGAAGCCGCAGACCGGACCCTGGCGGATACGGAACGGGGCTACGGCAAGTGGCGGGTGAGCTTCGAAGAGGGCGCCCTGGAACATCTGGTAGAAGTAGCCGGTGGGGACGCCCGGAGCCTCCTCAACGCCCTGGAATTGGCGATTGAAACCTCCGTCCCCTGGCCCCCGGTGGAGGGGACGGACATCCTTGTAAGCTTTGAGGCCGCCGAGGAAAGCATTCAGCGCCGGGCGGTCCTCTACGACCGGGACGGGGACTACCACTTCGACACCATCAGCGCTTTCATCAAGAGCGTCAGGGGGAGTGACCCCGATGCGGCCCTCTACTGGCTTGCAAAGATGGTCCGCGCCGGGGAGGACCCCTCGTTTATCTTCCGCCGCATGATCATCCTTGCCAGCGAGGACGTGGGCCTTGCGGACCCCGCCGCCATCAACGTGGTCATCTCCTGCGCCGAAGCTTTTGACCGCATCGGCTTTCCGGAGGGCAACTTCCCCCTGGCCCATGCCTGCCTCTACCTTGCCACCGCCCCCAAGTCCAACACTACCCTGGCTTTCTTCGATGCCCTGGCCGCCGTAGACAAGGAGGACGCCGAGGTTCCAAACAATCTCCGGGACGCCAATCGGGACAAGGAGGGCTTCGGCCACGGGGAGGGCTACATCTACCCCCACGCCTACCGGGACCACTGGGCCGCCCAGCAATACCTTCCCACCCTGCTCCAGGGCAAAACCTTCTACAACCCCTCCCGCATGGGCTACGAGGGCAAGATCCGGGAAGAGGTGCTCCGGAAGCGGGAACTGCAAGCGGCCCTTATTATGGGTGATGATGCTGCGTTCAAGGAGAACGGTGCGGATGGGGAATTCCTCTCCTGGTCCGCCTCCTCCAAGAGCCGTGAAAGCTGGTTTAAGCGGCTGGAATCGGGGCGGAGCAGTCTCCTCCTGTCGGATCGGGACGCCATCCTGGGGCAATGCTCCCCGGCAAGGCATCACCGCGTCCTGGTGGCGGCGGCCAACGACGGCCTCCTCCTCTGGGAAACCCTGCGCCGCGTTTCCGAGGGGCTGGCCGCCGCCCTGGTGGACACCGAAGCCGCCCGGGAAGCCCTGCTCCGCTACACCGCCACGATTGATGAACCGGAACAGCCCGTCATTGCGGTACACCGGGGGCCGCTCCTGCCGTCCCCGGAAGAGGCGGACCGGTGGTTTGACTGCCATAGCTTTGACCACATCATCGCACGGGAACCCTGGCGGCGGGGATTCGGCGATACCGATCCGGGGGTAGCGTTCACCGCCTTTGCGGAAGCGGCCCGGCGCCTGCTGGCGGAGGACAGGGATATGGCGCTGCTCCAATCGCCTCCGCGTATGGGAGAGCGTATCTCCCGGATTCTGTGCGGGGATGACGGCGCAGAGGTACTGATTCGCCGACTTGCGGAAGCGGAAGAAGCATTCTTTGCGGCGGCCGATGCCGCGGGGTCCGGCGCCGACCGCTGGACCTGGGATGCCGAAACCCTGGAACGCAGCTTTACTGCGGCGGGGTTCATCACCACCCTGACCGTATTGGACCAGAGCGAGGAGCGGCTCCTTACCGAACGGGACATATCCCTCTGGTTTAATCAGGAGCGTTCAAGCTGGGGGAACTTTATCCATAAGGCCCTGGGGGAGGAGAATTTCTTTACCCTGAAAGACATGCTCCTCCGGAGGGCCAAACAGGGGCCCATACTTTGGAAGTGGCGGAGCCTGCTGCTCAAGGGTGAAACTAAAATTTAGCTAAAGTTTATTCCCATTCCTGCCGAAACTGGTATAGGGCAAGGACGCCCTGAAACAGAAAATCAAGGAGGATCATATGATCATCAACCACAACCTGTCCGCTATGTTCGCGGACCGGTCCCTTAAGGTTACCCAAGGCAGCCTTACCAAGTCCATGGAGAAGCTTTCTTCAGGACTCCGCATCAACCGCGCCGGTGACGACGCGTCGGGGCTGGCGGTTTCCGAAAAGATGCGGAGCCAGGTCCGCGGCCTGAACCAGGCTTCCGCAAACGCTTCCAACGGCATTTCCTTTATCCAGACCAGCGAAGGATACCTCCAGGAGACCCAGGACATTCTCCAGCGTATGCGGGAACTGGCGGTACAGTCCTCCAACGGTATCTACACCGACGAGGATCGTATGATGATCCAGGTGGAAGTATCCCAACTCATCGACGAAGTTGACCGGATAGCCAGCCATGCCCAGTTTAACGGCATGAATATGCTCACCGGCCGCTTCGCCCAGCAGACCGGGGCCAATACACCCACCGCTTCCATGTGGTTCCATATCGGCGCCAATATGGATCAGCGGGAACAGGTGTTTATCGGCACCATGACTTCCGCCGGGCTTGGGATCCGCACTATCGGGGATGGCTCCTTCATTAACATGGAGAGCCCGGAGGGTTCCAATCAGGCTATCGGTACCCTGGACTCGGCGTTGAAGGTCATCAGCAAGCAGCGGGCGGACCTGGGGGCCTACCAGAACCGGATGGAAATGGCGATTAACGGCCTGGACATCGGGGCGGAGAACCTGCAAGCCTCGGAATCCCGAATCAGGGACACCGAAATGGCCGGCCAGATGGTGGAGTTTATGCGGGACCAGATCTTGTCCCAGGCCGGGACCGCCATGCTGGCCCAGGCAAACCAGCGGACCACTTCGGTCTTGCAACTTCTCCAATAACGCGTTATAGTTAAGGGAAGAAGAGGGGGATACAATCCCCTCTTCTTCAAGCGTTCTTTGACAAAGACCCTAGTTGGGCGAACTTACGAGTTCGAGTGTACGGCGGTACGGATCGTTTATAACCGGGTAAAACCGGAGATAACCGGTTCGTTCCGTATAAGGTAATTTCGGGAGGAATGGCGCGACCCTCCTTCCGGGACGGCCTATCGTACGGTTCGGGTATGGCAAAGGAAAGCCGTACTTACCAACGCAAGGAGGGTTATATGATTATTAATCACAATATGAGCGCCATGTTTGCCAACCGGCAGCTTGGGGTTACGCAGGGCGATGTAGCAAAGAGCATTGAACGGCTCAGCTCAGGCCAGCGTATTAACCGGGCCGGTGACGATGCTTCCGGGCTCGCGGTTTCCGAGAAAATGCGGAGCCAGATCCGGGGTTTGAACCAGGCGGAGCGCAATATACAGAACGGTGTGTCCTTTATCCAGGTTACCGAGGGTTACCTTCAGGAAAGCCAGGATATCCTGCACCGTCTGCGGGAGCTGTCCGTACAGTCCGCCAACGGTATCTATACCGATGAGGATCGTATGCAGATTCAGGTTGAGGTATCCCAGTTGGTCGATGAAATCAACCGTGTAGCGAGCCACGCTCAATACAACGGTATGAACATTCTGACCGGGTCCTTTGCCCAGAACTCTGCGGTAAACCGGGTTATGCAGCTCCAGGTCGGGGCCAATATGGATCAGAACGAAACGATCTTTATCGGTACCATGACCGCTCAGGCCCTTGGTTTGCAGAACCCTGATGGCGATGCGGGGACTATCTCCATTGCATCCCCTGAGGAAGCGAATCAGGCTATCGGCTCTATCGATTCCGCGTTGAAGTTACTTTCAAAGCAGCGGGCCGATCTTGGCGCGTATCAGAACCGGTTTGAAATGGCCTCGGAGGGCATCGCCGTAGCGGCGGAGAACCTTCAGGCGTCCGAATCCCGGATACGGGACGCGGATATGGCGACCGAAATGGTTGCCTTTACCAGGGATTCAATCCTGTCACAGGCGGGGACCGCCATGCTGGCTCAGGCCAATATGCAGACCCAGTCGGTGCTTCAGCTCCTTGGTTAATTCATACCAATTGCAGGCGTAAAAGAGACTTCTGGACGTCGTCTTTTAGAACGCTGCAATCAAGATTGCTTAGGGAGGGGGGAGTTCGCGCCCTCCCCCACCCTTTTTTTGAAAACCGCGATCCTCCTGTTTGTATACGGAGGATTATATTGTATTTGTATTCAGGGAGGCGCCATGGGTACGGTATTAGCCACTCGGGGAGTAATTCCTCAGCAGGAACTCCCCCAGGAAAGAGAATTTACGAAACAGTCACAGGCCAGGGCATTGAAGCTCGCTTCGGCCCACGCTGTTGCTTTAGAACGATTTGAATCGGCCCTGCCGGGGAATCCATGGGGGAAAACACCCCGGGATATACGGCCTGCGGTGGCGGACCTTGAACGAATTTCCCTTGCCATGAACCGGCGGCTCAAGTTCGAGGTGGACCACGAGTCCCATGAAGTAACGGTCAAGGTCATCGACGGCGAAACCGATAAGGTAATAAAGATCCTTCCTCCGGAAGAATTGCAACGCCTGCATAATAACATCAAGGAAACCATCGGTTTCTTATTCGACGAGCGGGTGTAGTAGAATAGAACTACGGTTCTAAAGCGTGGGGTATGTCCGATATCTTTATTCCCGGGGTAAAAAGCCGGTTTAACACCGATAAACTCATTGAAGACCTGATGAAGGTCGAACGCATCCCCCGGGACCGCACGGAAAAGCGCGTCGAATCACTCAAAACTGAAAAAACCTACTGGCAGGAAATGGGCCGTCGCATGGGTACCCTGCGGGACAGCGCCCGGCTCCTGTTTTCCTTTCAAAACCCCTTTAACGAACGTATCGCCGTTTCGGCGGACGATTCGGTGATCAGCGCCACCGCCACCCGGGAAGCGTCGGAACAGCAGCACCGGTTTACGGTAAAGCAGGTTGCCGCAGCGGACCGGTTTCTCTCCACCCCACTTGACGGGAAATATACGGTACCCGGCGGAACCTACGGCTTTTCCGTGGGGGATGATACCGTCTCCTTTACCTTTCGCGGCGGCACATTGCGGGAGTTTGCGGACGCCCTGAACCGCCGGGGAAAGGAAAAAATACAGGCCGGCCTTATCACGGTTGAGCCGGGAACTCAATCCCTGCTTATCGAATCCCTGGTAACCGGGGAAAAGAATAAGCTGGGCTTTCATGATGATGCCGAGGCATTGGCCCTGGGCATCGGCATGGCGGAAAGGACAAGCGATACCCCCCCCCCGGGATTTTTCCCTTGGGGATGCCACGGTACAGCCGGGGCGCAATTCGGACCCGAAGCTTATATCCCTCTCAGACAATGTCCTTCGGGTTGAC
>BNUW01000062.1 GCA_025997655.1 Spirochaetia bacterium
TTATGTCCGCTCCGCCGCTGGTCAGGCAGTTGTCCGCACACCCGCCCTATATGTTCATTCAACCTTTTGAATACTTCCCCGCCCATGCTCCCTTTTTAGCATAAAATTTTGATACTTTGAATTCCTGATCCACACTATGTGATACTTGCATTCCCATACACTATGGGTTAGTCTGTTTGGGTCACTCATCTCATGCCTCCTATCGTCTGAACTTTGAGCGGTTCACTGATAGGAGCATGTTTTATACTCCGGGGGTGACTATAAGAGTTTGACAATTCCGGCAAAGCCGGGGGATTACCTTTTATATTTATTACCGGTCGTCCAGGTGCGGCGGTTCGACATTCGCCTCCTGCGGCTCATTCTGAAAGGAAAAGGCAAACGGGGAAGGAACGAGTGCGGGCTCCGGGGGAATTGGCAACGACGGAGGAAGATAATCCGTTACAACCGCCATAGGTCCAAAAACCAGATTCTCTTTCTGCACGGCATACCCGACGAGCATTACCATCAAGATGCACACGGCTATTACGATGATCTGTTTCATTGCCATTCTCCTTATACAGTTTCGGCGGGATTCTGCGCGGGTTTAGCCCTTTCAGGGGTCCTTGCGGCAGGTTTCCGGGACCGCTATAGTGGGGATATGGGAGTCTTTGATCGCCTGGGCGATGTTATACGGAGTTATCTCAACGATACCGGACCTGCCGCCGGCCCTTCTCCGGGGAGGCGGTATGTCGATCCGGACCTGGACGCAGCCTACGAAGAACTGGATGATTTTTTGGCGGGGAAACCGCGTTCAGGGAGAACGGAGCCAACGGCAAGCCGCCCTACCCCGCCGGAAAGCCTGCGGCGGGACTTTGACGAACTGGGCGTACCCTTTGGCGCCCCGGCGGATGCGTGTAAGGCCGCTTACAAGAATCTGCTCAAGGTACACCACCCGGACCGGCACACCGGCCATGAGGGGAACATGAAAAAGGCTACCGACAAGTCCGCCCGGATCAACACGGCCTATGACCGGATTGAAAAATGGCGGGAGACGGCGAAGGCTTAAAACTTTGCCTTGGGCTGTTTGATAACCTTCTTTATATCGTTGTTCTGACCCTCCCACAGTATCCGGTTGGTTTCAAGATTGGTCAGGCTCGCCTTTACAAAATAAGACCGGACCGTGGTATTCCCCGCCCGGTCTACGGTGGAATTCACTTCCCCCTGGAGCATAAAGTTCGCGCCGGTTTCATTGGCCAGGGCCGCAGCGGTAGCTTCACTGGCATTGCTCTGCTGGTCGTCCCGTTCCGCCCGCAGTTCCTCCCGGGCGGCACCGCCTTCCACAAACTCCAGCTTGCCGCTATTGATAATGGCGGCCCGCATGAGGCTGGAAATAATGCTGGTATCAATGTGTTCGCTTGAGGTGTTCTTAAACCTGCCGACGATAACCGTGGGCGGCTCGCCCTTATGACTGCCGGCGAAATCGTTGATATACGTGTTGATCCGGGGGGCTTCCAAGGCCTGGGTAATCAGGGTATCGCAGACCAGCCGGATATCGGTGTCATTCCAATTGCCGCTTAAATCGATTTGGGTGTCGGCGCTCACCCGGGATACCTGGGGGTTCGAGCTACAGGCGCTTATCGCCATAACCATGACTACCAGGGCTACTACTAAACTATATCTTTTCATTATGAGCATCCTCCTGCGTGTTAGAAAGCTATGGGAGATACTATAAGGTTATCCTGTGTATGTCAATTTACCCCGGTCGGCAAAGCCGGGAGCGGCGGAGCACGCCAGTCCTCATGCTGTTGGAGGAGCCTGCTCCCGGAGCCCGGCCCCAGGGGGCCTGAATAGGTCTCCGTGCAGACCCTTGCGCAAGCAAGTTCTTGAGACATCCAAATGCATTCGGCCTGTCATGCCCCACCGCTCCCGCTGCGCCGCCATTATATCGCTGAACTGTGTGGGGGGAATGCATCCCGCACGCAAGCGGAAAGGCCATGCACCTCCCGTTGAGTCTCTTCTATTTCTTCTTCCCCCGCAAAAGCCACGCGCGTAAAGGGGGAAGCCATGTACCTCTCCCTAAAGGTGGAAGCACGCAGCCGCAATGGTATTGTGGGTGGCCGTAGGAAGAGATGGGGCCTCCGGAGGGGCCCCATCTCTTCCTACGGTCAGGACCCACCGTCAAATCCCTCTTGCGTGCTTTCGGAGACTCCGCTGTGCATGGCTTCCCCCGACAACTTTCGGTGCAGGGTTTTGCGCCCCACCCCCAGCGCTTCCGCCGCCTTGCTCTTATTGCCCCCATGGGCGGCAAGGGTGTCACGGATGATGATCTTCTCCGCTTCATCCAGGGTGGCGCCCAGGGGGATGCGCATCCAGCCGGAGTCGTTCCGGGGGCTCAACGTGGGGGGGAGGTCCTCGGCGGTGATTACCGGGCCGCGGGTCATCACCACGGCGCTTTCCATGCAGTTCCGCAGTTCCCGGACATTGCCGGGCCAGTCGTAGGCGTAGAGGGCGGCCCGGGCCTTATCGTCGATGCCCTCCAGGGCTTTGCCGTTCTCCGCCGCAAACTCCTTCAAAAAGGCGGTGATGAGCAGGGGAAGGTCGTCCTTCCGCTCCCGCAGGGGGGGGACCTGGATGTTGACCACGTTGAGGCGGTAGTAGAGGTCCTCCCGGAAATTGCCCTTTTCGATCTCCGCCTTGAGGTCCTTGTTGGTGGCCGCCACGATGCGGACATCCACTTCGATAGTTTCCTCCCCCCCTACCCGTTCAAACTTCTTCTCCTGGAGTACCCGTAACAGCTTTATCTGGAGGTTTTGGTCGATTTCGCCAATCTCGTCCAGGAAGAGGGTCCCCTCGTGGGCCATCTCGAAACGGCCGCGGGTGCGGGATACGGCGCCGGTGTAGGCCCCCTTTTCGTGGCCGAAGAGTTCGCTCTCCAGGATGCCGGCGGCAAGGGCGGCGCAGTGGACCTTGATCAGGGGTTTGGCCTTCCGGGGGGAGAGCTCGTGGATGGCGTCGGCCACCAGTTCCTTGCCCACCCCGGATTCACCGGTGATGAGGATGGATGCCTTGGAGGGGGCGGCCCGGCTGACCGTGTCGAAGACCTGCCGCAGGGGGGCGCTGGTCCCCACCATGGTCTTGAAGAGCTTTTGATGTTCCAGTTCCTCCTCAAGCCGCCGGTTGGTGAGGTGCAGTTCCCGGCTTTGGAGGGCCCGCTTTACCAGCAGGGAAAGGTGGTCCAGGTCCACGGGTTTGGTGAGGAAGTCGTAGGCGCCGTTCCGCCCGGCCTCCAGGGCGTTCTCCATGGTGCCATGGCCGGTGAGCACTATCACCGGGAAGCCAGGGGCTTCTGAAACGACCCGCTTGAGCAGTTCCTCCCCGCTGAGGCCGGGCATTCGTAAATCGGTAATAATCAGGTCGATATCGCCCTTCTGAAAACGCTTAAACCCCGCATCCCCGTCCGCAGCGGTTTCAACCTGGTAGTTTTCCATTTCCAGGGAGTCGGCCAACCCCTCCCGGATGTGCTTTTCATCGTCCACGATGAGGAGCTTAAATTGCATAATCTTCTCCCTTATCAAAGGCAATAAGCCGCCGTTCCTTTTGCGGGATGGGCAGGGTGATGGTGAACCGGGTCCCCTCCCCTTCCTTTGACTTTACGATGATCTCTCCCCGGTGTTCCCGGACTATCTTAAAGACCAGGGTCAGCCCCAGGCCGGAGCCGGTTTCCTTGGTGGTAAAGTAGGGCTCAAATATTTTGGCAATATTGGCTTCGCTTATGCCGGCGCCGGTATCCCGCACCTGGATAGCGATTTGTCCGTCCATGACTTCGGTCTTTATGGTAAGGGTTCCCCCTCCGGTCATGGCGGCCTGGGCGTTTTTGATGAGGTTAAGCAGGGCCTGCTTCATGTACCGCTCGTCAAAGCTGAGCCGGGGAAGGCCCTTGTCAAGTTCCAGGACGCACTTGATATGGGACTCCTCCAACTCGTAGCGGACAAACTCCGCCAGTTCTTCTATTAATGTATTGATATCCCCTTCCCGGAACTCTATGTTCATGGGGCGCACCGCAAAGAGGAAGTCCACCACGATACGGTTGAGCCGGTCGATTTCCTCGTTTATCACGTTGATATACTTGTCCAACTTGTCAAAATACGAACGGGGATTCTGCCCGGGGTCTAAAGCCCCTTGGGAGTCAATCCCGCCGGGATGGGCGTTATAGTAGAGTTCCTTGTTGGCCTCCATGGCCTTGTGGATAAGCTGGACATGGATGGACAGGGAACCCAGGGGGTTTTTGATTTCATGGGCCACCCCGGCGGCAAGGGTGGTAAGGCTGGCCAGGTTTTCCGCCCGCCTGAACTGGGCTTCCCTGCTCCGCTTTTCGGTGATGTCCTCCACGTAGATGAGGGAGCCCGTGACCTGGCGATCCCGTACCAGGGGAAGCACACTAATACTGATGAGCCGGGATATGCCGGGCGTTGCCTGGGTTCCCCCGATTTCCACATCGAATTCCCGTTCCTCCACCCGATCCCCGGTTTGCAGGGTGGTTTCAAAGAAATCCCGGACCTGCTCGTCCCGGACTGCCAGCCAGAGCTTTCCCTGTTCGTCGCCGCTTAAGGGGAGAATGCGCTCGGCGTATTTATTGGCCAGTATCAGGTTGTGGTCGGTATCGCAGACCAGGATGCCGTCATTGATGGAGTCCAGTACTGTTTCCAGGCGGTCTATCTCGGCGGCGGCGGAATACAGGAGATCCCGGACTTGCTCAGCGGTCATCTTGTTAAGCTTTTGGAGAGCGCGCTTGATAAATTCTCTCATGGGGGGCCTGCTGACAAAGCCGGAAGGAGCGGGGCATGCCGGGCGCTCATGCTGTTGGAGGAACCTGCTCCCGGAGCCCGGCCCCAGGGGGCCTGAATAGGTCTCCGTACGCAGAGACATCCAAATGCATTCGGCCCGTCATGCCCCGCTCCTTCCGCTGCGCCAACACTAAATCGCAAAAGGATGTGTTTCGGAAACCCTGCGCCAACACTAAATCGCAAAAGACTCGCCCGCTTTGCTTGGTTTTTGCTTCGTTGCTTTTTCATCGTTGCGCTAGGGCCTCCCGGAGGTCAAAGGCTAGGCGGTCCAGGGTTAGGGCGGGGCTTAGGTTGTAGGTGCCTGCGGAGAGTTCGGCTTCCCGGACCGCGGCGCGCCAGATGTCACGGCAGGCAGCAGCGTCTAAAGACGCTGAAGCATCTAGGGATGCTGCGGGGAGGCTTTCCCCGACTAGGGTGAGGAGGTGTTGTAAGAATTGGGTGAAGGCGCTGCGGAGGGCAAAGTTGTCGGCGCTTTTCAGAACCGCCTGTACCAGGGATTGGATGTCTTCGCGGGGGCGGCCAAGACCGGCGGATTCCGCAATGGGGGCGGTGTGCTTTCCTAGGCTTACCAGGGCGTCGGTTGGGGGATAGCCGCAGCGTTTCAGGGTAATCACGGCGCCCATGGCTACGGAGGCAACGAAGAGAGCAGCCAGGGGATAGAGGGTTTCGGCGGAGATGGGGAGGAAACCGTCAAGGTAGGTTTGTATCGGTACCGGCGGAGCGGCGGGGTCACGGAATATCTTGCGCAGTACCTCCGCTTCTACCGCTTTGTCCCGGGCAATGAAACGGTAGGGGCGGAGACGGGACAAAATGGTGGGAAGAAGGGCCTCCGCATGGGCGGTGGTCAGTACAATGCTTACCGTTGCCGGGGGTTCCTCCAGTATTTTAAGTAGGGAGTTCCGGGCCTCATCCTTCATGCTATCGGCGTTTTCAATGACCAGTAGTTTTCGTTTTCCCTGGGGCGCCAGACGGCTCCACCAGGAAGCGCGGCGGATATGGGCTACGGGAATTAAAGCCCCCAGGCCCTCGGCTTCCAGCTTGAAGCTGTTTTTTAGGGTTGCGTCTACCGCCTTTGTCAGGGCGTCGGCGCAGGCGGTCCCGATATCATCAAGGCTCTCATCCAGGGATTGAATGAGGGGGTTTAGTTTGCTGATTTTAGGGTCGTCCTCCCAGAGGACCGGGGAGAAACGGGCCAGGAGTTTGCGGACCGAGCGGATAAAAAGGAACCGGGTAGCATTGACCTCCGGGTCGCGCAGAAACGCTGCGGCAGAGGCGGCTATTTCCGCAGAAAAGGTGCGGGGCCCCAGGAGGAGAAGGTCCGGGTGGGTCAGTTGACGGTGACGGGCGCAGGCGGGACAGGCGCAGTTCCAAGCGCCTACCGGCGCACGGGCCGGTGCGCCGGTAGGCGCTTGGTTTTCGCAGGAGAGGATACGCCCCAGTTCCATGGCGGCACTGCCCTTACCCGATGCGGGGGGACCGGAAAACAGCATGGAGGGCGCCAGCAAAGAGCCGCGTATGTCCTGTGAGAGCAGGCTTATTACCGGCTGGCCCAGCACATTTTCAAACACCGGTTCCCACCTTCGGCAGCCGTATTTGCCCAACCAGGGGGTCAAGGATCCGCGCAAAAAGACTCTGTTCCAAAAGGGTCGCGGGGTCGAACAGGGGCTGTATGTTGATAACGAAGAGGATCAGGCTTACCAGGAGCAGCCCCTCCAGAAGGCCGAAAGCAAGCCCCAGGGCATGATTAATCCCCCCAAGAAGGTGAACCCGGGAGATAATGTCCTGGATGATATGCTCCAGGAGTTTGATGCTCAGAAAGACGATTATCACCAGGGCAACAAAGGCAATCAGCTCCGGAACGAGCTGCATATCCGCCAGTATCTTGGTCCGCACAAAGGCTGCCCCGGGTTTATAGAAGAGAACCGCCGTCAGCAAGCCCAGCACCACCGCAGCCATGGACATGATTTCCATGATAAATCCCCGCAGGCCGCCGCGGATAACCAGAATGAAAATCAGCACAATAAAGATTACATCAATGATCGCCAGGTTCATGGTTCTATCTCCGCCAAAAGGGAGCGGGCGATAAGGTCCGCCCCGTCACGGCTGCCTATACGCGCTGAAGCGGCGGCCATGGCGTTCCGCATGAGGGTATCCTCCGCCAGGGTAGCCACGGTGGCGGCTAAAACCGCTGCGGTTACCCCCCGGTCCCCGGTACCTTTGATCACCACCGCAGCGCCGGCCTTCTCGAAGAAAGCGGCGTTTTCCACCTGATCTCCCCGGGTGCCGGAACCGTGCAGGGGGATAAGTACCATGGGCTTCCCCGCAGTGGCGGCTTCCCAGACCGTGCCGGCGCCGCTGCGGCCCAGGACCAGTTCCGCCGCCGCCAATACCTGGGGCATCTCCTCCCGGATATAGGCGTAGGGCCGGTACCGGGCCGAGGCGGGAATCTCCCAATCCTGATTAGGACCGGTCTGGTGTACCACGGTGTAGTATTCGGTAAGTTTGGGGAGGCTTTCCCGAATCAATTCGTTGACCTCCCGTGCGCCCTGGCTTCCCCCTAACACGAGAAGGATCCGTTCCTGGGAACCCTTGGTTCCTTGCGCTATCCCCAGAAAAACCCGCCCCGCATCTGCGTCGGCATTACGGAAGCCGGGCCGTACGGGGTTTCCGGCGCTCACCGCCTTTTCCCGGAAACGGGGGGGGAAAAAGGCCGCTGTGTCTTCATAAGCGGTAAATATCCGCGCCGCAAACCGGGCGTTAATCCGGGTGGCAAGACCGGGGCTGTAGTCCGATTCATGGGTAAACACCGGGATTCCCAGAGAGGCTGCGGCGGCGCAGGGGGGGACGCTGACAAAGCCGCCCTTGGAAAAGAGCAGGCGGGGGCGTTCTTTTTTAAGAATGCGGCGGGCGGCAAAGAAGCCCGCCCCTATTTTTACCACATCCGAAAGGTTCTTAAGCGAGAAATACCGCCGGAGCTTCCCCGAAGGGACGCCGAAAAACACAAGCCCCGCCCCTTCGACGATGAGCCGGTCCATACCGGCGGCGGAACCTATCCAGAAAATACGGCAGCCGGGCAGGAGTTCCGTCAAGGCTGCGGCAACGGCTAAACCGGGGTATATATGCCCACCGGTACCGCCCCCGGTAAAGGCGATGGATAACATGACATAAACGTACCAGATTTTAGGGGTTTCCGCAATGAGGAAACCGGTTATATTTTTATTGTTTTATTTCCCCTTGTGTGATATGCTTAATGCCATAGCAGGAATGTTGGATTACTAAATATTTGTCCAAATATGCCGATATCTGTACAGATAGATGGTAAAAGGAAGGAGTGGGAATGTCCTTACTGAAATGCACGTTCAATCGTCCCGTAAAAACGATTATAGGATTCCTCATGATGCTGGCCGCAACTGCGGCCCTCTATGCTCAAGCGGAGCCATATGCCAATGTCAAAGTGTGGGTCGCCCCGATGAAGGGCGGCACGGCGGAGGATCGGGCGTATTTTGACTTTAACTTACCGGAAGAAGTAAAAGGCAGCGGTTACGAATTGGTCGATACCCGGGGAGAATCGGACTTTTATATCACCTGTACATTGGACTATGACACAGAACATGAAGATACTATCATTACGGCGGAGTTGTATGAAACCTCGGCCGATGCGCTGATTATCACCACCAGCATGGGGTATCAAACCACCGACGAGATGAACGACTGGAACCTGACCATGATCTACCGCCTTATGGCCAACGCACCTATCTCGAAATCGCTCAGTATGGAAGAGTCCGAGTTTATTGAGGTCGAATCTGAGAATAAAAAGGTATTTCCCCACTATCGGTTGTTGGTGGGCCTCCGTGGGGGTTACTCGCTGCGGATTTATCCAAAGCCGACATCCTCCTATTACAATAACGGATGGGGCAATAGTTTTGAAGCGGCGGTGCATGTATCATATGATCCGTGGCAGTATTTTGGTTTTCAAACCGAAATAATATTCACCATGGATTCCGCAAAACTCACGAGGCCGGGGGATCTGATAGTGGCACAAAACTTACCAAACATAACTGAGAAATACAACTCCTTTTCGTTGATGATCCCCCTGATGGTTAAAGGAATCTTTCGATTTAACCGGTTAGTAGTTTCCCCCTTTGTTGGGCCGTATTTTACGATGCCCCTGGGCAAGATGACTATCAACGACGATAAAAAGTCGGCCTTTTCGGTCAAGGTTCCCCTGGGGGTGACCGCGGGGGCGGAACTGGGGATGCACTTAGGACCGGGCATCCTGTTTCTGGATACCCGGTACGCAGTCGATTTTGGCTCTACCGTGCTTGCTAACGAAACAACGGTATACCAGCGAAACATAGTAAGCTTTTCCCTGGGGTATAAATTTGGACTCTTCAAAAAACATCCGCCGCCGGTGGACGATGACCAGGCTACGCCTTAACGGTGTCCTGATACAGTACGTCCCGCTCGCCGATTAAGGCCCCGGCGAGGTACGAAAGGGGGGTAAGATCGCCGGAAGCGCCTACGGAGCCCTCTTCGGGGATCAGGGGCAGGATGTCTTTTTCAATGAAGAACGCGATATACTTCAATAGGTCTATGCTAACCCCGGAAAAGCCCTGGGCCAGGGTGTTAAGCCGGACAATCATGATAGCCCGGGTAGTTTCCTTGTCAAAAAACGCCCCAAGACCGCAGCCGTGATAGCGGGTCAGATGTACCGGCAGATCGTAGTAATGTTCCGGTGTTACAATTTCTGTGCAGGAATCCCCGTAGCCGGTGGTAACGCCGTAAACAACGCCACCGTGTTCAGCCAACTTCCGGTCAAGGAAACTCGCACCGTCGTCGATCTTTGCTTCGAATTCCTTTGAAGCCCAGAGGGTGATCTTCCCTTGCCCCTTGACCACGCTTGCCAATGCTTCAATGGTGAGCCGGTCTTTGCCAATCTCGATTTGAGAAACACTCATGCGGTACATCTCCTGAAAATAAGTGGGTTGTTGGACATATTATTCAGGACGATCACGCTGCCCATTACGCTAATCCCCCATTTACGGAAATAACCTGCCGGGTAATATACGCGGCGGCATCGGAAAGCAGGAATACGGCGAGGGCGGCAACTTCCTCCGGTTTCCCCACCCGTCCCATGGGAATCGTGGGCAATATCACCTCCAGGGAGGCGCTCTTCATCATATCCGTTTCAATGATACCCGGGGCTATGCAGTTCACCGTGATGGACCGGCTTGCCAGTTCCACGGCCAGGGCTTTGGCGGCCCCGATGATCCCCGCTTTGGATGCGCTGTAGTTGACCTGCCCCCGGTTGCCGATTATCCCGGACACCGATGCCATAGCGATGATCCGGCCCCGCTTCCTGCGGCAAAGGGGCATAAGAAGGGGATGCAGCACGTTATAAAAACTATCCAGGTTGGTGTGGATCACCGAATCCCAATTGTCATCGCTCATGGCGGGGAAACTGTTATCCGCATTGATACCGGCGTTGTTGACGATGCCCCAGAGTGCGCCGTTAGCCTCCGTCCATGCCTCAAGTTTTGTCCGGCAATCTGTCCGGTTCGCCACATCAAATTTGATCAATTCGATATTTCCGCCTTTTGCCCGAATCTCCTCCCGCAAAGAGACCGCCGCCGCTTCGCCCCGGTTATAATGGGCTATAATTGTATATCCGGCCTCCGCCGCCGCCAGAGCAATCGCCCGCCCGATACCCCGGCTCGCGCCGGTAACCAGGACGGCTTTTTCAGTTTCACTAGTAACACGCGCCATTTCTATTACCCTCCTTTTGTAAATACAGACAGGTCATCCATATCCATAACGGTAATTTTTGCCAATGCAGCGTTGCCGGCGCAATCAAAGGTAGAAACCCCGCCGTCGGCGTAATCTTCCTGAACCCGTATCTGTACCGTGGTTCCGGCCTGTAACAGGGGCCGCATTATTTCCATGTTTGAAACACTGAGGATACAACCCATCCTGGGGGGCTCCCCTTTCTCGCGGCTCGTGATCCCCGCTAGGGCGGCAATACTCTGGGCCATACATTCAAAACTCACCCAGCCCGGTACACCGCCAAGTACAGGATCGTAAAAGAGACAATCCCGGGTAATATCATATTCCGCACTAAGACTGCGGCCGCTTGTATCATAGGCCGCAATACGGGAGAGCAGGAACATCTTCCCCTTATGGGGCAGCAGGGTAAGAAGCTCATCCCGTTCTATAGTTCCACCGGTCACCGGCTAACCCTCCCTTCCTACGATGAGGCTTGTATTACAGCCTCCGAAGGCAAATGAATTGCTCATACAAATACGGAGTTTCTGCGCCCCGTTCTCCTTGAACGCACCGTTCTCTTTTCTGACAAAATGCAGGGGCGGAAGCTCTCCGTCGGGTACGCCGTCCCAACAGTGAAGGGGCGCCCTCCCCTTCCCTTCCGCCAACGCCATCCAGCAAAGGGCCAGTTCCAGCGCCCCGGCCGCGCCCAGGGTATGACCGGTAATGGGCTTGGTGGAACTTACCAGGGGCGCGCATTCCGAAAATACAGCCGCCATGGCCGCTGCTTCCATGCCGTCGTTTAAAACAGTACCCGTCCCATGGAGGTTGACGTAATCCACATCATTGGGTTTTTTTCCGGCTTTGGAAAGGGCTTCCCGCATGGCCCGAATCGCCCCGCTTCCATCGGCGCGGGGGGCCGTCATGTGAAAGGCATCGGCGCTTTCCCCATAGCCGAGCAGTTCTATCCCGCTTCCATCGGCCCCGCCGAGCGGCTCCTTTGACAGAACAAAAAACGCCGCCCCTTCCCCCAGGGTTATCCCCCTGCGGTTTTTGCTGAAGGGGTTGCTCACGGAATCGGAAACCGCTTCCAGGGAAGCGAAGCCCAGCAGCGCGGTTTCCGAGGCGATGTCGGCGCCCCCTGCAATGACCGCATCGCAAAGCCCCGCCCGGATAAGCTGCGCAGCGTGTATAATGGCCCCGGCGCTTGAGGCGCAAGCCGTAGCAAGGGTAAACGCGGGACCGGACACCGCTAATGAACGGGCTATATATTCTGCGGTAAAGGACGCGCTCTGAAAACGGAGATCGTAATCCGCAGGAAAACTACCGGTTGAGCAATACGCTTTATGAGCCGAAAGGGATCCTTCGGAACCGTTGTCACAGGAACCGACGCATACCCCAATACGGGAGGAACCGCAGGCGGCCCTGGCCTGTTCCACCGTGCCGCGTATCTGTTCCAGCGCGGCGGCGGCAATACGGAAGGTACGGTTTTCCTGCGGCAAATAGCCGCTTGGCAAATCACCATCGGCAATACGGCCCGCAAGAAAGTTCCCCGCAGTGATGGGATGTATGCCGTGCTGACTGCCGCAGGCGGCGGCGTCAAAAAACGAGGCGGCGTTATTTCCGGCGCAGCAGAGGACGCCCGGCATGGAAAGCCAAATCCGTAAAACATCGTTTTGCATCAGAAATTACCCCCGCGCAGGGTGTACGAATAATCCCGCAGGAAATTGGTGTACTGAACCGTCTCCCGAGTTTTAAGGATTTCGATAATCCGTTTCTTACCGGAGTAGATGGTACGCATCCGGGGGGTGGCAATCAGGGTGAGGCCGGAAGCCTTCAGCGCCGGGACAAGCGCATCTACCCGGTAAAAGCAAAACTGAAAATCCGCCGCGATATACTCCGGCTTGAGTGTGGGGGGGAAAACGGATGAAATAAAGGAAATCCCCGCCGCATCAAAGGAAAGCTGTGCCATATCGGCGCCCAGGGCATTAAAAAGCGCAATCATTATCTCCCCTTCGTCGGCCTTGACCCAGGCGTCCAGCAAAAATTCCTGTTCCCCGTATCTCCCCGTGATCTGTTGGGCCATATCAAGGGGCGTTTCGATGTTTGAGGGCGGCAGCAAAACATATTTTGCCCGGTCGGTAACATAGACCGGCGAAAAGGGGGAAGAATCATGGTTTGTGGCGCAAGAAACCAGGCAGAGGATAAACAGGGGCAGGGCAAACACAAAGCGTTTTAAGGCGCCGCCGCACAGGTTCCGTTTCATGTCCCCGGTGTCAAGGAGCATCGCCGCAACAAAGGCCGTGGTTAACCCGGTAAATACCGTAAGCCCGAATATATGAACCGGCACAAAGGCGCTCAGGGCCAGCGCCCCGAATGACAGGGCGGTGGTGACGAAGGAGAGTCCTATCGCGGAGACGGTAAGAACGCGGTGCTCTTCACCGCCGGCCTTGCCGCCTTCTGTTATGTAAAACATATAATCCAGGCCGAGGCCGAAAACCAGCGCCAGGCCGGTCACCGAAAAAAAGCCCAGGGGGATATTGCAGCAGGCAAGGACCGTTACCGTGACCAGGGCGATCAGAAAGGGGACGGCGCAGATACGGAAAGCTTGTCTCCATGAATAGAAAACCTTGGTGAGTATGACGATGAGTACGTAGGCAATGGCAAAGATGAACAGCATGATCCGGGTCAGGGCGTCCAGTTCGCCGCCGATACCCTTAACCTTGTTCATAAAAAACACTCCGGGAAGCTCCGCAGCAATAGTGCGGAAGGGAGCTTCATCCTGCGTATGCAGAGGGAGTACGCAGGAATAGTAAGCGTTATCAATCCAGAGATTGGAGATACGTTCCCGCAGGTACGGGGGAAGTCCCTCACCGGGGAGCACGTAATGGCCCTGTGCTGCGGCAAAGTCCGCGCTGAATCCGGCGGCGTCTTCCGGAGGAAACCCGAGGCAGGAAAACTGTGCATCCGCCAGGGGGAGCAGTAATCCTGCCGCTTCGTAGCTTTGCTGCTGGGTCTGTATCGAGGGCACAAAGAGGGATGCGGCGGCGAACTGGACGCCCTGACCCGG
>BNUW01000063.1 GCA_025997655.1 Spirochaetia bacterium
TCCATAACGGTGAATAGGACAGCGGCGGCGGGCGCTACGGCGGCCATCACCGCCGGTACTCCGAATGCACTTACGAATGGGGCAAACACCATTGATGTAACGGTTACCGCAGAAAACGGAACCACCACAAAGGTCTACACCATCGTGGTTACCAAAACAGTGACCGCTTCCGAGGCAGTCAATGTGTCGATTACCAAGACCGATGAGAAGATCGACCTGACCAAGGACACCGCCAATGATCTTTCCCGGGAACGCGAGGATGTACTTAGGGTAAGCGTCGACATGTCGGGCTATACGGTTACTTTTTATGTTGACGGAAATGGCAGGACCCATACCACATCCGGTAGTACGGCCTATATAGACATTAATGCCGACTGGTATAACATGGGTCTCCATACGGTACTGGTTAAGTTTACAAAAGCCGGCGTTGACTATGGCAGCGAAGTTACCTTTAGGGTAGTACGGTAAAAAGGAGAACACTGATGAAACTATTGAACACATTACGCGGAAAGATTGCCCTGGCGGGCCTTTTCGCCCTGGTTGCGCTGGGGCTTGGCTCCTGCGCAAATGCCCTGACCTCAGCCGGAACGTATCAAAACGCCGGGGGGGATGCAACAGTGCAGATCCGGCTTTCCGCCGGGGACGCACGGACAATAATCCCAAGCGCCGGTTTTGCGAAGTATGAGTTGACCTTCACACCCCTCAGCGGGCCATCTGTATATGAGACGCTGACCGGGGTCGATACTGCCGATATTACCCTGTCCCCTGAGACCTGGACCATCGACGTTGCAGGCTATGTCAATGTAGGCGATGCGAATCCCTCCGCCATCGGAACCGAGACGGTAATCCTGGGAGCGGGGGAACACGCAGTGGTACCCATCACCCTAAGCCCCGAAACGGGCGGCGCCAACGGAACCTTCCAGTATACCATCATCTTTCCTCCGGCAGGGTATTTTTGCGGCCTACGATTGTACGATAGTTCCGATACCACGGTCATAGACCAGGGTTACTCCTCCGACCAGACCAATGTCACTCGATCCCTTGCACCGGGGTACTATCGGCTGTACTTTTATATTGCAGACACCAGCGGCAACCAGATAGCACGGAGCGAAATGGTTCACATCTACCCCAATTTGACAACCGAGGTAACCTACAACACCTTTACTGACGCCGATTTTGGGCCCGTCATTACCATAGACGGTGTTGTGGATCTTAACGGCCTGGATGGTCTTTCCAATGGGGAGCTGGTTTTTTACGATGACAGCGATTATTCAAACTGGGTAATGAGCGTCTATGCGAATCCCTCAACCGGCGCATGGTCCGTCGATGTGGCTTCCTTTAACAGCCCGACCCCCTGGTACCTGATGCTCCTATTATACTTCAATGACGGCACCACGGTGACAAAATACATTGCTAATCCCATCACGGTATACAACACCGATCTTACGGTTCCCACCCTGGGGCCCTTCCCGGTCAACCGGTATACCATTGGCGGAAATCTCGACCTTTCCGGCATCGAAACCTATTTTACTCTGGGTTTTTATAGCGGCGGGAATTATGGGTCCATACTCATTTACGCTGACGATGGATCCCAAAATTTGCTTGTACAGGGAAACATTCAAGACAACGGTGGGGTCCTTTCCTGGGAGGCCCCGATTACCGCCGATGCCGCAACACTGCCGGTTATCATTCAATGGAGAGTACCGGTTGGGTCGGGGCGTGATATCTATGAACAGAAAAAGCTTACCCTGTCAGGGAACACCTCCGGCCTGAACTTTGCTCCAACCGTACTTAAGGAAGGCGTACAGGCTGCCAGGGAAACAGGAATAGGCGGGTCGCCCCCCGAGGACTACTTCCTTTTTGTCCCGGATTCCTTCGCAGAATATATCCTCCGGGTAAGCGGAACCGGCAGCGCTTCTTTTGATCTCGATCTTTATGCTCTTAACGGCAGTCATCTTGCCAATTGGAGCGGCTACTCATTCACCGAGATTACCGTGAACTTAAACGCCGGAACAGCCTACCTCGTCTTCGTTCGACCGCAAAATACAAGCTCCTACCAATTCCTGGCTACCCCGTCGGACACCGTCGCCATCGACGGAACGTTTGATGTGAGCGGTATCACCGGCCTCGGTTTTACCATTGACGACCTATCTATAAATATCAATGGCTACTCGGCGGATAACATCAATCCCCTTACCGGCGCATGGGATATTTCTACCACGGCGGGTACTACCGCCTCGGTACAATGGTACGTGGTCTTCAATAGCGGGGCTGGTTACCTTTCCGGATCCACCCTGGTTCCCATTACCGGCTCTGCCGTGACCGCGCCGCCCATTACCCCCGTGATACTTTCGGGGGACAGCGTTACCCAAACCATGCAGACCGGCTATCAGGGTGAGAGCAGCTTCATCTTCAAGCCGGCTACCACTACAACCTTCCGCCTGAACGTTACTTCCACTGACGCGTTCGACGTATATTTCGACGAATGGGGGATATGCGATGCCGCTACAGGCGTACAGGTTTTTGCTGATTCTTACGACGGCTCCACTGCGGTAGTAAGCCTTGATGGGGGAACACCCTACACGTTTGTCGTTTATACGGATCCGGTAAGCACCAGCTACACCTTCACTGCAGCAATAGAGTAAGGCCTGATTAAGACCTAACCGGAGTAGGCCGCATCCTCCACATGGGGGGTGCGGCCTTTTTTGTTGTAGAAGGTCGGTGGCGCTACAGTGACGGTGGCGCGGGAGGGCGTAGCCTGGTACTTTGGCAAAGGCCGTATGTACAATAGTGGTGACGGAGCGGGAGCGGCACGGGGCATGACAGGCCGAATGCATCCGGTCGTCCCTGCGTACCGAGACCCTTCAGGCCCCCTAGGGCCGGGGCTCGGGGAGCAGACTCCCCGGCAGCATGAGGACTGGCATGCCCCGTGCCGCTCCCGGCTTGGTCGCCAGAGCTCGCTATTTAGCCGGTTTAGCCGTATACTGAAAGCAAGAGGTAAAAGATGACCACAATACAAGAGGGGAAAGAAGATCCGGTAACCTTTGAGAAATTCTGGGAGATGTTCCAGGAGAGCAGCCGGGAATTTGACCTGCAAATGAAGGAGAGCAGCCGGGAATTTGACCTGCGAATGAAGGAGAGCAGTCGGGAATTTGACCTGCGAATGAAGGAAACCCGTCAGTTGCAGGAAGAAACTGCCCTGCAAATGAAAGAGACTGACCGGCGAATCAGCGAAGTATCCAAGCAAATTGGTGGTATGACCAAAAGTGACGGTGATTTGGCGGAAGAACATTTTTTCACCTCATTGGCATCAAAAATGACCTTTGCCGGGCAACACTACCATGCTATAGATCGTAATGTCAAAAGGAAAGTAGGCGATCTTGAAGGTGAATACGATATAGTCCTCTACAACGATGCCAGTGTAGTAATTTTTGAGGTGAAGAGTAAAGCGAAGACGGAACATTTAGAAAAACTGGTAACCAAAAAACTGCCGGATTTCCGAACGCTTTTTCCCCTCTATCGGGATTACGACATCTACTTAGGCATCGGCAGTATGTCCTTCGACGAACAGGTAGTTGAAAGGGCCCATGAATTGGGAATTGGTGTACTCCGCCAAAAAGGCGATACCATTGAAGCCGATACCGGTCCCGTCCGTGCCTACTAGTACCGAATAGAAGAGAAGATGTTACAGACCTTCGGTCTGACCATATCCGGTAATGAAGAAAGCAGCGGGCTGAAACGGTCTGATACCAGAATGATGAGAGCGGCCGTCCCAGGGGAATGCCTGGGACGGCCTGTTTTTTAAATAAGAATCTCGCCCTTAATCGACAGGGTTACCACCCGCCAGGGCAACATCTTGCCGCAATTTTTCAATGCGGTGATGACGGCGTTTTCTATCCCCCCGCAGCAGGGAACCTCCATCCGCACCACCGTTACGGATTTAATAGTATTACCGGAAAGGATCTCCGTAAGTTTTTCGCTATAATCCGGCTGGTCCAGCTTGGGGCAGCCAATCAGCGTAACCTTATTGTGCATAAACTCGGCATGAAAATTCCCATACGCATACGCAGCGCAATCCGCGGAAACCAGGATGTTGGCGTTTTCAAAATAAGCCGCCATGACAGGGACCAGTTTGATCTGCACCGGCCATTGCTGAAGCCGGTTTATAACACCGGAAGAATTTACCGCAGCCGCCGCCGTTTCCGTTTTTGGTTTTATGCTCTGCGCATTGCTTCCCGGACATCCGCAGGCAAGTGTTTTTGCCCCCTGTCTTTCCTGATAAGCCGCCGCTTCCCGTTCCTCAAAAGTTATTGCACCGGTTGGGCAGACGGGAAGACAATTGCCCAGGCCGTCGCAGTAATCGTCCCGTAACAGCTTTGCCTTTCCGTCAACTATTTCGATAGCCGCTTCATGGCAAGCATCGGCGCAGAGGCCGCAGCCGTTACATTTTTCTTCATCAATTTTTATAATTTTCCGTATCATGCAATTCCTCCTAATAGACAACAGCGCCCTCCGGAACTGTTGTCTATAATAACACTATTTCCCAAAAATAGCAGCAAGGTCCCTTTCCGCGGTGGTACTCGGCCTGATGTTAAAATGTTCAACAAGATATTTCAACACACTGCGGGACACAAATGCCGGAAGACTGGGACCAAGCCTGATATTTTTGATGCCAAGATGGAGCAGCGTCAAAAGAATGGCAACCGCTTTTTGTTCATACCAGGAAAGGACAAGCGAAAGCGGGAGTTCATTGACACCGCACTTAAACGCATCCGCCAGGGCGAGGGCAACCTTGACCGCAGAATAGGCGTCATTGCATTGCCCCATATCCATAATCCGCGGGAACGGGCCGATACTGCCAATGTCAAGGTCGTTAAAACGGTATTTCCCGCAGGCAAGGGTTAAAACAACCGTATCCCGGGGAGTTGCCTTGACAAAATCGGTGTAGTAATTCCGCCCCGGTTCCGCGCCGTCACACCCGCCGACAAGAAAGAAATGTTTTATAACCCCTGCTTTTACCGCCTCAATAATAGTGTCGGCATTTTCAAGGACAACGCCGTGGGCATAGCCCGTGGTTACCGTTTTACCGCCATTGATGCCGGTCATGACCGTATCCGCTTTGTAACCCTCCAATTCCAGGGCCTTGTTGATTACCGCAGTAAAATCTTTTTTTTCATCAATATGGACAAGCCCGGGAAAGCCCACTTCGGCGGTGGTGAATACACGGTCGCGGTAAAATCTTGTTGGCGGCATAAGGCAGTTTGTGGTAAAGAGTATCGCGCCGGGGATGCCCCCAAACTCCTTCTGCTGATTCTGCCATGCCGTACCAAAGTTACCTTTTAAATGGGGGTACGCTTTAAGAGCGGGATACCCATGGGCGGGAAGCATCTCGCCGTGGGTATAAATGTTCACGCCCCAGCCTTTTGACTGTTCCAAAAGCAATTTGAGATCCCGTAAGTCATGACCGGAAATAACAATGAACGGCCCCTTTTCGATGGTGAGCGGAACGGTAACCGGTGTGGGTTTTCCGTAGGTTTCAGTATTCGCCTTGTCCAGAAGTTCCATACAAAGGAGATTCACTTTTCCGGTTTCCATGGTAAGCGTCAAAAGTTCATCCATGCTGATTTCCATATTTGCTACCGCTTCAAGGGCCTTACAAAAAAACCCGTCCATTTCGGTATTGGTAAAGCCCAGGGCCGCCGCATGGCAGGCATACGCCGCTATTCCGCGGATCCCAAAAAGAATGAGCGACTTGAGGGATCGGCTATCCTCGTTGGCTTCCCAAACCTTGTTCATGTCAAAATCATCGCAGACCGCAGAGGCCGCAAACAACGCTATCCGTTCCTTATGGGCCTCATCAATGCGGCGTTCAATAACCGCATCATCAAAATTGACATTTGTCCCGGTAATAAAAAGCCCCTCCCGGATAATCCGGCGGCTATTTTCCGTGGGCGGATGGCGGTTTGAAACCTTCGCCAGCATGACAAGCGCGCCGGTAAATTTGTCCTGAAGTCCTGCGGTAGTATCCTTCTTCCCGCATACGCCGCTCTTCGTACAAGCCGTTCCCTGGGCTGTCTGTTCACATTGAAAACAAAACATAGTAATCCTCCTGACACCTAATACTTATTCCCGCCCCAATACAGGGGATGGCTTACTTCCGCCAACGGCGGCAGCGTAACATCCTTCAGGCCTCGTTATAATGGCAGTATAGGCCGGGGTTTGCGGGGTTCGCCGTGAGAATTCTCACGTTTTGCTAAAATAACTTACTTTTTTAGTAAAAAATGTTCGGGGGCGGCCCCGACGGTTCATGGGAAAACTTCCACCGGCAGAGGCGTTCCGTCCGGCCCCCGAATGGCCGCGGCGTTCAGGGCGGCTTTGAGGGAGTCGGCGCGCGCTAAGAGAAATGCTTCCGGCAAGGCGGTTGCAGGCTCTTCACTGAGGTCTCCGGGGCTTGGGCGGGCCTTCCCGTAGATCTGGAAGCCCGTAAGGTGACCGGAGGCGGCCAGTTCCAGGGCGAGACGTTCCCAGGCGGCGGCTTCCGCTGCGGGAGGATGTTCGCCGTTTATGGCGCAGATCATGGTCTGGACGGTGAAGGGGGCGCAGGCGGCAAAGGATTTTATCGCAGTGATGAGGCGGTCAAAGGGGATGGAGGAACGATCCATTTGAGCGTACCAGTCCGGTGTACCCGCGTCCAGTTTGAGCCACAGTTTTAGAGCCAGGGAACCAGTAGGTTCCGGACCTGCTGCGGCGTTGCGCAGGAATTCAAAGGTTTGTTCATTGAGCAGGCCCGTACCGTTGGTGATGAGCACCAGGGCCGCGTTAGGGACAAGCTCGTCCCGGATTTGGGCGGCGGCTCGGAGGGCTGCGCTTAAATGGGGGGAAATCGTAGGCTCCCCGTTGCCGGAAAAACAGATGTCCCGCACCTCCTCCGGGCCGGCCCCGGCAATTACTTCCCGCAGTGTTTCTGTCATAGTGCCCACAGAAAAACTAATATCCGTCTTGAACGGAAAGACCTCACAGTAGGGGCAGTCGAAGGTACAAACCTTGGCATCCGGAAAAAGATTGATCCCTAGGGAAAGGCCCTTGGAACGGCGGGAATAGACGGGGTACACCATGGCGCCCCCCTCGCGGCTGCGGTGATTTTCTATGGAACCGATGATCATTGGAACCTCCTGCTTGCGGCATCCTCTATTTCTATGCAGGCCGCAAGGAACGCGTTCATCTCCTTATCCGTACCAATACTAACACGGAGAAAATCGGCGATCCGGGGCTTGTTGAAATGCCGTACCAGGATGCCCCGTTCCCGGAGCAATGCGAACAGATCCGGGCCGGATTTCTTTGGGGATCGGATAAAGAGGAAGTTCGCCCCGGAAGGGATCACCGTAAAGCTCAGTTTATCGAGTACCGAAGCGGCCAGTTCCCGGGCGGCGATTATCTTTTGTGTTGTCCCGTCATAGTAGGCAGT
The DNA here is from genome assembly GCA_025997655.1 of Spirochaetia bacterium. Classification (GTDB taxonomy): domain Bacteria; phylum Spirochaetota; class Spirochaetia; order Treponematales; family Breznakiellaceae; genus Termitinema. Next base: position 7,466 of record BNUW01000063.1, read on the forward strand.
GTCCCTGAGTGCGGCGGCGGCCCCGGCCTGGGCAAGCCGGTCCACGGTATAGGAGTTGAAGGAATCCCGGATTCGGCACAGCCCTTCGATGAGCGCCTCGTTTCCTATGGCGAATCCCACCCGGAGCCCCGCCAGGGAAGCGGACTTGGAAAGGGTATGCACCGTAAGAAGGTTTGGGTGTTCTTCTATCGCAGAGACCACGGACTCGGCGCCGAAAGCGGCGTAGGCTTCATCCACAATCAGCACCCTTTTCTGCTTTTCCTGATACGCCGCGATGCGCAGTATTTCATCCGGCGGCAAAACCCGGCCGGTGGGGGCGTTGGGGTTGGGAAAAATCACCCCGCCTGCGGGGATACAATAGTCTTTGTAATCAATGGAAAAATCTTCCTTTACCGGAATAGTACGGAAGGGAACATTCCAAAGACCCGCATAAACCGGATAAAAGCTATAGGTGATATCCGGAAACAGTATTGGTAACGCAGTATCACTGCTGAAAAATGCGCCGAAGGCAAAGGCCAGCACTTCGTCGGAACCGTTGCCCGCAAAGACCTGGTCGTACGTAACCTTGTACCGGGTGGCGATGGCTTCCCGCAGTTCCCGGCATTCAGGGTCGGGATACAAACGGAGACTCGCCCCGGCAGAAACGCCGCCGGAAAGAATCTTCTGTATCGCCTCAAGCGCCTTGGGGGACGGCGGGTAGGGATTCTCGTTGGTGTTCAGCTTGATGAACTGCCGGTCCCGGGGCTGTTCGCCGGGGACGTAGGGGGACAGCGTTTTGGTACGAGTGTTCCAGTAATTGCTCATTTCTTATGCCTTCTATCCAGTTCGTCCAGCACTTCCCCCACGGTTACCCCGGCGCGGGTGATCAGGGCGGTGGTGAAGTACAATAAATCTGCCGCTTCCCAGACAATCTCGTCGTGGGTTTTGGCGGTGCAGACCTCCTCGGCCTCCTCCAGCACCTTTTCCCGGACCAGTTCGTCGTCCAGGGTGGCGGTATAGGAACCGGGGGCGGGGTTGCGGAACCGTTCGGCGATGATGGCCTGGAGGTATTCCCAGGTGTAGCGGCGGCCGGTGTCGAAACAGGTCCAGGCCCCGGTGTGACAGGTGGGACCGGCGGGCTCCACCACGGCAAGGAGGGCGTCCCGGTCGCAGTCTGCCCGGAGGCGCAGCAGCTTTAGTGTGTGCCCCGAGGTTTCACCCTTCATCCAGAGCTTGTTCCGGGTGCGGCTATGGAAACAGAGACTGCGCCGCTTGAAGGTTTCGGTCACCGCTTCCCGGTCGGCAAAGCCGGTCATCAGGACCTGGCCGTCCGGGGACAGGGCGATTACGGGGATGAGCGTACCGGCTTTTTTCCAGTTGAGGGAGGCGATAAAGGCATCGGCCAGGGAAATCTTGCCGGTGTAGAGGGCCATGCCGAGTTGGACATCGCAGTCCAGGGCGGCCAGCGCTTCAATTTCCGCCAGGGTGGAGACGCCGCCTGCGGCAGTAATGCTGCAGGAGACCGCCGCCCGCAGTACTTCTACCGGGGAAAGGTCGATGCCGGTCATGGTGCCCTCACGGTCCACGCAGGTAAAGAGGAGTTCCGCGGCGTAGGGCTCCACCGCCTTTGCAGCGTCAATAAGGTCCAGGCCGGTGGGAGTTTTCCAGCCGTCCACCACTATCCCGTAGTTCCCCGCGCCGCTGCTCTTGGCATCCACCGCAACGATGATTCGTTCACGGCCTATCGTTTTAACCAGGGATTCAAGAAAGGCGGTATTAACGGCGAATTCCCCGCCGGGGCCGCGAAATACCTGGGACCCCAGGATGATCTTCTGCGCCCCAAGGCTCACCAGTTCCTTTGCCTGTTCGGCTTTTCTGATACCGCCGCCAACCCTGCACTGCGCCCTGCGGAGCAGGGGTTTGATAAGCTCAAGGTTACTGCCTTTGCCCATGGCGGCGTCAAGATCTATCACCGCAACTTCGCCATAGCGGTCAAATTCATCCGCCAGTTCTGCGGCGTTATCCCGCTGCAACACTAATTCTGAACCCTGTTTAAGCTGGACGACCTTGCCGCCCTGCACATCTATCGATGCAATTACCATCTGACGCACACTCCTTTCGATTCGGCGTATTTTTTTATTTCCGGGATCGTGGTCCTCCCAAAGTGCAGCAGTGATGCTACCAGGGCTGCATCAGCATTGCCCCATTGGTCACCGCTTTGTCCCCCCGGCGGCAGCAGCACATTTGCTATCTGGTCCAGGTTCCCCGCCCCCCCCGAGGCGATTACCGGAACCGGGACGGCCTCCAGAATGGCCCGGGTCAATTCCAGGTCGTAGCCCGCCCCGGTCCCGTCGGCGTCAATGGAGTTGAGGAGTATTTCCCCCGCCCCCAGTTCCACCGCCCGTACCGCCCAGGCCGCCGCATCCAGCCCCGTGTCTTCACGGCCGCCGTGGGAATAGGCGTGCCAGCAGGGCTTGCCATCGACCCCGGCGCGGGCGGCGTCAATGGACAGCACCACACACTGGCTGCCGTAGGCGCGGGCCATGTCCGCAAGGAGTTGGGGGGTTTGGAGCGCCGAGGTGCAAACCGAAACCTTGTCCGCTCCGGCGTTCATGGCCTCCCGCATATCCTCCACGGTGCGTATGCCGCCGCCCACACAGAGGGGGATGAACACCTCCGCAGCAACCCTGCGGACAACATCCAACAGGGTAGCCCGGCTTTTATAGGAAGCCCCGATGTCCAGGAAGGTGAGTTCATCCGCACCCTGATCATTGTAACGCCGGGCCAGTTCCACCGGGTCCCCGGCATCCTGGATGCCCTTGAATTTAATGCCCTTTACTACCCGCCCATCGTCTACGTCCAAACAGGGGATGATTCGTTTCGCTTGCATATTCAGCCCCCGATCCAGTTTTCCAGCAGCTTCAATCCCAATGCGCCGGACTTTTCCGGATGAAACTGAACGGCGGCCAAAGCGCCCTGTTCTATCACGGAACAGTAACGCACATAATACTCGGCCCAGGCAGCGGCGACGGAATCATCGGCGGGGACCGTGTAATAAGAATGTATATAGTAGAAAAACGAATTTTCCGGCAAACCCCGGAATAGTTTTGAACCCGGCCTGGCCTGAGTTTGATTCCAGCCGATTTGGGGAACCTTCCGTCCGGGAAACCGCTTCACCGTGCCGGGGATTACCCCCAGGCCGCATACGTTCTCCTTGAACGCGCCGTTCTCCTTGAACGCTTCTTCGGAGCTATCAAATAAAAGCTGCAGCCCGATACATATCCCCAGGAAGGGCTTATCTGCCTGTATCCATTCCCGGAGGGCAGCGGCATAACCGGACTTTTCCAGGGAGGCCATGGCGGTGGCGAAGTGCCCGTCACCGGGGAAGAGCAATTTTTCGTAGGGAACGTTCCCGCCGGCAATTTCCTCCGGGCCTTTAACGAAACGGCCTTCAGAGCCCAGCCGTTTCAGGGCGTTCATCACCGACCCCAGGTTTCCCGCGCCATAGTCGATCACCCCGATCACACTAATACTCCCTTTGTGGAGGGGATCAGATCTGCGGACCGGGGATCGATTTCCGCCGCTTCCCTGAGCGCCCGCGCCGCCGCCTTAAACAGGGCTTCGATTTTGTGGTGATCGCTCCTGCCCCGGAGTATGTCCAGGTGCAGGGTGATACCCGCCGCAGACACAAAACCCTGCCAGAAATCCTCGACCGTATCGGTCTGGAAAGACGCAGAGCCTGACACCAGGGGTATCCCCGAAAGCTGCGCGTCAAACACCAGGAAGCCCCGGCCGGAAACATCCACCGCGGCCCGCGCCAAGGTTTCGTCCATAGGGTAAAGGCAGCTCCCCACCCTTCGTATCCCCCGCTTCTCCCCCAGTGCCTTGGCGAAACACTGCCCCAACACTATTCCGGTGTCCTCCACCAGGTGATGCTGATCCACCTCAAGGTCTCCACGGGCCTGCACCTTCAGATCGAACAGCCCGTGCCGCGCAAAGGTATTGAGCATGTGCCCCATAAACCCGATAGGGTACGCCAGGGTCGCCTCCCCTGCCCCGTCCAGGTTCAGCCTAACGGTAATATCCGTTTCCTTAGTCGCCCTGCTTATCTCAGCCTGTCTAGCCATAACATCAACTCCTTAGGGAACCACTTTCCGCAAATTGTACTCCACAATATCCTCGGCGCCCAACTTTTTTAAGCGGGGGAGAAGCTCCGCTACCTCGTGTTTCTTCACCGCGATCTTTATTGCGTAACCCTCATCACCATGCAGCGGGGCCACCGTGGGGCTCTTCATCGCCGGAAGACCCGCGACAAGTTCTGCGAACCGCGCTTTGGGGACATTCATCTCCAGCATCACCCGGTCCCGGCCGTCCAGTACCGCCTTAAAGAGCATCGCCAGCTCTTCGATATGCAGCCGTTTTTCACGGTCCGCCATTGCCGCCCGGGACGCCACAAAGCGGGTGGAGGATTCCATGATCGCCGCGATGATACGCAGGCCGTTGTCCCTCAAGGTCTGCCCCGAAGACGTATTGTCGATGATCATGTCCGCATCGTCCGGGGGGAAAACTTCGGTGGCGCCGTAGGTGCGGAGTATGCGGTAGTTGTACCCCTGTTGTTTCAGCCAGCCTTCGGCGAGGTTCACATATTCTGTGGCCACCACCAGCTTTTTTGTTTTGGCGGCCCCTTCATCCAGGCCGACGGGAACCGCCGCCACGATCCGCACCTTGTCCATTCCCAGGTCAAGGAGTTCCACCACATCGGCCCCGCTTTCCTGTATCCAGTCGATACCGGTAAACCCCGCATCGTGGCTCCCCAGTTCCAAGAGTTCCCCCACGTTTTGGGGTTTCATGATCTTGGCGTCGATCCAGTCCGCCGCGATCATCGGCCGGTAAGTTCGATCCGCCAGATAGATGGGGAACCCCGCCTCGGAAAAGAGCCATGAAACATTGTCAAAAATCCGTCCCTTGGGGATCAATATTCGCAGTTTATCCATATCCTCTCCAAAAAAAAGCCGTGGATTCCTTGGAACCCACGGCTTGTAGTACCGTTTAAAACGCCGCCGCAAACTAGGTTGCGATGACGCCGGATTCCGGGTCGCGTGGGTATCCATGATGATGGTGATGATGGCCCAGGGCCGCAAAAATCCGCTTCATGGGAAGAATGTACCAAATAACGATAAAAAATGTCAAGGGCTTCTGCATCAGGGCCAGCGCATACTTATAGGCTGAACTTCGGGTTTTCCATGAAACAAGAATTTAATCCACGGATTACACGGATTAACACGGATAAAATAAGAAATTGTATTTCCTATCCGTGTATATCCGTGTAATCCGTGGACTCTTTTCATTCTTTATCTATTCGATGGATATTACTTAGCAAGTATGCGCTGGCCCTGGCTTCTGCATTTACTTTTATTAATCCCCAAAGCCTATATGGGCCGGGTAACTCAGCCAAACAGCCCCGCCCCCAGTTCAAAGGCCTTCCTCTTGTCCCGGGGGAACACCGTTTCCCGCCGGGTTTTCCGCTCATCCCCGTCAAACATGGTCATCTCGTACTTGGCGTAGTCCGTGGTCTGCCAGGTTTCGGTACACGTCAAGGTCTTTGCGGGGCCGATGAGCGCCGTAAAGCGGTCCTCGTAGAACTTGAACTTCTCCGCATACCCTATGGATTTCATGACATCCTCGCTTACATTCATGGTGTAGATAAGGAGCACGGGGACTCTTCGGGTAAAGAAGGTAGTTTTGTCTTTATTGTAGGTGATGTACTGGAAGGTGAGCCGTTCGATAAGGGCCCGGACCGCAGCGGTAACCTCGTCGATATAGATGGGGGAGCCGATGATGAGGGCGTCACATTCGTGGATGCGGTCCAGGACCGGTTTCAAGTCGTCCTTGGCAGCGCAGCGGCCCAGACTTTTCCCGCCCCGGCGCTTGCACTCAAAGCAACTGATACAGCCCTTGAAGTTGAGATCGTACAGGTTGACGAGTTCCGTTTCCGAGCCCTTGGAAGCCGCGCCTTTTAGGGCTTCCTCCGTAAGGATATGGGTATTCCAGCCCTTGCGGGGGCTGCCGTTGATGGCGATTGTTTTCATGGTGCGCCTCTCTCTTGACAAATTTTATAACCGTCTTATTCCAGCCTGCAAATAGGTCTGACGGCCCTGTTCGTACAGGTTATTCCCCCCGCTGTCGATGACCACCACCA
>BNUW01000064.1 GCA_025997655.1 Spirochaetia bacterium
TGGAAGGGCTGTAATTTTTGCCCGTCGGACAGGGCCGCCGGTACCGCCCGCACGTTAAGTACTAGCATAAAACACCCCGGGGGTAATCCCTGCGGGTGATGCTGCGGGTAGTTTTTTCTTAGCCGCCGGAACCCTTCCTGGATTCCGGCGGCTGTTTTTTCCCCCTTGACGTATACCCGGGAATAGCGTACCTTTAAGGCATGGGTGAGGCGATTAAGGCTATAAACGTATTCCTCCAGGACTACAGCGGTATCATTACCTCGTTGCTGGTGATCCTGGTATTTATCGGCGGCCTGAGTAAACGATTCAAGAACTGGATATTCCGGGATATACACACCCGCCTGGACAAGATAGAAAAAAACGATCTGAAACATAATGATCTTTTCCATGACTATTCAGGCAAAATGCTGGTACTTATTCTCGATGTTATGTCCGGCGGTGTATCCAAAGAGGATATATCGAACAGACGGGCGGTAATGGCGGAAGAATATAATAGAGAATTAGAAAAACTACTAAAATCCCAGGGTGATTCAAGGTGACTCTTCTTGCAGGCTCATGGCGGCAGGTTGTCCAAATAGCCGTAATGAAGTATAGTAAAAGAGCATGAACGAAGATCACATAAATTGGCACGGCGCCTTTTACGATGCAATCCGCCTCGAACTGGAAGACTACCTTGACATACTCACCTTCGAGTTTGAGCATCAACTGAACACCGAACCCTTAATCATCGACGCGCTCATTCTAAAAAAGAAAAAACAAGTAGTCATAGAAAAGAACATAGCCGCAATATTTAAAACGACCAATGTGCTGGAATTTAAAAGCCCCGAAGACTATTTATCCATAAGTGATTTCCATATGGCCTAGGGCCCCGGACCTTAGAAAAAATACTACAGGTAAGCAATGTCTATTTAAATTCGGATCACATAAAAGCCTATTTAGATGTTATACTAAAGGCGAACCGGTATGCTTTGGAGGAAATCAGAATGAACGCAACAAAAGAGTTTTATGAAGTGCTTGAACGGATGGGGGTAGCCGCAGAGTTTGAAGCGCGGGGTATCGAGAAAGGTATCGAAAAAGGTATCGAAAAAGGTATCGAAAAAGGTATCGAAAAAGGCCGCGAAGAAGGTATCGAGAAAGGCTTACGGCTTACGGCAACGAATCTTAAAAAAACAGGGATGCCGCTTAACCAAATTGCCGATGTAACCGGTTTGCCCATGGCCGAACTGGAAGGGCTGTAATTTTTGCCCGTCGGACAGGGCCGCCGGTACCGCCCGCACGTTAAGTACTAGCATAAAACACCCCGGGGGTAATCCCTGCGGGTGATGCTGCGGGTAGTTTTTTCTTAGCCGCCGGAACCCTTCTTGGATTCCGGCGGCTGTTTTTTCCCCCTTGACGTATACCCGGGAATGGCGTATATTTAGAGGGAAGTCAAATGCATAAGGAGGGAGCAATGACCATCTGGGATTTTCTTCATAACAATATACCGCTGTGGTTTGCGACTCCGGCGTTTTTAGCGGCGGCGGTAGGGTTTTGCTGCCGTGGTCTCCTGTTTTTCAAGTTTGGATTCGGGAACATCCCCGATATTCCCCTGGATGTGGCGACTAAGGCCGATCTTCAGGGCATGGCCACCAAGAAAGATATTCAGAATATGGCGACTAAGGCTGATCTTCAGGGTATGGCGACTAAGGACGATCTTCAGGGTATGGCGACTAAGGACGATATAGTTCGGATTGAAACCAACCATTTTGCCCACTTGAATAAGTTCCTTGACTTATTATGCGGCATATTACAGGAAAAGAATATCTTAACCTCCACAGAAAGCGTCCTGTTAAAACAGACCTTGAAGGATTAGCAGACGTTTGTATGATGTCAATATAAATTTGCAAAAATCAACGAAATATTTGGGGAAAATCGGCCTATTTTTCTATATTTTTACAAAAAGTTTAGCCCCAATTTCGCCTAACATACGCTATGTGCAATGCCGCAAATTTTTTGAAAAACACGATCCAAAAGTATTGACAAGTATCAACATTATGTATACAATGAATAATAGGTTATAATGTATAATAAATTATAACCTATAAGGAGTAAACAAATGGTCAAAAAATTAATTCAACACGGCAATAGCGTTGCTCTTGTTATTGATAAACCAATTCTGGAAATGTTAAACATCACCAATGAAACATCGTTTGAATTGACTACGGATGGGAAAAATATAATATTATCCCCTCAAATGGAATATACCCAGGAAAATAATATCCTCATTTCGTTGGAGAAAATAAATAAACGATATTCAAATGTTTTAAGAAAACTTGGTGAATAAATGATCAAATTTCTGACCTTATCTGAAATATTAATAATATTAGAGGACCAAATTCGGAATTATGGTGGGGTATATGGTGTACGGGATTTGAATTTATTAAGCTCCGCTATATATGTTCCACAATCAGGTTTTAATGGACAATATTTACATAACACAATACCGGCAATGGCTGCCGCTTATGCGTATCATATTTGTCAAAATCATCCATTTATTGATGGAAATAAACGTGTAGCACTTGCGAGTTCATTAGTATTTCTTGATATTAATGATTATAAATTTAGTTGTTCGGATGAAATATTATATAATGAAATAATGGATGTAGCAAAAAGTGAAATAAAAAAAGAAGAATTAATAAAATTTTATGAAAAACATTCAAGAAAAAAATAGTGTAAAAGTGCGGCACTTCGCCTAACATACGCTATACGCGCAGACCAAAGGTCTGACGCCGCAGTAGCGGCTTGGCCGTATAGCTTTCACGTCTAGGCGAAATTTTTTTTGGTTGATCTTCTTATTTTGGAACTGGCTCAACTATTATTCAGCAGCCCTTCCAACTCTTCCACTATCCGTCCAAAGGCCCGGCAGGCATCCTCCACCGGCGCAGGGGTGGACATATCAACCCCTGCCACCTTGAGGGACTCAATGGGGAACCGGGACCCGCCGGACTTGAGGAAGGCGAAGTAGTCATCCCGTTCCCGTGCCCCCCCGGCAAGGACCCGGTCCGCCAGGGCCAGGGCGGCGGAGATTCCTGTGGCGTATTTGTACACATAGAAAGCCCGGTAGAAGTGGGGGATGCGGAGGCCCTCAAGGTCGCTTTCATCCTCAAAGACCATGGCGGGGCCGAAGTATTTGCAGAGGAGTGCGCGGTATTCCGTGCGGAGGAGCTCCGCCGTCAGGGGCGCGCCGCTTTCTTCAAGTTCGTGGGTGCGCTTTTCGAATTCGGCAAACATAGTTTGGCGGTAGAGGGTGGAGAGGATGTCGTCCGCCCGCTTGTTGACCAGGTAAAGTTTGAGTTCCTTTGTATCGGCGTGGGTCCGTAAATGGCGGAAGAGGAGTTCTTCATTGAAGGTGCTGGCCACCTCGGCCTCAAAGATGGTGTAGCCGTAGTGCATGAAGGGGTTGGACTTGGCGGAATACCAGGAGTGCATGGAGTGGCCGCCTTCGTGGGCCATGGTGAACACGTCACGGATGGAATCTTCCTTGTAGTTCATCAGGATGTAGGGCTCCCCGGTGTATCCCCCGGCGGAAAATGCGCCGGACCGTTTCCCCTTGTTTTCGTAGCGATCCGCCCAGCGGGAACGGAGTCCCGAGCGGAGGGTGTTGACGTACTCATCTCCCAGGGGCGCCAGGGCGGCGGCGATGAGGTCCACGGCCTCATTCCAAGTGGTTTGTTTGACCGCCTTTGCGGTGAGGGGGACGTAGACATCGTAGTGCCGCAGTTCTTCTAATTTGAGAGCCCGTTTTCGTAAAGAGTAGTAACGGTGCAGAGGCGCGAGGTTGGCGTTTACGGTGGACACCAGGTTGTCATAGACCGTCTGGGGAACATTGTCCGGGAAAAGGGCCTCCGCCAGAGCGGAAGGGTAGCCGCGGACCCGGGCGTGGATCACATCGTTCTTTACCGCTCCCGAGTAGAGGGCGGCCAGGGTGGTCTTGTGGTTTTCAAAGCGCCGGTAGAATTGCTGATAGGCCCGGCGGCGGAGGGAGCGGTCCGGGTGTTCCATAAAGACGGACCAGGTGGATTGGGAGAGGGGCCGCTTGCCATCCGGGGTATCCAATTCGCCAAAGTCAAAGTCCACGTTGGTGAGCACCGAAAAGGCTTCGGAGGCAAGCTCCTCCCCCTCGGCGTGGAGGGCGATGATCCGCTCTTCTTTGTCGCTTAAGATGTAGGGTTTGTAGCGTAATAGCTTTGATAGATATATGCGGTATTCCGCCAGCCGGGGATGTTCAAGGAAGGCCGACATGACCGCCCCGGGGATGGCCTGGATTTCCGGCGCGTCCCAGGAAGCGGCGGCGTGGGCGGCGGCGGCGGCCATGGCAAACCTGCCGTTCATGGTACGGGCGGCATCGTCCCCCTCATCCTCGGTCTGCCGCAGGCTGCTGTAACTGCCCAGCCGTTCCTCCAGCAGCCCAAAGGACGAAACAAAGTCCAGGTAGTCCGCCAGGCTTTCCGCAGATTTGCCCAGGGTGCCCCGGAAGCCGCTTATTTTCTCCGCCAGGGTTTCGTAGTGCGCAAGGTCCCTGCCCCAGGCTTCGTCATCGGGGTAGAGGGCGGAAAGGTCCCAGGTATCTTCGATAGGGACTTCAGAACGGGTGGGGATGCGGTTGGACCGGAGGTCCGCTGTATCGTTGGGCATGGTAACTCCTTAGCAGAATAGTGTGCCAAACTTTTAACTTCTATACAATCGTACAAATTCATCCGGGGTGTACACGGGCAGCTTTGACGTTTTGTAATCCCCGGTATTCCGGGTGATGATACTATCGCAGCCGTTCCGTACTGCGGCGCCGTACTGCAGGGCATCTTCGAAATCACTAAAACCGGATTGCAGGGATTCGACTACGATTTGGTGATCCATAGGAATAACCGTAAGATAGGTAAGAATGCGGGATAAAAAGAACCGGGCCTTTGCATCGTCCGCCGCTTTTCTTAAAAAATAGTGAACATTGGCAATACAAATTGGGGTGACAAATCCAAGGACTCTGATAGTTTCGGCCAGGGCTAAAACCAAACGGCTGTTTTCAAGGAAAGGACTTCTGGCAAGGGCAATGTCCAAAATCACATCCGAATCAATAAGGGCTTTTTTGATCATATTGATTTTTTTGTAAACCGTTCCATCTTTGCTTCATTAATTACTTCTTTGTAATCCCTGCCATCGTCATGGAACATTCCCATAAGGCTGTCTGTTATAGGGGCGTGGAGGACTTCCGGTTCCGCCTCATGTACCGCTGATCCTGCGCTGCCCGATATGGTATCCAGATAGGTTTCCACAATGCCGGAGACGCTGCTGTTTTTCTTCCGGGCATATTCCTTGGCCCGCTCAATAACCGTATTGTCCATGGTCAGGGTAAGTTTGGTAGTCATCATTGCCTCACACGTGTAAGCATAGGGTTATAACACGTGTTTGTCAAGTAGACATTGCCAAACTTTTTGCTTCTATACAGTTGTCCCTAATTGTGTTATATTAAAATACAAAAAAGAAACTACGAATTATACGAATGGACACGAAATAGGAAAGAAATTATTCGTGGTTAAATTCTTATAAGGAGAAACGCTATGCCTATATCCCGGTCCGTAAAGGATGCGTTAGGTTCATCATCCATGATCCGCAAAATGTTTGAGGAGGGGAACCTCTTAAAAAAGCAGCACGGGGCCGATAAGGTCTTTGATTTTTCCATCGGTAACCCCGATATTGAGCCCCCTGATGCATTCCACCGGGTGCTTTTGCGTTTCGCCCAGGAAGATGCCGCCGGTCTTACCAAGGGGGTGCACGGCTATATGCCCAACCCCGGCTTTCCTGCGGTACGGGATGCTCTGGCGAAGAAGGCTTCCCGGGAGCAGGGGGTTACCCTGGACGGGTCCCATATCATTATGACCGTGGGCGCCGCCGGGGGACTCAACGTGGTGTTCAAGACCATCCTCAACCCCGCTGATGAGGTGATCGTTCCCCGGCCGTATTTTATGGAATACAAGTCCTATGTGGGTAATCACGAGGGCATTTTGCGGGAAGTGGATTCCTTGCCGGATTTCAATCTCGACTTAGACGCCATCTCAAAGGCGCTGAGCGAAAAAACTGCGGCGGTGCTGATCAACTCCCCCCATAACCCCACGGGCCGGATCTACCCCGCAGCAACACTGCGCGCCCTGGCGGAAATCCTGGAGGCTCATGGCAAAAAAACCGGCCGTTACCCCTTCCTGGTGGCGGACGAGCCCTACCGGGAAATCGTCTACATAAGCGGTGGAACCCCGCCGGTGCTTGCGGCCTACCGCCACTCCATCAGCGTTACTTCCTACTCCAAGAGCCTCTCCCTGCCCGGGGAACGGATAGGCTACATCGCGGTGAACCCCGGTATTCAGGACGAGGAGGACCTCCTTTCCGGCCTGATCTACGCCACCCGTGTTTTAGGCTACGTGAACGCCCCGGCCCTGATGCAGCGCATTGTGGCGGAACTTACGGAGGAGTCGGTGGATGTGGGGGTCTACGCCCGCCGCCGGGACGCCTTCAAAACAGTGCTCGACAAAGCGGGCATCCCCTACGCAAACCCCGAGGGCGCCTTTTACCTATTCGCCAAGGTCCCGCCGAAAAAGGGCGGCAGTACTGCCGTGACCGACATTGTCGGAGATGACGGCGCCTTTGTGAACCACCTGAAGCAATACTTGATCCTGGGGGTTCCCGGCAGCGGCTTCGGCAAACCCGGCTGGCTGCGCTTTGCTTACTGTGTGGACGAAACGCTTATCCGTGCCTCCGGGGAAGCCTTCAAAAAGGCTATGGAAACCTGGGTTTAACAGGGCTCAATACACTACTTGTACTGCCGTAAATCAAAAATCAGTTGGGCCGCCCGATCCTGCACCGGTTTTATGTAACGGCCGGTGCTAATAAGTATGATGGTCCGCAGGGTATTGGGGTCCTTCAAACCGCCGTTTTTCTTCGCCAGGGCTTCAAAGGCTTCCAAAGCGGAAAGGGCCAGGAGGTTATCCGGGTTAAGCACGTCAAAACGCTTTATCACCCACGCGATGGTACTGGCCGTTTCCTCATTATCGTTGATGCCGATTTTTGCCAGGGATTTAATGGCCTCGGTAAGCACCATCGGTTCCGCCTCCGCCAGCATAACCTTTAAAAGGGTTTTATTTGCCTCCGGGGTGGCGATTTCCCCCAGGTAGATCGCCGCTCGGGCACGGACATCGGGGAAGTTGTTTATCAGCCTGCCGTTTTCCCGGGTCTGGTTGGTAAGCCCCTCCAGGGCAAGGTATTCCAGGGCATTCCGGACATCATCACCGGTATTCCCGTGACCAATGGCCTGGTTGATATATTCCAGGGCGACCAGTTTCGTATCCCGCCCCACGGCATGGCTCTGCTCCCGGATAATCGCATTTTCAACCGATTCCTGAAGGTACGACTCTTCCACGGACATTTCCTGGGCAGCCGCCAGAGATACCCCAAGAAGACCTACAACTACAACCGTTACTACACGTTTTAAAGCTTTCATTGAATAAATCTCCTTTTATGTTTAAATCATCTGAAACTCAATCAGAAAAGGCTATTTTCCAGGCGCCCTTGTCCTTAACAAATTCAAAAAGCCGCAGCCGCTGATTCCCTTTTATCGCAAAGGCCTTTACCCTAGTATGGCTCATGAACTCAATATCGTCAAGGTGAGCGTCCGTGCTAATGTTTGCCCGCGCCGCAACCGCCACATGGGTAAAATAATCCCGGGGCGTTTTCAGCACGATTTTCTGCATGGTCAGCTGCCGGGAGGTTTTGGAAATCCGGTCCAAATACTCAGGTGAATTGATGGCAGCGATATAATCATCCGAAAGATAGGTGAGCCATTGGGTATAGTTCTTTGCCCGGATAACCCGGTTAATTTCTTCAACAAGCAGCTCTATTTCCGACTTGGCGTCTTCAAACTCCTGGCGGCTTATGCTGCTGGGATCGAAGTCCGATGCATCATTTATAGCGGTCGGCAAGGCCTGAGCCGGGCCGGGAATTGCGGGCTCCTGCCTGCTGACGGATGGGAAATCCGGGATGATAATACCCGGCTGGGGCTCCTGGGTGTTGGTGGTACATGAAAAAATGCTTATTAATAGAAGAATAGTTAAAAAACCCTTCATCACCGTTTTAGCCTACCATATTTTTTAATGAAAAGCTAGAAACCGGTACTAGAAAACACGGACAGCACGGACAAAGACGATAGAAATAGAGGCGGGGCTTAAATTGGGTTTTCTGGTAAATTTTTGTGAGGATCGGTCGTTAATCTGTCGGTGAGGGTCTGTGTGGTCCCTCATTGACGAAAAGATGACCCAAACTGCAATTACACAGGCACAAGCGGAGTTAAAGCTTGACGAGGATGGTCTCAAAGGAAGGGTCCAGATCTATGCACAGGTCGCACAGCAGCCATGGCACTTTTCAGCCCTTTTTCTCGATTTTTGTTTCATATTCAAGGAGTTTCCGCAGTTGATCCAGGATAAAATCCTGGAAATAGGGGTTTAACTGCTTAAAAATCGCCTCCACCTCGTCCATTTTATAGTCCGGGGTCATGTCTTTCCGGAATATCTCCCCCTCCCCGGTCCGTAGCCACCCGTCATTGACCCCAAAGGTGCTGTTTATGAGCTTGATAAGGCGGTCATTGACTTTCCGCTGGCCCAATTCTAACTGGGCCATAAAACCGTTGGAAATAAGTACTTTTTGAGCGAATTCAATTTGGGTGAGGCTCAAAGCATGGCGGAGGGTTACGATTCTTCCATTAATAGCAATATCTTCCGGAGGCGTCCTATGAACCTTCATATTTTTCCACTATAAAATATTTCATCTTACAAGGCAAGAATAAAAAATAGCCCAGCAATTCAAAGTATCAAATGACAAAGGCGGATACCGACTTTTCGGGGGTTATAGGCAATACTATAGATAGCCCGTTCGGGGCGAACAGGGAACGTCATTGCGGGGCGAGTATAGAGCGTCCGGTTTACCGGGCACACCATCCGCCACTTTGTCCAGGCGTTCCCTTTTTTTACAAAACCGCATCTATCGCTTCCAGTGAGTAAATTTTGATTCCCCGTACCGGATCGGCGTATTCTTTAACGGTTATCTTCACCGGTATGATCTGGCCCTCATATTCGAGAGGGGCGTATAAAACCCTTCTTTCAAATCCTGGTTGTTTTTATGGGGATTCAACGCAAATTCCCAAGGTTCTATAGCATTTGGGAACAGTTTATCAAGGTTTGAAACGGCTAAAAAGTGCGCTTTCCGGCTTGAAGACCGCAAAATCGCCACGTCGCTGACCATTTTTGAAATATTACGGTTGGGCAGGACGGCTGTTAGACCGGTTTCACGTTACGGCTCAAACCGATCCAAAAAAGGACGATGTTTACAAAGCGCAGCATATCATTTTTTTATACACAACTACAGTAACCGTGACGCGGTAAATAATTCGCGGCTGGCCCAATCAAAGGCGGTTATCCGGGTATATGTTAATAACCGGCTCAATATGCGGTCAGATAGAGCCGGGGAAAACAGGGACTACCTGGAATGTATTTGATATTCGCCGTGGGCAAATACAACCGGTAAACCGGTATGAATAACGGATTGGTTACTGACGCATCTGCCTTGCCGCGTGATTGCGGAAAAGCGGGCAAAGGGCTAAACTAAAACCCATGGGCGCCTCTTCCCGGTCATTGGTACGTCACGGTTCAGCTCTGTCCTTGCTCACCCTGGTATCCCGCGTCCTGGGGCTTCTCCGGGAAATGGCCAAGGCAAGCTTCCTGGGAACCACCGCTCTTTCCGACGCCTTTTCCGTGGCCTTCATGATCCCCAACCTCTTCCGCCGCCTCTTTGCCGAGGGCTCCATCTCCGTAGCCTTCATCCCCACCTTCAAGGAATATCTCATAGAAGATAGCCAAGGGCTATCCGATAACCGGGAGAAAATCCGGGAATTCCTTTCCTGTGTCTTTACCTTTCTGACCTTCTTCGTAACCCTGGCGGTGATCGCCGGCATCCTTGTAAGCCCCTACGTGGTGTCCATCTTCGGAATGGAAGCGTTTGACGAAACCGTCTTCCTCACCCGGCTGATGTTCCCCTTCCTGGCCTTTGTTTCCGTGGCCGCCCTTTTCCAGGGCATCCTGAACAGCGTCCGGGTATTCGCCCCCTCAGGGTTAGGGCCTATCCTCCTCAACCTGGTCACCATCCTCTGCGCCTATGGCCTCAGCCCCTTTACCGCCAACCCCGCCCGGGCCATGGCGATAGGCATCCTCATCGGGGGCTTCCTGGAAGCGGCCATCCAGTTCCCCTTCGTCCTGAAAAAAGGCTTCCCCTTCTTTTTTACCGGGCTAAAACGGGCCTTCAAACATCCCGGTACCCGGAAGGTGCTTAGGCTAATAGGCCCAACCATCATCGGCATGGCGGCCTATCAGCTCAACGATCTGGTTTCCACCGCCCTGGCGGGGAATGCGGGACCCGGGGTGGTTTCAAGCCTCCAGTATTCCCTGCGGCTCCAGGAACTGATCCTGGGGGTCTTTGCCGTATCCATCGGTACCGTATTACTACCGGACCTGTCGGAGTACGCCAAATCTGCCCAATGGGATCATTACCACGAGCGGCTGGTTCAGGCAATAGACATCATCGCCTTGATCACCATCCCCATCACCTTCTTTGCGCTCTCCCAGGGCGAAACCCTGATACGGCTCCTCTTCCAAAGCCGCAGTTTTGATGACGGCTCCGTGGCCCTCACCCTGTCCGCTTTCACCTTCCACATGCCCGGCCTTTTCTTCATCGCCCTGAACCGCATCCTGGCCCCGGCATTCTATGCCCAGAGCGATTCCAAATCCCCTACCCTGGCGGGGATCATCTCCTTCGTGGTGAACATGGCCCTGGCCGCCATCCTGGTGGGTCCCCTCAAAGGCGCCGGTGTCGCCTTCGCGCTTACCATCGCCAGCGCGGTCAACACCGCCCTCCTGCTGGTCTTCCTCCGCCGCAACCATCAAATACGCCTGGACAAAGCCCTCCGCGCCGCCCTGGTCTACGCAGTAAAACTAATCATCTTCTCCTGCCTCGCCGCCATCCCGGTACGGGCGCTGTCCACGCGGCTCATCACCCTTTTTGCCGCCGGCGATGGCCGCGGGCTTAGCCGCATCAGAGCCCAGGGCATCCCCCTGATCATCAATGCAATCATCTTTGCGGTGGCAGGAATAGTTTTGTTGGTAGTCACTAAGGATAAACAGGTACGGACGATTTGGAATATGATACGGAAGAAGGGATAGTATGAAATCAACAAAGGCAATTATTTTTGACATGGACGGGGTGCTCACCGATTCGGAGTGGTTTATCGCCGAAGCGGGTCGGCTGATGTTTCAGGAGACCCACCACACTGCGGTACAGCACGAGGACTTCCTCGAATTTGTGGGCATGGGGGAAAACAAGTTCCTGGGGGGAGTGGCGGCAAAGTACGGCGTCACGGACTTTGAGATTACCCGGGACAAGGCGCGGACCTATGCCATCTACGTTGATATCGTCAAGGGTAAGCTGCGGCCCTTGCCGGGGGCGGTGGAATTCGTCAAAGCCTGCGTGGGCTTAGGCTTGAAGACTGCGGTAGCCACCAGCACCGACTATATCAAGATGATGGCAAACCTGGAGGCCATCGGCCTTGCAGCCGGGGTCTTTGACGCAATGGTGAACGGCCTGGATGTGGTGCGCCACAAACCTTTCCCGGACATCTTCCTTGAAGCCGCCCGCCGTATTGATACCGCGCCGGAACACTGCTGGGTAGTGGAGGATTCCGTGGGTGGGGTAGAGGCCGCCAAGGCCGCAGGGATGGGCTGCCTCGGCATCCTCACCACCTTCCCGGAAGCGGCAATCCGCAAGGCCGGGGCGGACATCATCGCAAAGGATCTTTCGGCGATACAAGCAGGGGAGCTTGTTTAGCTACTTAGTCCCCACTTACCAGTGGGCAACCACCCGGCAAAACCGTTTCTTCCCCGCCCGCAGAATAAGCTCCCCATCGCCGTCCAGGGCATCGGCCCCAATCACCGCCGCCACATCGGTAAGCGCAGTCAGCGAAGCGGCGCCGCCATCCTTGGACAGAAAAGCCCCCCCCTGCTGTACCAGCCGGCGGGCCTCACTTTTTGTGGGAGCTAAACCTGCGTCGGTAAAAAGATCCACCACGTTATAGCCCGCCTGGAACTTCGCCTGCGATAGCGTTACTGTGGGCATGGCGGATTTGTCCCCGCCGCCGCCCCCAAAGGCTGCCCGTGCGCCTGCCTGTGCCTTATCCGCCTCGTCTTTGCCGTGGATCAGGGCGGTTACTTCCCAGGCGAGGCGCTCCTTGCCCTCGTTGGGGTTTTTGCCCGCCGCAGTAATGCTGTCAATCTCCGCAACCGGGAGAAAGGTGAACATCAGGAAGAAGCGGCGGAGGTCGGCGTCCTGGACATTGCGCCAGTACTGGAAGAACTCGTAGGGACTGGTGATGGCGGGGTCCAGGAAGATTGCGCCCTTTTCGGTCTTGCCCATTTTCTTGCCATCCGATGTGGTCACCAGGGGGAAGGTCATGCCGAAAACTTCTGCGCCCTCGATCCGGCGGATGAGGTCGGCCCCGGCGACAATGTTACCCCACTGATCATCCCCCCCAATCTGGAGACGGTTGCCATAGCGGCGATAGAGCTGCAGGAAATCGTAACTCTGGAGAAGCTGGTAGTTGAACTCGATAAAGGAAAGGCCGGTTTCCATCCGCATTTTGTAGGCTTCAAAGCTGAGCATCCGGTTCACCGAGAAGTGGCTGCCGATTTCCCGGAGAAAGTCGATGTAGTTGAGGTCCGCCAGCCAGTCTTTGTTGTTTGCCGGGCGGGCCTTGTCCCCGTCGAAGCCCAGGAACCGGTCCAGTTGGGCGCTGATGGCGGCGGCATTGGCGTCAAGCTGATCGTAACTCAGCATCTTCCGCATCTCCGTCTTCCCCGAGGGGTCCCCAATACGGGCGGTCCCCCCGCCGATGAGGGCTATGCCCTTGTGCCCCGCCGCCATGAGGTGACGGTACGCAAAAAAGGGGACCATGTGGCCGATGTGCAGGCTGGGGCCGGTGGGGTCGCAGCCCACGTAGAAAGTTACCGGCCCCTCGTCCATGAGCCGGGAAAGGCCATCGGGGTCGGTGCATTGCTGAAAAAATCCGCGGGTTTTAAGGTTCTCCAGGGCTTGGTTCATGCCGCCAGTATAGCCCGATTTCGGCAATTGCTGCAACTCGTCGCCCCCCCGTGGCAGGATAAACGCATAGACTTTGAAATCAATGTCTGATGATACAAATTCTTAAAAAACCACAAAGGAACCCAGGGGTTCCGGGACACGAAGGGCACAAAGGGAAGAAAAGTTAGAGAATAACGCTCGAAACCATCTTTTTTCCCTCTTCCTTCGTGTTCTTTGTGTCCTTCGTGGTTAAATTTTCTTCTTTTTTAATTTCTATGCGTTTATCCTG
>BNUW01000065.1 GCA_025997655.1 Spirochaetia bacterium
CGCAGCGGGGATTCGCGTCAACGCACGGGTGCCGGTGGAAGTTCAGCCGGGGAAAGAAAACAGGAACTATCTTAAGGCGAAGAAAGTCCGGTTCGGACACAAGCTGGAATATGTATAAGGATAAGGAGCACAGTATGTATACGGAAATTATTGGTACCTTGAACGGAACGGGTAAACGGTTTGCCCTGGTGGTGAGCCGGTTTAACGATTTTATCACTTCCCGGCTGCTGGAAGGGGCGCTGGACTGCTTTGCCCGCCACGGCGGTGCGGAGGAGGACCTCACCGTGGTCCGGGTCCCCGGAGCCTTCGAGATACCCCTGACCGCAGCAAAGCTGGCAAAACAGGGGAGCTACGATGCGGTGATCTGCCTGGGGGCGGTTATCCGGGGCTCAACCCCCCACTTCGACTATGTGGCGGCGGAGGCCTCCAAGGGGATCGCCCAGGCGGGGCTGGCCTCGGGGATACCGGTGATCTACGGGGTCCTTACCACGGACACCATAGAACAGGCGGTGGAACGGGCGGGAACCAAGGCGGGAAACCGGGGCTGGGACGCCATGGTATCCGCCCTGGAAATGGCGGAACTCTTCAGGAACATCGGCGGCTAATCCGCGCCCGCAACACGGCCTGCCCCCTACTGCGCCGCGTAAACCACGCGCCGTTGCGGAAGGTATACACCCCCGCCTTCATCCGCCTGCTGCTGCCAGGCGTTCCCGCACCATTTCACCGATGATGTGGGCGGGGGTGGTGTGGGTAGCATCGGCGCGCGTCATAATATAGTTGTAGCTTACCTCATCCAGTCCGCGTAAAAGTTCCCGGCTGCGCATAATGGGGCCTGTCCCTTCGCCCAGCTTAAGAGAACCATTGGTGAACTCCTCATCCAGGGCTTCCGCTTCTTCATCAGTCATTGACATTGCCATACTATCCTCCAATACCTGCTTCTTTGAGCCATCTATCCTGACACTTCATGGCGTGAAACACATAATAACTCCCGTCATCAAACTCACGGTAGCCAATCTCAAGCGGGTTTCCGGCACGGCTATAGCCCACGGCAAGGAATGTGTCGGTCGTTCCTTCCTTTGGTTTTTCATACACGGCGGTTGTAATAGCCCATTCAATATCAGCTTTTGATACGCTATGCTTGAACGCCGTCTTGTTGAACGCTATCTCCATACCCCTACTCTACCACACCCCCGCCAAAACCGCAACACGCACGGCCAGCCCCCCTACTGCGCTGCGTAAACCACGCGCCGTTGCGGAAGGTATACACCCCCGCCTTTTTGCTTTAGCGGTAATCATCCCCGTATACCGCAGGGGGTTATACAATCGCTTGCCGTTTATTTTTGGCAGCTACTTCTTCCGCAGATACAACTTTCCAACCCTGTTGAATAAGCCGCGGAAGTTCCTCATCCATGTGTTTATGCAAGCCTTCAATTCCGCCGTACTCTTCAAGCAATTCTGCCCGATGGCGGTACACTTCATCAACGATTTCATCTTCGTAAAAAATCATGGTCACTCCTTTGTATTTAACATTTCCGGCGTTATTAAGAACGGTGTCGGTAATCAAGCAGATAATCTATTTTAGCATCTACGCAAACCGCCAAATGAAAACTATCCGCTTTTGCCTTTTCGGGAATGTCCAAAAGGCGCTGATAAATACGAGCTAATTCTTCAATTTTTTCAGACTTATTTATAAGAGGAAGCCCCTCGATAAAATTGAGCCGTCTTTGCGCGGCATCAGCATCACCTTTTGAACACTCGTCGATCACGTATTGGCTGATATACAAATCGTAGTTTTGCCGCGCATTTTCCCAAAAGAGTTGTGTTATGGTTTGCCGCGCCGCTTTAATTATATCTCGGCTTGCTTTAGCAGTTGCATAGCTCGGTATTGTGGTTTCAATATAGACACTCTTTTTGTCCATAATTACAGTCTATCACCAGCGCGGGGGAGTGTCAAACAAAAAGCCGCCCTCTTTTTCCGCCTTCTCCACCTTCGCGGTTAATCCCCCTACCGCGCCGCGTAACTCCACGCATCGTTGCGGAATGTATACACCCCCGCCTTTTTGCCGTTGGTGTTGTAATAGGCGTTAAAGCCGTTGTCGAAAAGCGTCCAGTTACCAACGCTTACATTGCCGCCAATGCGTATCGAGGTAAGGTGGGTGCAGCCGAAAAAGGCCACCTGCCTACCCATTTGACTAAGGTCATGAAGAATTTCGTCAAATCTTCTACAAATTTGTAGTTGGTATCCATTCCCTCGATCAAGGATTTTGAATGTCCCATTTCGCAAATATCCGTTACGATTAATTGCTGTTGCAATATCCCAATGGTCTTGTCTATTAACCACCTTAATAATATTTAACGGAAATTCTTTTATTGTTCCGTTATATACTGTATCGGTGTTGTCTTCAAGTCGGTGATGACAATATGTTCTGTTTTCGCTAATAAGCCCTGCTTGCTTCGCAAAATAGATTTTTTCTCTACTTAAACTAACAATGATAACATCACTATTACCATTTATAAAAGTGTTGATAAAATCTTGTGCGTGTCGAAATTGATTTGGAGTCAAGGGTTCCTCTAATATGCCAGTTGATATACCAGTGATTGTATTTTTCCCGTAGTAAATCGCCGCCACATGTTCCAAACCAACCCGATTGTCAACCGTGTTTTCTCCGTAACTCTCATTAGAGTTATAAAGTCCATAATTCATTTCAAACGTATTGCTCCTTCTTTGTTTTTTGATCTGCATATTAGTTATGCCCTGTAAGGGTGGCAGTGGTGGTCAGGTGCTGATAGATATGGACTATTTCGCACCCCCGCCATTTTCCCTACTCCCAGCCGCCAAGCAGCCCCGATACTCTGTAGTCTAAGTTCACACCCGGCCCTGCCGCAGTCTCGCGTTTTTGTGAACTGCTAACATAAGCCACTTTCCCAGTCGGTGCTGAGTTGGTACTGGTAATGGAACTACCGCCGGTCTTAATAAGTTTACCGCACACACCACCGCCGTCGGAGGAAGCTGTATTCCCACTGATAGTACCGCCTGTCATCGTCAATGTCCCAAACACACCACCGCCGTAGTAGTAGGCTGTATTATTACTGATAGTACCGCCTGACATCGCAAACGTCCCACCACCCGCACCCACACCGCCGCCCTGGCTGGAAGCTGTATTCCCGCTGATAGTACCACCTGACATCGTAAACGTCCCACCACCCACCTCCACGCCGCCGCCGTAGGAGCCGGAAGCTGTATTCCCGCTGATAGTACCGCCTGACATCGTAAATGTCCCACCCCCTCCCACACCGCCGCCGTAGGAGCCGGAAGCTGTATTCCCGCTGATAGTACCGCCCAACATCGTAAACATCCCACTCACCACATTCACACCGCCGGAGAAGGGAGCTGTATTCCCGCTGATAGTACCGCCTGACATCGTAAACGTCCCTTCAACCACAAGCACACCACCGCCGCCGTAGGAGGTATTATCATTACCGGTGATTTTCGAGCCGTCGTTCATCACCAGAGTCCCGCCGTGGAGTTTAACCAGCGAGTCATTGTTGCCGGATAGCCCTTGAAGCGTAACGTTGCTGTCCAGCACAAGTTTAACCCCGGACCTTATGGTGAAAAGAGAGTCGTCACTGCTTAAACTCACCGTTTTTATTAAACTCACCGTTTTTTCAGAACTGCCGCCTCGAAGGATAATAGTTACCGACTTGCCGAAGGGGAAGCCAAGTGTCTGATGGCCAATTGATTCATTTCCCGCCAGTTCGATAATATAGTTCGTTTGATTCGTAACATTATTTGAGCCGAGCCATAGTAATGCCCCGGCAAGCGTGGTTGCCGGTACCGTTACCTCGGGCCACCCGGAGTCACCAGAGTTAGGGCTAGTGGGATCGCCTGTCTCCTTATCACCGCAAGACATAACCGCCATTCCAAATACCAGCAAAAGGGTGATAATTCCCGTCAAAACAAGCTTTTTTTTCATAAAACCTCCATACGTCTTATAGTCGAATATAGCATCTTAAAATAATCACGTCAATAAGACGGTTGTAAAATACCGGATATTTAGTGTCTCTTAGACTATAAGAATGACATTACAAGAGACATTTATCCTGAATCTTAAGAAATTCCGGGCAAAACGGGGTATTTCTCAGATGACGCTTGGTGACTTATCCGATACAACCGGTAATTATATAGGCCAAATTGAGGCGGGCAGGAGAATCCCCTCTTTTGAAAAGATCGAACAAATAGCCGCTGCCTTGCGAATCCCTTCTTACCGGCTATTTATAGAAGAAAGTGACGGGGTTATTGTTGAAAAAGAGCCTACCACCAGGGAATTTCTCCAGGGACTTCCCCGGAGTGTACGGGACGAAATGAAATCCCACCTGGAATCCGCCCTTCATAAGGGCATTGATGAGTCATTTAACGCAAAAAATTATTAACGGCTAATAAAGCTTTGAATATAAGCAGAATAGCGTATGCTTGAGACTGAAAGCGTAACGGAACTTGGTACTGCGGGTGTCCGGTGGTGAGTTGAGGGCTGGGACCTCCCCGCTTAGCAGCGGGAGATTTTGGCAGGGGGGAGCCGCCGGAGAGGGTCCGGCAACGTACCACGTGGGATTGACAAATACGTATTTATATGACTATACTTATATGTGTTAGGGGAACGTATGGACGCAAAGTTAACGTTAAAATTGGATGAAACGATTATTGAGTCCGAAAAAGAATATGCGGAAAGTAATAAGCGTAGTTTATCTAAATTGGTTGAAAATTATTTTAAAAAATTAACCGCAAAGAATACTCCACCGCGAAAACATTCGCCATTAGTTGAAAGCCTAAGCGGCGTTATATCCGAAGAAGAAGCTGAAAAATGGGCCCGGGAAGATCCCCGGATTCGCTATATTTTAACAAAAGAACTATGAAAGAAAAACTATTTATTGATTCTGATATTATTCTCGATGTTTTAATGGAACGGGAACAATTTTATGAATCCGCCGCCGGAATATTTGATTTAGGCATAGCAAAAGAGGTCAATCTTTTTACCACCGCAGTGGTATTAGCAAATGTGTTTTATTTTATCAGAAAAAAATACGGAATAGAAAATTCCAAAGAACTGTTACGGAGATTACGGCTTTTCATTAACATACTATCTATTGAAGAAAAGATCGTTGATTTGGCATTGAATTCAAAGTTTGGTGATTTTGAAGACGGGCTTCAATATTTTTCCGGTAAAGAACATTCTATAGGCGTACTCATTACAAGAAATGTACGGGACTATAAAGAAAAGGATATACCAATACAAACGGCTGACGAATATATGAAATCCAAACCGGAACCACATGGCACCCATGGCTAAAACCAAACCCGGCGCCCCCCCTCCGCCCGCTGAAGAAATCCCCGAAGGCTTACTCCACGGCGAACTCATAACCGATGAGGATAGGCGGGATCATTCCCTGCGCCCCCATAGCTTAAAGGAGTTTCTGGGTCAGGCGGCGATGAAGGAAAACCTGGAGGTCTTTATCAAGGCGGCAAAAGCCCGGCAGGAAAGCCTGGATCACCTGTTTTTGATCGGCCCGCCGGGGCTGGGGAAGACCACCCTGGCCCAGGTTATCGCCCATGAATTGGAGACGGAGATAGTGCAAACCTCGGCGCCGGCCCTGGACAGACCTAAGGACCTGGTGGGGATCCTTACCAACCTGAAGGAGCGGAATGTTTTTTTTATCGACGAAATACACCGGCTTAAGCCCGCCATTGAGGAGATGCTTTACATTGCCATGGAGGACTACGAACTGGACTGGGTAATCGGCCAGGGACCGGGGGCGCGGACATTGCGGATTCCCATCAAGCCCTTCACCCTTGTAGGGGCCACGACAAAGGCGGGTAATGTTTCAAGCCCCCTGGTAAGCCGTTTCGGTATACCCTGCCGGTTTTCCTTTTACGAAAAGGCGGATATGGAGGCCATCGTCCGCCGTTCCGCGGGGATACTGGAAACGAAAATTGACGATACTGCCGCATCGCTCCTTGCCGCCTCCGCCCGGGGCACCCCCCGTGTGGCGAACCGGCTGCTGCGAAGGATGCGGGACTTTGCCCAGGTATCGGGGGCGCCCTCCATCACCCGGCCGGTGGTAGAGGATGCGTTACGGCGGCTGGAAATCGACCACCTGGGGCTGGAAAAGCAGGACCGGGAAATCCTGGCCATGATCATCAAACGGTACAACGGGGGGCCCGTAGGCGCGGAAACCCTGGCGATTTCCATGGGGGAAGGGGTGGACACCCTGGAGGACTACTACGAACCCTACCTCATCCAGGCGGGGCTCCTCCAGCGCACACCCCGGGGCCGGATGGCCACCGCCCTGGCTTACGAACACCTCAAAATCCCTGGGGGCGATACACGCGTTCAAGGAGAACGGGGCAATGAAAACAGCGGACTTCTCTTTTGATCTTCCCGAAGCGCTCATAGCCCAGCGCCCGCCGGAACAACGGGGACAGAGCCGTCTCATGGTCCTGGACCGGGAAACCCACACCCGGTCCCACCACATGATGGGAGACCTCCCTGCCCTCCTTGAACCGGAATCACTCCTGGTCTTCAACAATTCCAAGGTACGAAAGGCCCGGATCTACGGGATAGCCGAAAGCGGCGCTCAGGTCGAATTTCTTTTGCTGCAACGCCGCGACCCCCACATATGGACCTTTATGGCCCAGCGTTCCAAACGCCGCCGTCCGGGAAGCCGCTATACCTTTGAAGGGGGCTTGGGCGCGGAAATCATTGACGCAGAAAAACTGCGGTTGCTCCGTTTCGATGCGCCGATGGACGAGGCGTGGCTTGACCAACACGGCCACATCCCCCTCCCCCCTTACATCAAGCGGGAGGATACCCCGGCGGACAGCGAGCGGTACCAGACCGTGTATGCCGCCGTCCCCGGATCTTCCGCCGCCCCCACTGCGGGGCTCCACTTTACCCGGGAAATTCTGGCGGAACTGGAGGCGCGGGGGATGGACACCGCCTTTATCACCCTCCATGTGGGGCCCGGCACCTTCCTGCCGGTACGCACCGCAAACATCGAAGACCATGTGATGCACGAAGAAAGCTATACTATTGATGAAGAGACCGCCGTGAAGATTGAAAAGGCCAGGGCGGAAAAGCGCCGGATTATTGCCGTGGGGACCACCAGCCTGCGCACCCTGGAATCGGCCTGGGACGGGGGATGCCTGCGGCGGGGGGAGGCGTCCACCTCAATCTTCATCTACCCCGGCTATACCTTTAAGCTCGCGGACCAGCTCTTCACCAATTTCCACACCCCCGAATCGACCCTGCTGATGCTGGTTTCAGCTTTTGCGGGGAGGGAATTCATCCTGGAGTCCTATAAAGAGGCGGTGGAACAGGGCTGCCGCTTTTTCAGTTACGGCGATGCGATGCTCATCAAGTAAAAATTCCCGCCGATACCCGGACCACACCGACCACACGGACACGGACAAGACGGACTGGTTTTTTGCCTGTCTTTTTCTTTTGTCCGTGCTGTCCGTGAGGTCTGTGGTTTACCTTCTTCATTCACATAATCAACAGTGTCTACCTACTAGCCAGCACCGCTGAAAACGGCCACTGAACCGGCGGCTCCCTTTTTCCCCTCTGTGTTTCTCTGTGATCTTTCCAAGCTACCCGTGGTATAGACGGATCCGCAAAAGAGCGATATAGTATCGCAAGGCTGAGAAGGGAGGTTGGGATGGCGAATGTTATCAACGGCGCCAACGGTGCAGTCTATATCAATGTCGATGAGGCCCTTAACCGGGTTATGAACAATGGGAAGCTCTTTGCAAAGCTCCTGACCAAGTTTAAAACCGAAAACATCCATTTATTGGACGATACCATCAACTTTGTCCAGGCCGGGGACTATGAAAAGGCAAAGGTTTCGATCCATACCCTGAAAGGAATTACCGCGAACCTTGCCTTAACGGAACTCCATACGCAAACCGTGGAAATGGAGACCCGGATAAAGGGCGGCGCCGTACAAGCGGATACCCGGGAATTAATACAAAAATGCTTAGCAGAAACACTTGTCCTCATAGATGGGGTGATAGCACGTTATGGCGGGTGATAGTACAAAAAAACTTCCAACCGTCATGGTTGTCGATGATGTTGAAATGAATGTGCTGATCCTTAATGAGATACTCAAGGACAGTTACACCATCATCAGCGCCCGCAACGGCATTGAGGCCCTGGAAAAGCTCCATAAAACCGCCGTTCTCCCAAAAATCATCCTGCTGGATGTGTTTATGCCCGAAATGAACGGGTATGAGATGCTGGGAGTGATGAAAGCCGATGACACTCTCAAGCGGATACCGGTTATTTTCATCACCGCCTCGGCTAACGAAAGCGAGGGCCTGGCCGCCGGGGCGGTGGACTTTATCAACAAGCCTTTCCTGACGGAGGTTGTCAAGCTCCGGGTAAAGAACCAGATTGAACTGAAAAACTACAGTGACAGCCTGGAGGAAATGGTGGCCGAAAAGACCGCCGAAGCCACCGCCACCCTGGACAATACCCTGCATTCCCTGGCGAACATCATTGAATACCGGAACCTGGAATCCGGGAGCCATGTAAAGCGGACCCAATCCTTCTGTAAAGCCCTGATTGACTACCTCCTGGAATCCGCTTCGGAATATGCCGGGGAACTTCGGCGTATGCGGCCTGAAATCATCATCAAAGCTATGGCCCTCCACGATGTGGGTAAAATCGGCATCCCCGACCGGATACTCCTCAAGCCGGGGAAGCTGGATGAGAAAGAATACGAAATTATGAAAACCCATACGGTGGTGGGGAAGAACATCATTGAGGAAATGATGACCGCCGTTACGGACAAGGATTCCATCTACCTCAAGCACTGCCGGAGCATCGCCTACAGCCACCATGAACGCTTCGACGGCACGGGCTACCCCCAAGGGCTTGCAGGCGGCGACATTCCCCTGGCTGCCCGGATAGCCGCCCTTGCGGATGTGTACGATGCCCTGGTGAGTGTCCGGGTCTACAAGTCCGCCATCCCCTGCGAGGCGGCCATAAAGATCATCCTTGAAGGCAGGGGTACCCAGTTTGACCCGCTGCTCACCGATGCGGTTCTGCAGATTCAGGACAAATTCGAGGAAATTGCCCGGAATAAGTAGGCTTGTATAATCCCCATAAAATATGTATAGTATAAAAGAAACCTTTAGGTTTCAAGACTCGGGGGTGCACTGGTTTCGACTGGTACGGTTCGGAGTACAAGCTGCAGGTGGAGTGCCGATCTCCTGATTCGGCAAAACTTTAACTGCCAACAACAGCAGTTACGATTACGCCTTAGCGGCGTAACCGCGTGGAACCGTTCCGCCGCCTTGAGGAACGGCTTCCGCGTCGCAATCGAGGCTGGCCAATTCCCGGTTCCGGACGGGCGGCGGCGAGAAACTCCCGGAATACGGACCGGCCGCGTGCCGTGAAGCCAAGCCGGTCCCGACAATACAATTCACGGCTATATCTGTAGACGCTTGTATTTCGCGTATTAGGACAGGGGTTCGATTCCCCTCACCTCCAGGGGTACTTGCAGACATAGTCGGGAGGGGAGGGGCGTGACGGGCGCTCATGCTAGCCGGGGAGTCTGCTACCGGAGCCTCGGCCCCAGGGGGCCTAAAGAGTCTCCGTCCGCAGGGAAACCGGATGCATTCGGCCCGTTACGCCCCTCCCCTCCCGCTGCGCCTACACTATATCGCCAAAACTTTTTCCCAACCCACCACAGTCCCGCGCCCCCGGGAAGAAAAGAATACAATAGGGAGCGATCCTGCGGATTCACCGCCAGTGTCGGATGACAGAAAAATCCCACGCTTTCATACTGGTTGTTCAATATTCCTAAGCCTTCCCGCTCCCCTATCCGGTGTTGATGGCTGGTCAAATTAAGTTCCGTCGTATCTTCTACCAGGAGCACTTCTTCCAGTCCCTCGCAGCTCTCCACACAATGTTCGATTACATAGTCTATCAGCGTTTCCTCTTTGACCTGACACCCCTAATACCCTTTGCGGGGCATAGTTTTTTCCTTAATGCGCTTAAATGGGCTTAATCTTATTGTCATGAGTGCCGATATATAAGGAACCGGGGTCGTCAAAAGCCTCATGTAAAGACGGTGCGCAAGGGACTGACCGGTCCCCGGGGTTATGCCCGACGTCCAGGCGCATCGTCTTTTTTATTATAGTAGGGATGCATCATGAATAGTTATACTGTTGAAAACCTGAGCCCGGAACAAAGTTTCTCACGGGCGGTGTTTCTGGACCAGGGCTTTGTCCTTACCGCGCCGGGAATAGCCATGGGCGCCGCAATGAAAGAGGCCCTCCAGGAATGGGGATTTGAAACCGTTCAGAGCGAGGGGGAAGCGGGGGGTGACCCGAAAGAAGCGGTACCGGAGGGGTTTTCCGCAGAAACGGAGGGGCTCTCCGCCGAAACAGAGGCGACCGGCTCCCTGGAAAGTGAACAGCTCAAACATGCCGAAACGGTGTACCGGGACCTTCAGGGCTTTGTGGAATCCCTGTTTGCCCAAATGGAATCCTATATTGCCCCGGACTTCAATGAAATGGCGAAACAGATCAAGGCGCTCTGCGATGCCGTCAGGAAGGATAGCCGGTACCTGCTGCGGGTTCTCGAAAGTAATGGCGCTCTTCAAGACGCACAACCCAGCTACCTCGTGTCCCATACGGTAAAATCCACCATCCTGTCTATCATCATCGGCTCTTACCTAAAACTGACCCACCCCCGGCTCATCGAACTGGGGGTTGCCGCGATACTCCACGAAGCGGGAATGTTAACCCTCACACCGGAGATATACACAAGCACCGGCGCCCTGAGTAAGGAGGATCAAAAGGCTATCCTTTCCCACCCGGTGCTGGGGTATAAGCTCCTCAAATCCTTTGACCTGCCCCCGGCCATAACCGCTGCCGCGCTGGAACACCATGAACGGGAAAACGGTGAAGGTTACCCCCGGCGGCTCACCGGGGAAAAGATCACCTTCTACGCCAAGATCATCGCCGTGGCCTGTTCCTACGAAGCCCAAACCAGTACCCGGCCCTATAAAATGACCAAGGACAGTTATTCGGGGATGGTGAACATGCTGAAAAACGAGCGGAAACAATACCAGGACGCGGTTGTCCGGGCCCTGGTTTTTTCGCTTTCCATCTACCCCATCGGCCTCCACGTGCTCCTTTCCGATGGCAGAAAAGGCCAGGTGGTGGACGTTAACCCGGAAGACCCCCGGTATCCCCTGGTTCAGCCCCAGGAGGCCGCAACTGCGGAGGGCAAGATCAAAATCCTGAAAACATCCCGGGCGGGCGTCCACATCATCCGTCCCCTGGAAAAGGATGAAGCGGGATGATAATGGCTATTCTTCTGCTCCTTATCATAAGCGGCATTTTTACCCTGGCGGAGGCCGCCCTGGTTTCGTCCCGGAAACCCCGTTTGCAGGCCAAGGTCGAGGGGGGGGGCAAAGGGTACCACCGGGCGCTCCTGGCGCTTGAAAATCCCGATGCCCTGCTTACCGCCCTCCGGATAGGCGTCATCCTGGTAACGGTGTTTGCGGGCGCCCTGGGGGGAATCCTGGCGGTCAAGACGGCGGCGTGGTTTTTCCCCGAAACCGCCACGGCGGCCCACTTCATCCCCCTCGCGCTGGCTGCCGCCCTGGTATTTACCATCCTGCTGGTCCTGCTGCGGAGTTCCCTGGCACGGCCCATCGCCCAGGCAGCCCCGGAAAGCATCCTTGTCCATACCCTCCCGCTTATCCGTCTGCTCAAATTGCTCTTTACCCCCCTGATCTTCATCGCCGCCCATAGTTCCACCCTGACCCGCCGTATCCTCAAGATAAATCTTCCCTCCGATCAGGGGATGACCGAGGATGAATTACGGCTCGCCCTGGCGGAGGGGGAAAAGTCGGGTATCGTGGAAAGCGAGGAACGGACCATGGTGGAGGGGGTCTTCTACTTGGGGGACCGGCCTGTGGGAACCTTCATGACCCACCGCTCCGAGATCCAATGGCTGGATGTCAACGCGGACGCAGAAAAGGTGCGGGAGATGGCGGTGGAATACCGGGCCCAGCAATTCTTCCCCGTAGCTTCCGGCACACTGGACGAGATTGTCGGGGTAGTTTCGGTCCAGGACATCCTGCTCGCCTTCCTGGAAAATACCTGGCGCGGCTTGAAATCCCTCATGGCCCCCCCTCATTTTGTCCCGGAAACCATGTCATCCATCCGGGCTTTCGAAGCCTTCAAGCGGGGGGAATCAAACTTCCTCCTGGTGATCGACGAATACGGCGGCTTTGCCGGAGTGCTTTCGGTGCGTGACCTTATCGAAGAAATTGTGGGGGAACTTTCCGCCAAAACCTCCGATGATGACGCCATCCTGGCCCAGGAGGACGGCAGTTACCTGGTTGACGGCAGCGTAAACATCGACGACATCGCGAAGATCCTCCCCATCGCCGGTTTTCCCGAAACGCCCCAGGAATACCACACCCTGGCGGGGTTCATCCTGGAACTGGCCGGGGAGATCCCCCGTACCGGGGCGGTGTTTGACTGGAACGGCTACCGGTTCAAGGTGGTGGACATGGACGGGAACAGGATTGATAAGCTGCTGATTGAACCGCTGGAACCTATCCCGGAAAAATAGTTTTAAGATCGATGGTGAGTCCGGGCAGCACTGAAACCGGCGCGATATCCGATGTATATTCGCGGTACGGTTCCTCCGGGTCGCAGATACCGTAGGCGGACGTGGTATATCTGCCCTGATCCAGGATATGAACCTGAACAGATTTAGTTTCCGGATTAACAATCCAGTATTCCCGAACCCCCGTATCAAGATAGAGGTTGAATTTAACCAGGGTGTCCCTACGGGAGTTTGAGGGGGAGAGGATTTCTATAATCAGATCCGGCGCGCCGTTACAGCCCCGTTCATCGATCTTTGAAGAATCGCATACTACCACCAAATCGGGCTCCAGTACCGTATTATCGCTGCGATCCTCCTTCGGGGAAAGCCGGACCCCAAAGGGGGCGGGAAAGACCTGGCAGGTTTTACCTTGAAGATAGTTTCCAAACTCCAGCGTTAAATTCCGGAGAAGTATCTGGTGGATGGTGAGCGGGGGACTCATGGCATAGACCACCCCATTTATGATTTCCGCCCTGAAACCCTCGTCCCATTCAAGGTAATCGGCATAGGTATAACGCTCTTTTTCCTGTATCAACGGCATATGTGCCTCCAATTGCAAGTATACCCTATGCGCACTATTATTGAAAGGGCTATTGGACGCCAGGATAAACGCATAGGAATGACTTTGTTGCAACGATAATGGAAAATGAGGTATAATTTGGACATCGTGGAGGGGGAAATACGATGTCAGAAAAGAGCAATAAAAAGTACCGGGTCAAAAACTGGTCAGAATACAACAAAAACTTGT
>BNUW01000066.1 GCA_025997655.1 Spirochaetia bacterium
CTGGCCGCCATGGCAGCCATAGCCTCGGGTTACCTCATGGGCGCGCTATCGGGGGTCTTGAAAAAACATTTCGGGGCGAATGAACTCATCACCTCCTTTTTGATTTCTGCGGCGCTCTCCCCGGCACGGAGCCGGTCCAGCCGGCGAAGATCCAGGAAAAGAAGGACCCCAGGGCCATAAACCCCTCGATAAATATTCCCAGCGCCCCGGAAAGTTCCGTAAAGAGAGCCCCCAAACTGCCGAGCATCAGCGGGGCGGCGGAGCTGAGCAGGCCCCGGATCATGTCGGCGGAAAAAGGAAACCATGTTCCTACACCGTTCATGGTTTCCCCTTCCCTTTCCCCAGCACCAGGGGCGTCGAAAATTGAATGGTGGCCAGGATGAGGACGGCAGCCTGGATAAACGCGGTGGTTTCAAAGCTCAGTCCCCGGGACAGAAGGGCCGAGTCGGACCCGACCTTGAGCCAGCCGAAAATGAGAGCCGCAGGGATCAGCGCCAGGGGCCGATTCCGTGCGATAAGGGCCACCGCAATGGCGTTCCAGCCCAGGCCGCCGGAAAATCCCTGGTGGCAAAGCCCGTAGGTACCCGCCACCGCAAAGAAACCCGTAAGCCCGTTCAACGCCCCGGACATGCCCATGGCCGGAACCCAGCATCGTTCCGGGTCAATTCCCCCATAGCGGGCAAAGTCCGGGGCGGAACCGGCTACCTTATACCGGTACCCCCACACCGTCCGGTAGATAAAGAGATGCCCCAGGTACACAAGGGCCAGGGCAAAAATAAAGGACACCGAAAGGTTTGAGGGCGGTAAGAGCCGGGGCAGGGTAACGCCAAAGCGTCCGGTAGCCATAAGACTTCCCTGGGGATTCCGCAGAGGCCCGGCGATGAGGTAATCCGCAGCCGGGGAGAGCGCCGCAGAAATCAAAAAGGAGGTGATGAGTTCATTCGCCCCGAAATGTTTTTTCAAGACCCCCGATAGCGCGCCCATGAGGTAACCCGAGGCTATGGCTGCCATGGCGGCCAGGCAGAGCCCCGTACCGGAGGGCGCCCGGAGCAGGATCACCGAAGCGGCCAGCCCCCCCAGGTATATCTGCCCTTCCCCTCCCAGGTTGAAACAGCCCCCCCGGAAAGCCAGGGCGATTCCCAGGGACGCGGTGAGGAGCAGTGCCATTCCATCCAGGGTGTTTCCAAAAAACCAGGATCCGGCCCAGGGGCCGGTAAAAAACGCCCGCAGGGTTACGCCGGGATCGGAGGATGCGGTAACGATGATCAGTACCGTTAGCAGTACTGCGGCGCCTACCGAAAGGAGGGCTCCCATAAAGACACCGGGAATAGCGAAATTCTTTCGCCTGACATTAATCATGGCTGCCCCCGATCATGGCCCGGCCTATCCGTTCCTTAAGTTCCCCGGCCGTGCTTTGGCTGGTCCCGCCGTCCAGGGGTATACGGTCGGAAAATTCTCCATTACGCAGTACCAGGATTTCATCCGAAAGTGACAACAATTCATCCAGGTCGGTAGAAAACAGCAGCGCCGCCTTTCCTTTTTGCACCTGCGCCCTGAGTTCCCTATTCAGCCGCTCCCGGCCTGAACGATCCAGCCCCCAGCCCGGTTCCGCAAGCACCAGCACGGCGGCATCCTCGGCAAATTCCCTGGCCAGGATGATCCGTTGCTGCATCCCCCCGGAAAGGGACCCGGTCATGCCCCGGGGATTTCCCTCAACCCCGGCGGCTGCCATAATATCCCCTACCCGGGACTTGATAAATTGGCGATCCATAATCCCCAGCGCCCCCAAAACCCCTCTTCGGGAACGACGGTGCAGGTGGATGATAATAGTATCCCTGAGCCGCAGTACCGGAGCCAGCGCAAAGCCTACCCTGTCGGCGCTGATATAGGCCCCCCCTGCGTCCCTGAATGCCCTGAGCCCTTTCCCGCCGATGTCCCGACCCCCCAGGGTAATTTTTCCCGCGGAAGGCCGCAGGAACCCGGTGATCCCCAACTCCAGGGTTTCCAGGCCGCTATCCCTGACCCCGGCAATGCCCACTATCTTTCCCGGCGGCAGGTCGATATCCACGTTACGGATAAACGGCCTGCCCCGCAGTTCTACGGCGAGTCCCCGGACAAACAAGCCTGCGGATGATGCCGGTAACGGCAGGGCGGCGGTTTCAGCGTTGGCGGCCTGCAACGAAGCTGCGCGGGAAACTTCGTTGCCGGTACCCAGCGTAGTTTCAGAAACGGCTGTTTCACGAATTGTTCCAGCCGTAGCAGGTACCCCCCCCCTATCGGCACCGAACATGAGCGCCCCCACCGTTTCATAATCCAGGGATGACGCAGCCAGGGTCGTAACGGTTTTACCCTTCCGCAAAACACTCACCCGGTCGGCGATGCCCAGGGTTTCCTCAAGCTTGTGGGAGATGATGACAATCCCCTTCCCTTCCGCTCTTAGTCGGTCAAAAAGGTGAAGGAGCGCAGCGGTTTCGCCGGGGCTCAGCACCGCAGTGACCTCGTCAAAAATAAGGTAGTCGGTTTTTCGGAACAGCAGGGCGAGGACCGCCGCTTTTTGCCGCTGGCTTATGGTTAGCGTTTCTGTTGTTTTATCCAGGGGAAGGTTAAATCCCCAGCGTTCCGAAAGGGCATTAATCGTCTCCCGGGCTTTCCGGCGGTTCACGATGCCCATAACGTGGGGTTCCGCGCCGAGTATGCAATCCTCCCACAGGGTAAACCCCGCCGCCATGTGGGGATGCTGCCGGACCATACCGACGCCTGCCTGCAGGGCCTCCGTTGGCGCAGCAAGACGCCGTTCTTTCCCGTCTATCAGAATATGCCCCGCACCGGGTTTAAGGTACCCCGCCATGACATGCATAAGGGTGGATTTTCCCGCCCCGTTTTCGCCCAGCAGGGCATGAATTTCACCCGGCTGGAGATCAAAGTCCGCGCCGTCCAGGGCGGTAACCCCGTTGGAGGGAAAGTATTTCTGTATGCCCCTCAGTTCTACCACCGGACGCTCCCCGGATCATTCCCCCAGGTCAAGAGCCCGTGAACGGATCCGCTCAATAAGGCTGCCCTGTGCTTTCCGTATTTCAGGTGAAACCGCCGCAAGGTAATGGGGATCATCTTCAATAAAATCTACATACCCATCGGCTACCCCAACCACTTCGGCGCTGCCAAAGGGGAGATTGCCCGCCAGATACCGTATTGTTTGCTCGTATGCCGCCCGTTCCTGGTGGAGTATGGCGCTGCCCACCACCGTACCGGGACTCAGGGCATAGCCGTTAATATCGAACCAGACCACCTTGGCCCCCCGTTCGGAAGCGGCCTTGAGCACCCCTTCGTTGGCCCCCCCGGATATACAGAGGATAACCTTGACGCCCCCCAGGATCATATCCTCGGCAATCTCCGCCCCCCGTTCCGCGTCAAACCAGTTGCCCACCAGCCGGAAATCCACGGTAAAGGCGGGGTCCACCGCCTGTGCGCCATCCCGGTAACCCGGCAGGATGATATTGTTCATGGTGGGATATTCCTGGGCCGCCACCAGGCCAACTTTTGCTGTAGACCCCGCCGCCGTAGACCAAAGGTCTGATGAAACCAATGCCGCGATATGCCCTGCCATATAGGCCTGTTCCCGCTGATTATAACGCATGGTATAGATACCGGGATTCCCCGCTAATTCCCCGTCCAGCAGCAAAAACCGCTGTTTGGGGAATTTTGCGGATACCTCCGCCGCAATCGCCGGGAGAGAAGGGTTGGAAGAAACAATAAGGTCATAATCCCCGGAAGCGGCCATGGAGGTTACCCGGCTTTCCCATTCCGCCTGGTTATACCCCCCCTCAATAACCGTGGCGATAACGCCGCTGGTTTCCGCCGCCGCCCTTTGTACCCCTTGGGCCAGCATCTCGTAGATGGGGCTCCCGGACATAACCCCGGGAATGAATATGCCGATGGATTGGGTATGCGCCGTCCGCCGCCCCGCAACGCCGCCGGAATTTCCGCCACGGCATCCGAACAGTACACCGGTGAGGACAATGAGTAGCAGCACCTTTTTCATAGAAGCCTCCAATGAAATCATCAAACGAGGCAAAAAAAAGCCCCGGACAAGAATCCAGGGACAAATTCATGGGAAATTCGGGCATTGAACGTATATACATGGTATATACAAATTCGGGCTCGAGATTTTCTTCCATCCGGACTATACCGTCGGCGCCGGAATTTCACCGGCTCAATCCCAGACCTCGAACTTTTAGTTCGAACAATCCCGGATTCGCGGGCTATAACCGCCGGTTGGGAATCTTGAAGCTCGCTTCAATCACCCGACCCTGAAAACTCTTACTCAAATGATACTGGGATCATGGCCGTAGGTCAAGGCGGCATACCAGGGGCTGCGTTATTCCCTTTTCATACCGAGCCCCCTTTGCTTCTGATAACTATACTCTCTTCCAGCCGTCTAAGCGCCTCCCTAAAATGCTCGTCCTTTATTTTTTCGTAAGGATTACTACCAACATTGTTGGTTTCAATGTTGTGGTAAACAGTATCGCTGTTGTCAACATCGCCGGTAATGCCCTGCTCCGCCGCCGCAGATAAGTCCGTTGGAAGATCCGTCCGCTCCCGGCTCAGCCTGAAAGAAATACCCGTAATGTTCTGTTCCGGAAACCGGCGCCGCAGGGCATCCAGCAGGCCCTTTTCCCTGGTTTGAAGTATCTGTATCCACCCCGGATGATCCGCCTCCACCAAAAGAACGGAATGTTCCAGTTCCCGAATCCGCGAATGGGCGGCGATATTATCCCCCGCAATTGATTGCCAGGAGGAAAACAATTCTGAGTATCCACGGGCTGTTTTTAATACCCTCTCGTCAAAAAAAGAAGCTAACAAATCTCCCGCTTTTTTCATATCCCCCAACTTATCACTTCAATAACTGTCCGCCCTGTACCGTATACACCAGCGTATCAGATTTACGGTACCGCTCATAGGGTTCTTCCGGCAGAAACGTATAAAAGGCCTGATCATAGCCGGGCATAACGTCTAATAATCTTCGCCGTTTTTCCGGGTCAAGTTCCAGGAGTACGTCGTCCAGCAGCAGTACCGGATTACGGCCGGTCATTTCGGAGAAGCGGCGGGCCTGGGCTATCCGCAAAAGCAGAGCCAGAAGCCGCCGCTGGCCGGTACTCGCTTTGGCGGAAAAATCCACGCCGGAACGGGTAAAACTATACCGGTCACGGTGCGGGCCGGATAAGGTGATCCCCGAAAAAATATCCGCTTCCCGGCGTTCCTCCAAAAATGCGGCAAGGGATTCACTGTTTTTTAGTTTCCAGGATGGAGTATATACAACAGCAATACTACCAATACCGGCCACCGTTTCATAGAGGGGTCCAAAGGTTTCAGAAAAACGCCGGGCCGCTTCTTCCCGTTTTTCCATGATCCGTAATCCATAAGACGCCAACTGGGGATCCAGGGCATCCAGTACGGCATTAATCGAAGTATGGTTTGGCGTCCCCTGGGCTTCCCGTAGCAGGGTATTCCGGCTTTTCAGCACCCTCCGGTAGCGCCGGAGATCCTCCAGATACACCGGATCACAAAGGCTCTGATTCTGGTCAAAAAACCAGCGCCGCCGTTCCGGAGTTCCCGCAATAAATTCCATATCCTCATGGCAAAATACAATACAGGGGCTGATGTCTAAAAGTTCTTTTCTATCCTCAACCTGTTTGCCGTCAATTTGTACGGTTTTTTTTCCCTTCTCAAACTTCACTAAAATTTTTTCATAGAGAGAGTTCGATAGTGTTACTGCGGCGGAAAAATCCTTTTCACCGGTACGAGCTGCTTCCCCGTCCCGTACTCCTCTGAAAGAAGATGCGTAAGAACAAAAATAAAGCGCCTCAAGAAAATTGGTCTTTCCCTGACCGTTTTCCCCAATCAGAAAAACATCCTTTGCCCTGATATCAACTTCGGTATCCGCAAGGTTTCGAAAGGAGGCGGTTCTTAAGGTCGCAAAGGACATGAATTAATCGCGCTGTGCAACTAATCAAGCTGCATGGGCATGAGGATGTGGAAATAATCTTTTTCCGGCACCGGCTTTATGGTTATCACCTTGTTCGGTTCCGTAAAGTAAATGCCTATCTCATCCTCGGACATAACCTTCAGTGGTTCTTCGATATACCGGTAATTCAGGGCAATGGAAACTTCATCCCCGTCATAGTTGCAGGGGATTTCTTCCTTTGCATCGCCTATTTCGCTTTCTTCGGAAGAAACGGTTATTTTTCCATCGCCGACCCCAAGGTATACCCTTCGAGATTTCTGTTCCACCAGCAGGGATACTCTTCGCAGGGCATCCAGCATTTCAAAGCGGTTCATAGAGAAGGAATGGCTCTGACTTTCCGGAATAACCCGGTGATAGTTGGGGAACTGGCCTTCAATCAACACCGAAGAAAGCTGGTAGGAACCAAACTTGATAAAAATAGTCTTATCCGTTATGGCGATTGCCACCAGCCCCTCATCCCCGGCCCGTTTCATGATGATGTTGAGCACCTTTGGCGGCACGATGATACCGGTAAATTCCTGTATACCCGCCCCCACCTCTTTGTCGATATAGGCAAGCCGCCGACCATCGGTGGCTACCATGATAAGCTTTTCCCCCTGCTTCTCGAAAAACACCCCGTTCATAAAATACCGGGTTTCGTCATCGGAAACCGCAAAAACGGTCTGTAAAATCATTTCTTTGAAATCCTTTACCGGGAGTTCAAAGCGGTTGGAATCATTTGCCACGGGAAATTCAGGATATTTTTCCGATGCGATGCTTTTCAACTGGAACTTTATCTTTTTTGCAGACGGTTTGATGGTGATCTTCATATCCTTCTGATCAAATTCCAGTTCCCCCTCGGGTATGGAATTGAGAATCCCAAGGAATTTCTCCCCAAATACCGTGGTGGCCCCCGGTTCAAGGACCGTCACCGGAACCCTGGTCTCAAAATTGACCTTGATGTCCGTGGCCTTGATGATAAGGGTATCATTCTCCGCCTCCAGGTAAATATTGGATAAAATGGAAATGGCATTCTTGGAGGAAATGATCTCCTGAGCTATGGTAATTTCCTTGAGCAGCACGCTTTTTTCACCGGTAAATTTCATCTCTTCTCTCTCCTATATAAATTTATATAAATAGTAGTAGTGATAGTAGTAGCCGTTTTATGGGGAAAACACCGCTAATTCCTTATGATATAAAGAATTACGGTTTCCACATTTTCCTCATAAGCCTGTCTACTTTTCCACACTATCCACCACTGCCATAGTAGTGCACATTCTACCCTCCATATACTAACACCTTATTAGCTCTTTGCGCCATGGGTTTTTATGGTCCGCATAATATTTTGTATTTCCGAATCCACCTTAGGATCAGCCCGGATCATACCCTCTATTTTATCATAAGCATGGAGTACCGTAGAATGATCCCGACCGCCAAAGGATTGCCCTATTTCAATGGTAGAATATTCCGTAAGTACCCTGGTGATATACATGGCAAGCTGCCGGGGAAACACAATGCTTTGGGTCCGTTTCTTACCCTTAAGGTCCGTAAGGGACAGGAGGTAATGATCCGCCACTTCCCGTTGAATTATCTCAATCGATAGATTGGACTGTTTTGGGGAGGCAAAAACATCCTTCAACTGTTGTTGGGCTATCTCCAGGGTTATGGGTTTCTTTACCAATTCCGTGTAGGCGGTCAGTTTATTAAGGGCCCCCTCTAAATCCCGGACATTTGAAGAGACGTTTTTACTTACCAATTCGATAACCTCATCGGGAATCGTGACATTCTTGGTTTCCAGTTTCTTCTTTAAAATGGCAAACCGGGTTTCATAATTTGGCGGCTTGAGGTCCACGCTTAAACCCCACTCAAACCGGGATTTGAGCCGGGCGGTCATGTTTTTCAGTTCCGAAATCGGCCGGTCGCAGGTAAATACCATCTGTTTTTTCGCATTATACAGGGCGTCAAAGGTATAGAAGAGTTCTTCCTGGGTCCGATCCCCCTTTTCCAGATTATGGATATCATCTATTAAAAGGGCGTCCACATACCGGTACTTATTTTTAAAGGCCGACATGTTTTTTTCCCCAAGCAGCTTGAGGAATTCGTTCATAAAACCTTCGGCGGTGATATACAGCACCTTATTGTCAAAATTATCGTGAATGTAGTGACCGATGGCCTGCATGAGATGGGTTTTCCCCAGTCCTACTCCGCCGTATATAAGCAGGGGGTTATAATTATTGGAGGTCCCGGGATTCCGGGCTACGGCGGAGGCGGCGTTAAAGGCAAAGTTATTATCATCCCCCACCACATAGGTATCAAATGTATAGTCATCCCTTAGTTGGGGATGGCGCTTCTTCGTTGCGGTCACCGGACTCGGAGCAGGTTTTGCCGCAGGCGCTGCGGTGAGTTTCTCTTCGCCGGGTTTCCGGGTAGGATTTTCTTCCGTTGGCCGGGCTTGTACGATAAAACTAATCGTTAAATTTTTACCGATAAGCTCCCGTATCTTACTTTCAATATACGGCTGATACCGCTGCCGAACCTGATCCTGATAGAAGGTAGAGGGTACCCCGATGGTCAGTTCGTCCTCAGAGGCATCCAGGTATTCCAGGTTGAACCACATGGCAAATTCCTGTTCCCCCAGTTCCTCCCGGATCTGGTTCATGGTCTCCTTCCATATTATGTTATAATCCCCGTTAACCATGGTTCACCTTTACCACAATTTATTCACAACTTATCAACAAAGACTTAGTATACATCAAAACTAAAAAAAAAGATATACGGATAAAAAAATTTAACCCCATCCCTTAAAATATGAATAGTATAATTGGTGTAATTCCTTATATCATAAAGAATTAACCACTATAAAAATACTACTTACCAAAAAACCAAAAAATACTTCTTTTTTTCACTCAGGTTTTCGTGGTTTGATATGCGCCCACTTCACTTTTATCCACAGAATATGAACAATCACAAACCCGCAGCCGGAGGGGATCATTTTACGTTATCTTTACTTTTTTGTTCAAGATGAAGTATACTGGGGCATGAATGCAACATATTCGGCCCAAAATATTCAGGTGTTAAAGGGTCTTGAGGCGGTGCGCAAGCGGCCCGGCATGTACATCGGGACCACCGGCATCGATGGTCTTCATCATTTAGTTTTTGAAGTAGTAGACAATTCGATTGACGAAGCCATGCAGGGTCATTGCGACAATATCCTGGTGGTCCTTGAGGGCAACGATGTGGTCCGGGTGGAGGACAACGGCCGGGGTATCCCGGTGGGCATCCACCCCGACGAAGGGGTCAGCGCCCTGGAACTGGTCATGACCAAGCTCCACGCGGGGGGCAAGTTCGACAAAAATGCCTACACCGTTTCCGGCGGCCTCCACGGCGTCGGCGTTTCGGTGGTAAACGCCCTGTCCGAATGGTGCGAGGCTTTTGTGCACATGGACGGCAAGATCCACACCCAGCGCTACCAGATCGGTATCCCCGACGCCCCCACCCACGAGGCGGGAACCACGGACCGGCGCGGCACGATTATCCGTTTCAAGGCGGACGCCACTATTTTTGAAACCACCACCTACAACTTCGACGCCCTCTCCAACCGGCTGCGGGAACTGGCCTTCCTCAACAAGGGCCTGAAAATCACCATCCGGGACGAGCGCCTCTCCACCCCCAAGGACCACGAATTCAAGTTTGACGGCGGGATTAAAAGCTTTGTGGAGTACCTCAACGAAAACAAGACCGTCCTCTACAAGGAACCCCTTTTTATTGAGGGCAGCCGTGACGGAGTCGTGGTGGAATGTGCCATCCAGTATAACGACGGGTATAACGAGATTATGTACTCCTTTGTGAACGACATCAACACCCGGGAGGGGGGCACCCATCTGGTGGGCTTTAAAGCCGCCCTGACCCGGACCCTGAACGAGTACCTTAAAAAGTCCAAGCATGCCAAGAAACTGGACGAATCACTTTCCGGAGAGGATGTTCGGGAGGGCCTTACCGCCGTCCTTTCAACCAAGGTCCCCAACCCTCAGTTTGAGGGCCAGACCAAGGGGAAGCTGGGCAATTCCGAGGTAAAGGGCATCGTGGAATCCCTGGTAAACGAACAGATGGAGCTCTACCTGGACCAGCACCCCGACGTGATCGCCGCCATCCTGGACAAGTCAA
Organism: Spirochaetia bacterium; assembly: GCA_025997655.1. GTDB lineage: Bacteria > Spirochaetota > Spirochaetia > Treponematales > Breznakiellaceae > Termitinema. The sequence goes on from BNUW01000066.1 coordinate 10,166, forward strand.
TCCTCGCCGCCAAAGCCCGAATCGCCGCCCGGCAAGCCCGGGACGCCACCCGCCGGAAAAACGCCATGGACAGCGCCGGTCTGCCGGGTAAACTGGCGGACTGTTCCGAAAAAGACCCCGCCCTTTGCGAACTCTTCATTGTAGAAGGCGACTCCGCCGGCGGTTCCGCCAAGATGGGCCGTAATCGCCGGTACCAGGCCATCCTTTCCCTGTTCGGGAAAATGCTCAATGTGGAGAAAACCCGGATCGAAAAGGTGGTAACCAACGAAAAGCTCCAGCCCATTATCGCCAGCATAGGCGCGGGCTGCGGCAGCGAATTTGATTTCGCCAAAATACGCTACCACAAAATCATCATCATGGCCGATGCCGATGTGGACGGCTCCCACATTCGCACACTGTTACTAACCTTTTTCTATCGCTACATGACCGATCTTATTGAGCATGGCCATGTATATCTGGCTATGCCGCCCCTCTACCGGGTCAGTTATGAAAAGAAAACCTTCTACGCTTACGATGACGAAGAAAAGGATAAGCTCCTTAAAGAATCGGGCCGTGATCCGGAAAAGGTCGCCGTCCAGCGTTACAAGGGCTTGGGGGAAATGAACCCCGACCAGCTCTGGGATACCACCATGGACCCCTCCCAGCGGAACATCATACAGATACACCTGGACGACGCCGTCGAAGCCGAGCGCATCTTCACCACGCTGATGGGGGAAGTGGTGGCGCCGCGGCGGGAGTTTATTGAGGCGAACGCGCTGTCGGTGGCGAATTTGGATGTGTAGAGAGAGAATCAAATCAAAGAATATAGGATGTTGACATGCCCCTGTCATGGAATGAAATAAAGGCCAGGGCCGCCGCCTTTGTCAACGAGTGGAAAACCGCCGCCGGGAGCGAGCGGGAAGAAGCGGAAGCCCAGACCTTTGAAAATGAATTTTTCAATATCTTTGGGGTGAACCGCCGTCAGGTTGCCGTATTTGAAAAGAAAGTAAAACTGCTTGATGGCAGCGGATACATCGACCTCTTTTGGAAAGGCCATATCCTCATAGAGATGAAAACTCCCGGCAAGGATATGGAGAAAGCCTATGAACAGGCGAAAAATACGCGCTGTCCTTAAATTCCGCCGATATGCCGAAGGGAATTCTCATCTGCGATTTTGTCAGCTTCCATTACTACAATCTCCTGGAAGACGGAAAACTCTACCGCTTTAACCTTACCGAATTGGTAGACCATATAGAACTTTTCGGTGACCTGGCCGGGTACAAAGAAATAGACCCCTATAAACAATGGGACCCGGTAAACATCGAAGCCGCCGAAACCATGGGGCGGCTCCATGACCGCCTAAAGGAAATCGGCTACCGGGGCCACCAACTGGAATTGTACCTCGTCCGTTTGCTGTTCTGCCTCTTCGCCGATGACACCGGAATCTTCGAGCCCCCGGACATCTTTATTAAATACATCCTTGTGCGCACCGCGGAAGACGGATCGGACCTTGCCCTGCACCTGCAAAAAATATTTGAGGTATTGAACAAACCAAAGGGCGGCCGCTTAAAAACCATTGACGAGCAACTGAACGAATTCCCCTACATCAACGGCGGCTTGTTTCAGGAACGCCTTGAAAGCGCCGACTTTGACCGCCCCATGCGTGACACCCTCATCGACTGCTGCCGCCTTGACTGGAGCAAAATATCCCCCGCCATTTTCGGCGCCATGTTCCAAAGCGTCATGAACGACGACGAACGCCACGACCTTGGCGCCCATTACACCAGCGAGGAAAACATCCTTAAACTGATACACCCCCTGTTTCTTGACGGCCTGTGGGATGAGTTCAACAAAATAATAACCCTGAGCCCCTCCGCACAGCAATCCCGGTTGATAGAGTTTCACAACAGGATTGCGAGCCTGAAATTCCTTGACCCCGCCTGCGGCTGCGGGAACTTTCTGGTAATCAGCTACCGGGAACTGCGCTTATTGGAACTGGAAATTCTGGAACGCTTACTGGGAAACAATCAGGTATTGGATGTATCGACCGAAATAAAAGTAAACGTGGACCAATTCTTTGGGCTTGAGATTGAAGAGTTCCCCTCCCAAATAGCGCAGGTTGCCATGTGGCTTACGGATCATCAGATGAACATGCTGTTTCGGGAACGGTTCGGGCAGTATTTTGCGCGGATTCCGCTGGTGTCCACAGCGTCGATACATTGCGTTAATTCACTGACCACCGATTGGGAAAGTATTGTGGCGAAAAGTGAGTTGAGTTATATTTTGGGGAATCCGCCGTTTTTAGGTGCGAGGATAATGAGCAAGGAGCAAAAAAACGAAGTTGAGCAAACCTTTCATGGAATGAAGGATTGTAGTAATATTGATTATGTTTCATGTTGGTATAAAAAAGCAGCGGAATATATTCACGGTACAGAAATTGAAGTAGCGTTTGTTTCTACAAATAGTATTTGCCAAGGTGAACAGGTTCCTATTCTTTGGCCGGAATTATTAGGAAAACATGGATTAAAAATAAACTTTGCTCATCAGACTTTTAAGTGGAGTAATGAGGCGCGAGGTAAAGCCGCTGTTTATTGCGTTATTATTGGGTTAGCCCTAAACGACCGCAAGACAAAAAAATTATATCACTATGCCACCGTTACGAGCGAACCCGTAGAAATAGTGGCAAATCAAATAAATGCTTATTTGATCGATGGCCCTATAGTCTATATCGCTAAAAACAGTAAACCAATATGTAAAGTACCCGAAATGGTTTTTGGAAATATGCCTAATGATGGCGGAAATTTTTCTTTAACCTTGCCAGAAAAAGAAGCGCTTATTAAATCGGACCCCTCTATATCAGAGTTAATACTTCCTTTTGTTGGTGCAGATGAATTTATCAACAATATACCGCGATTTTGTATTTGGCTTCAAGGGGTATCCCCAAACCCACGACAAACGCATGAAGGATCAGAGCGCGAGGACGGCCTCAAGATGTTGCTCAAAGCCCCAACTCAGTATACGGCGTTTGAGCCTGAGGCTGTATTTTTTCCCCAGTTGTAATGTCTTAAGCAGAG
>BNUW01000067.1 GCA_025997655.1 Spirochaetia bacterium
GGGGCACCTTTTTGTCAGCTCGGGCCTTGGCGGCATGAGCGGGGCACAACCCAAGGCCGCCGAGATTGCCGGCGCGGTGGGAATCGTCGCCGAGGTTGACGAAAGCCGCATCAAAACCCGGCTTGACCAGGGCTGGGTTTCCTATTCATCCTCTAATCTATCGGATGTTTTTGCCAAGGCGGATGAATACTTAAAAAAGAAAACACCCTATTCGATTGCCTACCACGGAAATATTGTTGACCTCTTGCAATATGTGGTTGACCGCAACATTAAGGTTGAGTTAATGAGCGATCAGACATCCTGCCACGCGGCATACGACGGCGGCTACTGTCCCCAGGGGATGAGCTTTGCGGAACGGACCGCCATGCTTGCACAGAAAGACAAACGAAGTGTGTTTATCGAAAAGGTCAACGCCTCATTGCGGAAGCACTATGAGCTTATCAAAACCTGCGTCGAACGGGGTGCGTACTTTTTCGATTACGGAAACGCATTCCTCAAGGCCGTATACGATGCGGGGGTAAAAGAGGTTTCCAAAAACGGTATTGATGATAAGGACGGCTTCACCTTCCCCTCATACGTGGAGGACATCATGGGCCCCCTGCTCTTCGACTACGGCTACGGCCCCTTCCGCTGGGTATGCCTGAGCGGTAAACCCGAGGACCTCCGCAAAACGGATCAGGCGGCCATGGACTGCATCGACAGGAACCGGCGGTACCAGGACATGGACAACTACAACTGGATCCGGGACGCGGAAAAAAACAAAATGGTGGTGGGCACCCAGGCGCGTATCCTCTATCAGGACGCCGAGGGCAGAATGAAGATAGCCCTTAAATTCAACGAGCTGGTGCGGGAAGGAAAGATAGGGCCGGTCATGATGGGGCGGGATCACCACGATGTAAGCGGCACCGATTCCCCCTTCCGGGAAACCTCCAACATCAAGGACGGCTCCAATGTGATGGCGGACATGGCGGTACAGTGCTATGTAGGCAACGCCGCCCGGGGCATGAGCTTAGTGGCCCTGCACAACGGCGGCGGTACCGGCATCGGCAAGTCCATCAACGGCGGTTTCGGCCTGGTGCTGGACGGCAGCGCCCGTGTTGATGAGGTCATAAAAAGCTCCCTGCTCTGGGACGTGATGGGCGGCGTGGCGCGGCGGAACTGGGCGCGTAACCCCCACTCCATGGAAACCGTTACGGAGTATAACAAAAAGTACGCCGGGGAAAGCCAGATCACCATCCCCTATCTTGCGGACGAGGACCTGGTGGCAAAGGCTGTACATAAACACTTTTCCTGATGGAAACGGGAGGATGCCGGGAGGTATCCTCCTTTTTTTAAAAAAGGTATTATTGAGAACATTGGTGTATATCAATTTCTTTCATTTGCAATTTTTATGCCGCTATACAGTTTCGTATGCATTTTTATACTTTTTTCCTTGACAGATACTATATCGCCCATTACAATGCGTTGATTGTGAATGGAACTTTCGAATGAAAGTGTATGGAGTGAAAAATGAATATCCATTTCATTCTTAATGGAAAAAAGCATCGCGGCAGTGTTGATTCCTCTACCCGGCTTATTGATCTGTTAAGGGATGGATGCGGTATACGCAGTGTCAGGGAAGGCTGCGGCGCCGGAGAATGCGGGTCCTGTACCGTTTTACTAAACGGCAATCCCGTTTGTTCATGCCTGACCCCGGCGGTACAGGTCCGGGGCTGCGAAATTGTCACGATTGACGGACTGGAACAAAATGGGGAACTTACCCTGTTGCAAAAAGCCTTCCTCGAAAATGACGCCGTGCAATGCGGGTTTTGTACCCCTGGAATGATCCTCACCGCAAAGGCACTCCTTGATAAGAATCCCAATCCCGGCAAAGATGAGATACGGCGGGCTCTGGCAGGTAACATCTGCCGTTGTACCGGGTATATCCCCATCCTGCGGGCCGTCGAGGCGGCGGCACAGCAAAGAGAGGCGGCGACATGAACCACCCCGACCCGCTGATCCCCGGATCCTTGGAGGAACTCCTCAATTTTATTGAACGGTATTCGGGCAGGTATATCCTTGCGGCGGGTGGAACCGATTGTCTGGTAAAATTCGGGGGGCGTATGTCTCCCCGCTGCCGCCTTATCGACATTTCCGGCGCGGCCGAATTACGGGGAATCTCCCTTGAACATGATGAACTGCGTATCGGCGCCCTGGAAACCATGACTTCCCTGTCCGAAGATGATCGGGTAAAACAGCATGCCCCCTGCCTGGCAGCGGCTGCGGCAAAAGTGGGGTCCTGGCAAATCCGGAACCGGGCGACAGTGGGGGGCAATGTGGCCAACGCCTCCCCCGCCGCAGACACCCCATCGGCCCTTGCGGCCCTGGACGCGGTGGTTCTGCTCACTTCCCGAAAGGGCAGCCGGGAACTGCCGGTTCCTGCGTTTCTAACTGGGCCAAACCGCAGCGCCCTGGAGCCCGGCGAGCTGATACGGGCTTTCCGTATCCCCCTGCGGCATGGGAGGGTATCCGCCTTCGGCAAAATAGGCAGCCGAACCGAGCTGAGCATTGCCCGGCTCAACCTCGCGGCGGCCATAGGCGGAAAGACTGAACCCCGGGTGTTTGTGGGAACCCTGGGGACGGCGGCACTGCGCTGCCCCGAAGCGGAATCGGCCCTCGCCCGGAACTCCGATCCGGCCCCCTTCTGCGTCGCCCTTTCGGCGCTGGTTGAAAAGGCCATAGCCGGGCGATCCACCCTCCCCTATAAACGTTCCGCCATACAGGCCCTGGGGGAAGATGTACTAAAAACTATAGAAGGTATTGTATGAGCGGGTACAGGTTCATCGGAAAAAATCTGCGCCGCCCCGACGGGCCGGACAAGGTGAGGGGCCAATACCATTATCTGGCGGATTCCCTGCCCGAAGGTACCCTGCACGGGGTAATACTCTTCAGTACCCAGGCCCATGCCCGCCTTGTTTCCATAGATACCCGGCGCGCCCTGGCCCTGCCCGGGGTCACCGTACTGACCTATGAGGATGCCCCCGCCGAACGGTACAACAGCGGGGAGTGGTTTCCCGGGCAAAATGACCATCCGGATGAGACCGTTCTTACCGGCCATGCCCGGCATGTTGGCGACCGGATTGCGCTGGTACTGGCGCAGGACCGGCGGACAGCCCTGGAGGCGCGAAACCGTATCAACGTTGTGTATGAACCCCTGCCGCCCATTACCGATATAATGAGCGCCGGGGATATGGCGGGCCTGCTCCACGAAGACGGGATACCGGCCTTCCCGGGCCGCATTGAGTACGGTGATGTGGATGCGGCCTTTGCCAATGCCGACATGGTGGAACGGGATACCATAGTAACTCCCCGGATCCACCACGCCGCCCTGGAAACCCACTGCATCCTCGCCATTCCCCGGGCGGAACAGGTTCTGGAAATACGCAGCCCCTGCCAGATCGGCTTTGGGGTTCAACATGCGGTGTCCATGGTGGTACCCCTTCCCCTCTCGAAGATCCGGGTGATAAAGGTCCCCATGGGCGGGTCCTTCGGCGGGAAGCAGGAGGCGGTCTTTGAGCCCCTCTGCGCTTGGGCCGCCTACCGGCTGGGGCGGCCTGTGTTTATCAACACCACCCGGGAAGAAACCATGCTTGCCACCCGTACCCGTGCCGCAACCCTGGGGGTCGTGGAAACCGCCCTGGATGCTGAAGGTACGATCCTGGGACGCCGCTTTTCCCTGACCGTCGATGCCGGGGCCTACCTGACGGGGACCAAAAAGGTGATGATGGCCATGGGGAAAAAAACTTCCCGGCTCTACGCCATCCCCGCACTGCGTTACGAGGCACGGGCGGTGCGTACCTCCACCACCCCGGCGGGGGCTTGCCGGGGCTACGGCTCACCCCAGATTCATGCCATAACCGAGGTTCATACGGACCTCCTTTGCCACAGGCGCGGCTTTGACCCGGCGGCGTTCCGCCTTAAAAACCTGGTCCACCCCTTTAACGATGACCCTTCAGGGAACGCAAACCTGGGTAACGCCCGGATCAGGGACTGCCTGGAGCGGGGGCTTCGGGCCTTCGGCTGGGAGGAACGGAAGAAAGCGTCAGGCGCCGGGCGCTTCCGGCGGGGGGCGGGCTTTGCCTGCGCCACCCACGGCAACGGATACTACAAAACCATCTACCACGATATCGCGGGCATGTCCCTGCGGCTTATGGAAGACGGCTCGGCGGTACTGCGTTCGGGGATATACGAGATGGGGCACGCCGCAAACACCGCCATGGCCTGCATCGTGGCTGAAGTTACCGGCATCGCGCCGGAACGGATAACCGTGCTGGAGGGGGATACCCTTTTCGGCAGCTACGACATCGGCTGCCAGGCAAGCCGGGGGATCTATGTGGTGGGTGAATGCGCCCGGCTCTGTGCGGAAAGCGCCATGAAAAAGCTCTGCCGGGAGGCGGAACGGCTCTGGCAGGTTCCGGTACGCCATGAAGACGGTGTGCTCCACGCCGGGGATAAAACGGTGGAGTTCGGCGATGCCCTCCGGGAGATTACCCTGAAAAACCGCGTTACGATAGAAGCCTTTGTGGAACACCGGCCGGAACACAACCCCGCTTCCTATGGCGTCCACTTTGTTGACCTCACGGTGGACACCCTTTCAGGGCTGGTTCATATCGACAAATACCTGGCGGTCCATGATGTGGGACAGGCGGTTGGGCGTAATCTGGTTGAAGGCCAGATCTACGGCGGGGTGCAGATGGGTATCGGCATGGCCCTCACCGAAGAGCTCGTCTTTGATCAAAAGGGACAGCCAAGCGCACGCAATTTTGATAAATACCACCTGATAAACGCCCCGGATATGCCCGATGTGGAGGTCCTGCTGATTGAGGAAGGGGAAGAGGGAGGGCCCTTTGGTGCAAAGAGCATTGGGGAAATTGCCACGGTACCGGTTGCGCCGGCCATCGTAAACGCGGTTAACCGCGCCCTTTCCACCAGCCTGACCCGGATGCCGCTTACACCGGAGCGAATCGTGGCGGCATTGAACCGGTAGACAATATAATTGAAGGAGGCGTCCTGTGGTAGTGTTGAATGGTAGTGATTTGGATTTGAAAGCGCTCCGGGCCATAGCGGTGGAGGGCGGGCAGGTACGCATATCCCCGGATGGAGAAGCGCGGCTAGAGGATTCCCGCAAACTGGTTTACGAACTGGTTGAGCAGAATATCCCGGTCTACGGTTTTAATACCGGTGTGGGTTGGAACAAGGACCGGCATATCGCATCGGAATTTTTCAAGCAGTATAACGAAAACCTTATCCACTCCCATACCTTAGGGGTGCGGGAAGAGGCGTCGGAAGCGGAGGTGCGGGCGGCAATGGCAATACGCCTGAACTGTCTGCTCCGGGGCAATACGGGAATTCAGCCGGAGATCGCCCGCCGTTACGCAGAATTCCTGAATCAAAAAATTCATCCCGTCGTTCCGGAACGGGGTTCGGTCGGTGAAGGCGACATAGCAATCCTGTCTCATATAGGGCTCGCCATGATCGGCGAGGGGGATGTGTACTATCAGGGTCGGCGTATGAGCGCGGCGGAGGCCCACAAACAGGCGGGGCTTCAATTCGTGGAGCTTGGTCCCAAGGACGGCCTGGCCATCGTAAGCTGTAACGCCTTCGGCATGGCGGAGGGAGCCCTCTCCCTGATAGAACTCAGCAGCCTGGTGGATCAGGCGGACCTGATCTATGCCGTCTCCCTTGAGGGTCTCAACGGTAACACCTCCCCCCTTGACCCAAAAGTCCACGAGGCACGGCGGCTCCCGGGCCAGACCGCAAGCGCCGCCCTGGTAAGCAGGTTTCTTAAGGGCAGCTATATCTACGACGCCTTCCCCGACAAACCCGTGCAGGACCCCATCAGCTTCAGGAGCGGCGCTTATGTACACGGGGCACTCCGGGACGCCCTGGAATATGTGACCAAGTTCGCCCTTATCCAGATGAACAGTTCCGACGACAACCCCTGCCTGCTCCTGGATGAACGAAGGATCATATCATGCTCAAACTTTGAGTGCACAACAATCGCCGTAGGTTTTGAGATGCTGGGCATTACCCTGAGCCATGTCTCCCGGATGTCCTGTTTCAGGATGACCAAACTGGGGGCCCCCAATTTTACGGGGCTTCCCCGGTTCCTGACCCCGGATGAAGCCCATGTCCATGCCTTTGGGGCGCTGCAGAAAACCTACACCCTGCTGGATACGGAAATACGGCACCTGTCCAATCCCTCCACGGTGGACTATCAGGCGGTGGCCGGGGAGATCGAAGATCACGCAAATAACCTGCCCCATGTGGCCCAGCGTATACGCCGGATCACCGATAACCTGACCTACATCCTGGGCATGGAGATGATGCACGCCGCCCAGGCAATTACCCTGCGGCAGCAGCAAAACCCGAAGCTCCGGCTGGGAGCGGCAACCGAGGCGGCCTACGAAGCGTATCGCCGCGCCGTACCCTGGTATGACCGGGACAGGAATCTGTCGGCGGACATAGAAGCGTCCTATCAAGTTGTTAAAAGCCGGCGTCTGCTTGACGCCGCTGAAAAGGTTATTTGAGGCAATAGGCTGGGCGCTCATGCCCGGCTTTAAATAATGAGGAGGTCGTAATGGCAGACAAGCAAAAAACAGGAGAGTTAAAAAAAGCGGTACGCTGGGAAGTGTTTATTCCTGCGTACATCGTAATCGGCGGGGCGGCGATTCTTGGCATTGTAAACAAGGACGCCCTTACCCAGGGTTCCAACAAATTCTTTTTCTGGTCCCTGGATACCTTCGGCTGGCTTTTCCAGATAGCCGTAATGGCGTGCCTTGGTCTGGTGGCAATTGTCACCTTTTCAAAGCTCGGCAGCATGCGGATCGGCGGCAAGGACGCCAAGCCGAAGTACGGCTTCTGGACCTGGTTCGCCATGACCCTGACCGGCGGCGTCGCCACCGGTATCGTTACCTGGGGGGTGAACGAACCGCTTATCTACTTCGGCAATGTCTGGGGCGAACTCGACAAGCTGGGTATACCGGCCAACACCCCGGAAGCGGCGGTGTTTGCCATGGGCCGCAGTTTTTATAACTGGACCTTTATTCCCTACGCGATCTACGCCATGTGCGGACTCCTGGTTGCGTACATTTACTACCACAAAAAGGAAAGCCTCACCGTCACCTCTACCCTAAAGCCCCTCTTCGGCGCCCGGGTACAGGCAAAAGGTTTTTCTGCGGTCATCGATACCCTGTCCATGCTGGCCCTGACTATCGGGCTTATCACGGGGGTCACCATGTGCATCACCCTGGTAATGTCCGGGCTTAAGGGGGGATACGGTATACAGGAAAGCATGCCCCTCTTTATCTTCCTCGGCGTATCAATAATGCTGATATTCACCTTTTCCTCCTACATCGGTATGGACAAGGGCCTCAAAACCCTGGGCAGTATAAATGCGTGGTTTTACTATGCCATCCTGATCCTGCTGCTTATCACCGGGCCGACCCTGTACATTTTACGGATCGGAACCGCCGGTATGGCGGAATGGCTGCATAATTTTTTCCGGTGGGGGCTTGACCCAATAGACATTGGCGGTGAGGCGCTCACCCGATCCTGGACCCTCTTTGACTGGGCTTTCTGGGTAGGATACGCTCCGGTAACCGGCATCTTCATGGCCATGCTCTCCTACGGCAGAACAATTCGGGAATACATGATTGTCAACTGGATACTGCCATCGGTTTTCGGCATTGTCTGGTTTGCCATCTGGGGCGGCAGCGCCCTGAACATGCAGATCACCGGCCAGGCGGACCTGGTTGGGGCTATTAACTCAGGCGGCGCCATCATGGCCCTCTGGGAATTCCTCAAACATCTGCCCTTCGGCATAGGGGTTGTGGTCATTCCCGTTAATATTTTGATCATCCTTATTTCGTTTATCACCGCAGCGGACGCGACCCTGACCAACATCGGTTCGATGAGCGTCCGGGATGTGCCCATCGGAACCGAACCGCCGGCCAAGATCAAGGCGGTCTGGGGTATCTCCGTAGGAATTGTGGCCATCATCATGGCGGCCTACGGCGGAGGTGTGCAGGGGGTTGACGGGGTAAAAGCCCTGGCGGCAGCGGCGGGATTTCTCGTGATTTTCATCTTTGTCCTGCAAATGGCGGCATTCGTTAAGTCCTTCTTTGTTGATAAGATTGTGGAGTAACCATGAATCAGTCCAGTACGCTTGACCATGTCACCCTCGGCGGTGTTCTCTCGGTGAATCAACTTGTGGCCGTTGCCCGTTTCCGCGCCCCCGTATCGTTTTCCGATGCGTACCGGGAACGGGTGAACAAAAGCCGGGCATTGGTTGAACAGTTTGTGCGGGAAAACCGTCTGGTCTACGGCGTTACCACCGGCGTTGGTGAGAATGTAAAGCGGGTAATCCCCGAAAGTGAAGCCGCCATATACCAGGAGAAGATGGTGATGACCCACTGTACCACGGTGGGAGAGCCATTGGACGAAGAAGGGGTACGGGCCGTCATGTTTATGATGCTCGCCAACCTCGGCACCGGGTATACCGGCGTGCGGCTTTCGGTACTGGAACTTTTGGCGGAGCTGCTGAACCGGGGCGTGTATCCCTGGGCCCCGGTTCACGGCTCCGTGGGATACCTGGGGGTGGAGGCCCATATTGCCCTGGTCCTCCTGGGAAAGGGCAAGGCGTTCATCAATGGGACCTTAAGCGACGGAGAAGCGGCCATGAAGGCTGCGGGGCTTGCGCCGATTCATCTGGGCTATAAAGAAGGGCTGTGCCTGATAAGCGGCGGGACCTCGGCCACCGCCCTGGCGGCCCTCTCGGTATACGGCATGGTAAACGCCCTTGCCGCGGCGGACGCGGTTTCCGCGCTGACCGTTGAGGCCCTGGGGGGCAACATGCAGGCCTTTGATGAGCGGGTAATGGCCGTAAAGAAACAGAAGGATCAATGGAAAACCGCGGAAAACCTGCGCCGTCTTTTGGCGGACAGCGGGATTCTGGAAAGCCTGGGGGGGCAGAATTTGCAGGACGCCCTGTCCCTCCGCTGTATTCCCCAGGCCCACGGCGCCGCGCGTAAAACTATTCTGGACGCGCGGACGGCGATTGAAAATGAAATAAACTCCTGCGATGACAATCCGGTGATCCATCCCTCGGGTGAAGCCCTGAGCGCCTGCAATGCCGATGCGGGTTTTGTCGGCATTGCCTCGGATTCCCTGTGCATTGCGGCCTGTTATCTGGCAAAAATCGCCGAACGCCGCACCGACCGCATGGTCAACGAACTGGTCAGCGGACTCCCCGCCTTTCTGTCCCCCAAGCCCGACAGCAACTGCGGCTACATGATCCTGCAATATTCCTCTGCGGGAATCCTGGGGGAGATGCGGGTACTGGCCCACCCCGCCTCAATAGACGCGATACCCACTTGCGCCTTGCAGGAAGATTACGTCAGTATGGGATATAACGCAGCCCTTAAGGCCCGTGAAACGGCGGGGCTTCTGGAATATGTAATCGGCAACGAACTGCTTGCCGCCGTCCAGGCCCTGGAATTGAAGGCCGGCGGAAAACTTTCCCCTTCCCGGTTCGCAGAGCAGATGGTAAAGGCTGTCCGGGAAAAAGCGCCCTTTATGGCGGAGGATCATTATATTTCAGCGGATATGGAATGGACCCGGGAACTGGTATACTCAGGCCGGGTACGGCGGATAGCGGAAGAACTAATTGGAACTATGGAGTAAAGAGGCACACATGAACACTACATCTAACGCATCATCCCTGTTGTTATACCACGCATCCCAGTTGGTAACGCCCCTTGGAAATTCCTTAAAACACGGTAAGGACATGGGCAAGCTGGAAATTATAAGCGATGCCGCCGTGTATATCGAAGGGGATACCATAAAAGAAACCGGCCCCACAGGGATGCTGCTGAAAAAGCACTCCCTTGACACATCCGGGATGGAAAGCATTGACCTCAGCGGAAAGGCTATCATCCCCGGTTTTGTGGATTCCCATACCCACTTTATCTTTGGCGGTTACCGGCCGGAAGAATTTATCATGCGCCTTTCCGGCGCGCAATACCTGGACATCATGAAAATGGGCGGAGGTATACAGAGCTCGGTGGACGCCACCAGAAAAACCCCCGCAGAAACCCTGTTCAAGGACGGCTTTACGCGACTTAACGACATGCTCTCCATGGGGGTTACCACCGTGGAAGGTAAGAGCGGCTACGGACTTGACAAGGACTGTGAGCTGAAACAGCTTGAGGTGTTAAACCGCTTAAACAAAGAACATCCGGTGGATGTGGAGACAACCTACATGGGCGCCCACGCCATCCCCCGGGACTACCCCGGCGGGAGCAGCGCCTATATTGATTTTATGTTGAAGGACGTGCTGCCCCTGGTCCGGGAAAAAAAGCTGGCCCGCTTTGCGGACATCTTCTGCGAGGAAGGGGTCTTCACCACCGAAGAGTCAGCAAAATATCTGCGCGCATGTAAAGACATGGGGTTTGGTACGAAGATCCACGCGGATGAAATTATCCCCCTGGGCGGCGGGGAACTGGCGGCGGAACTGGGCTGTGTCAGTGCGGACCACCTGCTTGCCGTATCCGACAAGGGCATCGGTATGCTTGCGGACAGCGATACTGCGGCAACCCTGCTGCCCTGCACCGCTTTCTGCCTCCACAAGCCCTACGCGCCGGCCCGGAAGATGATAGACGCAGGCTGCGCCGTGGCCCTGGCAAGCGACTATAACCCCGGAAGCTGCTTTACCAATTCCATTCCCCTCATTTTTTCCCTGGGGGTTATCCATATGGGGATGACCATAGAAGAGGCCCTCTGCTCCCTGACCCTTAACGGCGCCGGGGCCTTAAAAAAGGCCGGCGCCATTGGCAGTATAGAACCGGGCAAGAAGGCGGATATAGCGGTGCTGGCCTATCCGGACTACCGTTTCCTGGTGTATCATTCGGCAAAGAATATCGTTACCATGGTCATTAAGAACGGGAAGGTTTGTTATCCTATCGGATGACATTGCTGGTTCGCATACACGCCGCGAGGTCATCAATGGCCACGGTTTTCTTTACCAGCTTTTTGTCCTGCACAAATCGTAGCATCATCAAACCGCTTTCTTCCTCTTCGGAACCAATCAAGACGGCAAAGGGCGCATCTTTTTTGCCCACATATTGCAGTTTTTCCTTAACCGGTGTATCTTCGAGCAAAACATCGACATTAAAACCTTCAATCCGTAATTTGTTTGAAACACACAAAGCGGTCGGTATATTATTATTTTCAAAGGGAACAATAATAACATCGGCGATTGTTTTTCTTGAACAGGGTATTAATCCGGCCTCGCGCAGTTGATAAAAAAGCCTGGTAAGCCCTATGGATATGCCAACACCGGGTAATTTTTCGTCCGTATAGGATTCCGCCAGGTTGTCGTACCGGCCGCCGGAACATACGGAGCCCAAATTCTCACGATCATCAAGTATCGTTTCATACACCGTACCGGTGTAATAGTCCAAACCCCGTGCCACCGACAGGTCAATAACATAATATGAATCTTCAACACCCATATCGTGCATAAGGGATGTTACGGTCTCAAGCTCATTAATTCCGTCCATGAACAGACTATTAGTAATTCCAAGCGCTTTAAGCTGATTCAAAATGTCGTTTACACTGCCTTTAATGTGTATAAAATCAAGTAGCGTGCCGATTTGGGCTTCCGATAATCCGAGATCGCGTAACGAGTTGTTGAATTCATCGGCAGAGATTTTTTCAATTTTATCAATTATCCGTAAAACTTCTTTGGTCTTTGATTTGACATCCAGATGATCCAGGAGTCCGCTCAGCGCTTTTCTATTATTGAGGCGTATCGTAAACTTGCCGAAGTCCAATTTCTTGAACAGAAAGTAAATGACACTGGGAATCTCCGCGTCATAGGCGACGCTTAATTCATTATGCCCAATGACATCTATATCGCATTGATAAAATTCACGGAACCGCCCCTTTTGCGCTTTTTCCCCGCGATACACCTTTGCACTATGGCAGCGGCGAAAGGGAAACGTAAGATCGTTAAAATGCTCCGCTGAATAACGCGCCAGGGGAACCGTCAAATCAAAACGAAGTCCCTGTTCAACACCGCTATACTCAAACCGATAGGCTTGTTTGGCTGTTTCTCCGGCAGCCGCATCCTCCTCTACGGCTTCCGGCGCCGGTGTTTCGCCCGGCGCCCCGGCGGCAGCTGTTTTTTTGCTTGCCTTCTTGGCATCCAAAACGGCCACCCGTTCAATAGCAGGAGTATCAAGAGCAGTAAACCCAAATTGTTTAAAGACCGCCTCAATTACGGTCTTTATCCGGTCAAATTCGATCTGCTCTTCGGGAAGCAGTTCCATAAAACCAGGCAGAACCCGTGTATTAGGTTTTTCAATACTCATAAGCTGCTCCTTTCAAAAAAAAGAAGGATAGCAAAATCCTTCTTTTAGGGGGGTCGATGGGACTCGAACCCACGGCAATCAGATCCACAATCTGACGTTCTAGCCACTGAACTACGACCCCGTGGTACTTATCGATTCTTATGATAGTACCTGAATACAAATTTGTCAATACGGCACCACGGATAAAACGTCAGGGTGTTTCAGAGTAAAAGTTCGTGTATTTCGTATTTTTCTTGAATAATCGAGCTAAATTTGAAATTCCTACCTGCCCTACGGTTATGAAGTCCCCCGTGGTTCGTTGTCCTAACTGTGCCGTCCGTCTGCTTAAACCAGCGATTCGGTTGCCTTTCCATGGGTCATTTTGACACGCTTTTAAGGGCTTGTTCCAATGTTTCGCCAAAAGCCTGCTTTATTTCCTTTAGAATGTCCTGTCTGAACCGTTCCATTTCGCTTTGAGGGGAAGCGGGAACCGAAAA
>BNUW01000068.1 GCA_025997655.1 Spirochaetia bacterium
CCCTGCTCAAAGATAAAGAAAATCAACGGGGTAACCGGCTTTGTAGGTACCCCGGCGGATAAGAAGCCCCAGCCCCTGACCGGGGACGAGGCCCGGGGACTTTTGCAGAAATCCGGGGAAATCAAGGGTGAACGCCCGGTCCGCGCCCGGCAGAGTTTTACCCCCGGCGAACCGGTTAAGATCATTGATGGTCCCTTTGAGTCCTTTACGGGTACCATCGAAGAGGTCAACCAGGAAAAGAACAAGCTTAAAGTTATGGTTGGGATATTCGGCCGTAACACACCGGTGGAGGTTGACATCCTCCAGGTGGAGAAGGTATAGCGGACTTTAAGTCCGAGCGTGGGAGTTTCCTTCACCGGAAACGATAGAACCACAAAGGAGTTTTCATGGCAAAGAAAAAGATTGCCACCCTCATCAAGTTGCAGTGCCCTGCGGGAAAGGCCACACCGGCCCCGCCCGTAGGACCTGCCCTGGGACCCCACGGGGTCAGCGCGCCTCAGTTCGTCCAGCAGTTTAACGACAAGACGAAAACCATGGAGCCTGGGCTTATCATACCGGTGGTCATCACCGTGTATACCGACAAGTCCTTCACCTTCATCCTCAAGACCCCCCCTGCGTCGGTCCTGATCAAGAAGGCCATCGGCCTGGAAAAGGGGTCTGCAGAGTCCCACAAGGTCAAGGTCGGGAAGCTGCCAAAGGCCAAGTGCGAGGAAATCGCCAAGCTGAAGATGCCGGACCTGTCCGCCAATGATGTGGCAGGGGCCATGCGGATCATCGCCGGGACCGCCCGGTCCATGGGTGTGGAGGTGGAAAAATGAGCCGGGGAAAAAAATACGTCGAAAGCTTGAAAAAGTACGATGCTGCGGCATCCTATCCCTTGAAAGAGGCGGTAGACAAGGTAAAGACCCTGGCTTTTGCCAAATTTGATGAAACCGTGGATCTTTCGGTGAAGCTTAACCTGAAAAAGAGCCAGTCCGTCCGGGATACGGTGGTGCTTCCCCATCAGTTCCATGCCGAAAAGCGGATCCTGGTGTTCTGCAAGGCGGAAAAAGAGAAGGAAGCCCAGGATGCGGGGGCCACCTATGTGGGCGCCGAGGACCTGATCGAAAAAATCAAGGGGGGCTGGCTGGACTTTGATGTTGCGGTGGCCACCCCGGATATGATGAAGGACGTGGGCAAGCTCGGTATGGTCCTGGGCCGCCGGGGCCTTATGCCCAACCCCAAGACCGGCACCGTAACCTTTGACCTCAAGGGCGCCCTGTCTGAGCTGAAAAAAGGCCGGGTAGAATTCCGGGCCGACAAGACCGGCGTGGTACACCTGGCGGTGGGCAAGGTTTCCATGGACGCCGAAAAGCTCGCCGAAAACGTCCGGGCGGTGGTTGCCGAAGTTAAACGGAAACGCCCCGCAGATGCCAAGGGTGAATTTGTGAACACCGTGTCGGTGTCCTCCACCATGGGCCCCGGTGTGTGGGTCGCAATCAAGGATGAGGAGTAAAAAATGGCAATTGTTGCGAAAAAGATACAGGATGCCAAGACCACGGCCATAGCCGAACTGAAGGCGGACTTCTCTGCCGGTGAAGCCCCGGATTTTATCTTTACCGATTACCGGGGGCTTACGGTGGAGCAGATCACCAATTTACGGAAAAACCTGCGGGCTAAGGACGCCAAATTCAAGGTGATAAAGAACAACTTTGCCCGGATTGCATTTGAGCAGCTTTCTGCCCCCGGCGAAGTGGCTTCATACCTCTCCGGCCCCACGGCGGTGGCCATTGCCCCCAGGGATGCCAACGAGGTAGCCAAGGTCCTGCTGGATTTTGTCAAGGAAGCCCCGACGCTGAACGTAAAGGGCGGCCTGGTGGGCAACACGGTCTACGATGCCAAGCAGATTGCGGCTTTCTCCAAACTGCCCGGACGGCTGGAACTTATCTCCATGCTCATGTCGGTGATGAACGGCCCGGCCCGGAATCTTGCGGCGGCGCTCAACGATGTCAACGCACGGCTGGTGCGGACCATCAAGGCGGTGGGGGATAAGAAGGCCGAAAGCGGCGCGGAATAGGAAAAGGAATTTAACCGCAAAGGAGGCGCCAAAGGCGACGAAGGAAGGAAATTGGTAACCCTTAGTCGCCTTAGTCGCTTTCGCGGTTTTAATCTTCCCGTCAGGCTTCGATTGTAGTTTGCCGTTCCTGTCGGGATTTACCGGGTAATACCGGAAGCACATCCGTATGGGTGTGTTAGTTGGTTTTTTGAGGAGAAGATAATATGGCGCTTTCTACAGATGAGATTTTGAACGCGATTAGTGAAATGACCGTTCTCCAGGTGTCCGAACTGGTTAAGGCCATGGAGGAAAAGTTTGGTGTTTCCGCCGCTGCACCTGTTGCGGTCGCAGTCGCCGGCGGCGCGGGCGCTGCTCCTGCCGAAGCTGCGGAGGAGCAGACGGAATTCAATGTTATTCTTAAGGCCTATGCAGATGACAAGAAAATTGCGGTTATCAAGGAGGTCCGGGCGGTGACCGGTCTTGGCCTTAAGGAAGCAAAGGATCTTGTTGAGGGCGCTCCCAAGCCCCTTAAGGAGAATGTTTCCAAGGATGAGGCCGCTAAGATTAAGGAACAGGTCACTGCCGCCGGCGGTACGGTTGAAGTTCAGTAAGGTATTTGAAAAAACACCTTTTTTCTCGGTGAGGCTTCCGGCTTTTTTGCCGGGGCCTTGCTTTGTTTTCAGGGGGTAAACGCATGGTAAAGGCAAAGGCAATCACAAAACGCACATACATCGGAAAGGACATACAGGATGTGATGGAACTTCCGGATCTTATTGACATCCAGACCTGTTCCTATGAACGGTTTCTCCAAAGAGAACGGCTTCGGGCGAAGGAAACGCCGGCGGAACAGGGACTCCAGGAGGTGTTCAAAAACACCTTTCCCATCGAAAGTCCCAACGGTGATATGACCCTGGAATTTGCGTACTATACCCTGGACGAGGGGGGTATCAAGTTTTCCGAGCTGGCCTGCAAGGAAAAGGGCTTGACCTATGCGGTGCCCCTGAAAGCCCGGATCAACCTGATTTTCCAGCAGACCGGCGAAATCCGTCAGAAGGACATCTATATGGGTGATCTCCCGATCATGACCGAACGGGGCACCTTTATCATAAACGGCGCGGAACGGGTGGTAGTTTCCCAGATTCACCGCTCCCCGGGCGTTATTTTCAGCCATGAGAAGGGCATCTATTCCTCCCGGATTATCCCCTACCGGGGTTCCTGGCTGGAGTTTGAGATTGACCAGAAACGGGAACTGATCTTCGCTAAGATCGACCGGAAAAAGCGTATCCTGGGGACCGTCTTCCTTCGGGCTCTGGGCTATGAGACCCGGGAGGACATCATCCGGGCTTTCTACAAGACTGAAACATTGGACGTAAAGGATGACCGGGAAACCCGGGAAAACTTTTCCGGGAGGATCCTCGCCAAGCCGGTAATCGTTGATGGCGGGGAAGGGGAGGAGCCGAAAAAGCTCTACCGGGCGGGAGAAAAATTGCACCCCCACAACATCGATGAACTGCTCAGTAACGGCGTGGGCGCCGTGGAGGTCATAAACTTTGAGGATAAGGACTCCCTGAACTCCCCTATGCTGATCAACTGCTTTGAGCGGGAGGAGGTCAAGTTTGTGAAGGAGGACCCCTCCCGGGACGAACCTTCCAAGGATGACGCCCTCTCCAATGTCTACTCCGTACTGATGCCCGGAGAATCCATCACCGTTGATGCCGCCGAGAAGGACCTCCTGGGGATGTTCTTTACCAGCAGGCGCTACGACCTGGGTAAGGTGGGCCGCTACAAGCTGAACAAGAAATTCCTCCATGAGCCCCCCCTTGAGGAATTTACCCTGACCAAACCGGACATCATTGAAACCATGAAGTTCCTGATCAAGGTCTATGTGGGGGATGAAAACATTGACGATATTGACCATCTGGGCAATCGGCGGGTGCGCTCCGTGGGGGAACTGATGGCCAACGCCATGAAGACCGCTTTCAGCCGCATGGAACGGATAGCGAAGGAACGGATGAGCCTGAAAGAGACGGACACCATTAAGCCCCAGGACTTAATTTCCATCAAGCCCGTGGTGGCGGCGATCAAGGAATTCTACGGTTCCAGCCAGCTTTCCCAGTTCATGGATCAGGTAAACCCCCTGGCGGAACTGACCCACAAGCGGCGGCTCAACGCATTAGGCCCCGGCGGCCTGTCCCGTGACCGGGCGGGTTTTGAAGTGCGGGATGTCCACTACACCCACTACGGCCGCATGTGCCCCATTGAAACCCCGGAAGGGCCGAACATCGGCCTTATCGTGTCCCTGGCCAACTATACCCGGGTTAACGAATACGGCTTCCTGGAGACCCCCTATCGGAAGGTGTCCGACGGGGTAGCCACCGGAAATGTTGAATACCTTTCCGCCATGGATGAAGACCGTTACTATATCGCCCAGGCATCGGCAAAACTTACTACCGGCGGCCGCTTTGCGGAGGAGCAGATTTCCTGCCGCCGTCAGGGGGACTATACCACCAGGGCTGCCGGGGATATTCAGTACATGGATGTTTCCCCCAAGCAGATCATCTCGGTGTCCGCCTCCCTGATCCCCTTCCTGGAACACGACGACGCCAACCGCGCCTTGATGGGTTCCAACATGCAGCGTCAGGCGGTACCCCTGGTATTCCCCGAAGCCCCCCGGGTGGGAACCGGTATGGAAGGCAAATGCGCCTACGACTCCGGCGTATTGGCCAAAGCCCGGCGAGCCGGTACCGTGGTGCGGGTTACCTCCCACGTCATCATCATTAAACCCGATGCGGGCGGGAAAAACGCCGCCAAGATTCCGGAAACCAACGCCGAGGGCCTGGATGAATACCGGCTGGTAAAGTTCCAGCGGACCAACCAGGATACCTGCTACAACCAAAGGCCGGTGGTCAAGGTTGGGGAGAAAATTGATGCCGGTCAGGTTATTGCGGATGGTCCTGCCACCCGGTATGGGGAACTGGCCCTGGGGCGGAATGTCCTGGTGGGCTTTATGCCCTGGAACGGGTACAACTACGAAGACTCGATACTCATTTCGGAGCGGGTGGTGAAGGACGATATGTTCACTTCCATCCATATAAAAGAGTTTATCACCGAGGTTCGGGAGACCAAGCTGGGGCCGGAGAAGATTCAACGGGATATACCCAACACCTCCGAGAAGAGCCTGGACAGCCTGGACGCCGAAGGGATCATCCGGGTGGGGGCCAAGGTCCGCGCCGGGGACATCCTGGTCGGCAAGACCACCCCCAAGAGCGAAACCGAAACTACCCCGGAGTTCAAGCTCCTCAACTCAATATTCGGCGAGAAGGCCAAGGAAGTGCGGGATTCCAGCCTCCGGGTGCCCCACGGCATTGAAGGGACCATCATTGACATTCAGCGCCTCAAGCGCAGTGAAGGTGACGACCTCAATCCGGGGGTGGATGAGGTAGTAAAAGTGTTGATCGCCACCAAACGAAAGCTGCGTGAGGGTGATAAGATGGCGGGCCGCCACGGTAATAAAGGGGTGGTCGCACGGATACTGCCGGAAGAGGATATGCCCTACATGGAAGATGGTACGCCCCTGGACCTGTGCTTAACACCCCTCGGCGTTCCGTCCCGTATGAATATCGGCCAGCTCCTGGAAACGGAATTGGGCTGGGCCGGAATCACCCTGAACGAGTGGTATTCGGCGCCGGTGTTCCAGTCCCCTTCCACCGAGCAAATTGGGGATAAATTGAAAGAGGCGGGGCTCTTGAATAAGGGTGATGAGAGGCTGCGAACCAAGACGGTGCTGCGTGACGGCAAGACCGGCATACCCTTTGTGAACCCCATTTTCTGCGGGGTCATCTACTTCCTCAAGCTCCACCACCTGGTGGACGACAAGATGCACGCCCGCAGCACCGGCCCCTATTCCCTGGTAACCCAACAGCCATTAGGCGGCAAGGCCCAGTTCGGCGGTCAGCGGCTCGGGGAAATGGAAGTGTGGGCGCTGGAAGCATACGGCGCGGCAAACACCTTACAGGAACTGCTGACCATCAAGTCCGATGACATGACGGGTCGGTCCAAGATATACGAAGCCATCGTCAAAGGCGAACCTTCCACCACGGCGGGGATCCCCGAATCCTTCAACGTACTGGTACAGGAACTGCGGGGCTTGGCGCTGGACATGACCATCTACGACGCCAAGAACAAACAGATACCGCTGACAGAGCGGGATGAGGAACTTATTACGAAGTCGGGGAGCAATTTCTAAGGAGGCTGCCATGGATTTAAATTATTTTCAAAATGAAAAAGCACGGGAAGTGCATGGTCAGTTTCTTGACCTGCAGCCTCCAAATCCTTCGGACTCTCACAAAGAGGAAATGTTTAAAACTTTGGATGAGGATGAGGTGCTTGCTTACATGATCGATTATGCCCGGAAGTGCATGGTAGCCCCGAAGGTTTGAGTTTTGATGGAGAAGTGAGTTGGATCTGAAATCAGTACTGTTAGACGATGTCTTATATGAATATATCGACGATGGGACGCTTCTTTATTCGAAGCGGGTGGATGAGCGGGTCGAGTATATCGTTGCGCAGGTTACGAGCATAACAGCGGGTATTGGGCTTGATACGGAGGGGCTGTTCATCGATCGGCTCGCTCTGTATCAGGCAATGCTCCGTTACTCCAGGGATGTGTGGAGCTTTAAACGGGCTCATCATTGTTCCGGACTTCTCCAGATGGCCCAGTTACAGCGGGTTCTCCATGAAGGCAGTTACCGGGTAATGACGAAAGAACCGCATATCAACAAGCAGTTGGCGTTTATGGTTTATTGGCTTTCCATTATGCGGCCTTTCAGGCTTGATTATAAGAAGTTACCGAATGGGACAGCGCCTGAAATGATTAATATAACGCTTGTTTTCAATGAAATAATGACTATTACGCTGATACAGGGAATTATCCATCAGTGTCAATATGTTTTAAAAATAAAGGAAAAAGATAGTTTTTTCAGGGATTTAAGTTTCAGAAGGATTAACAGATCATCTTTGGAGTTCTTCTTTGAATTTCACATGGTCAAGCAAAATGATAAGGGGTAAAACATGCGGGATATACAGGATTTCGATTCGATAATGATTAAGCTGGCCTCCCCGGAGATGATCCGGGCATGGTCCTATGGGGAAGTGAAGAAGCCGGAGACCATCAACTACCGGACCCTGCGGCCCGAGAAGGACGGCCTTTTCTGCGAGCGGATCTTCGGGACCACGAAAGAATGGGAGTGTTACTGCGGCAAGTTTAAGTCCATCCGCTATAAGGGCGTTACCTGCGATCGCTGCGGTGTTGAGGTGACCCACTTCAAGGTGCGCCGGGAACGGATGGGCCATATTGAGCTGGCCGCCCCGGTGTCCCACATCTGGTATTACCGCTCGGTGCCCAGCCGTATGGGCCTCCTCTTGGACCTCCCCCTGGCTGCCCTGCGGTCGGTGCTCTACTACGAGAAGTACGTGGTCATCGATCCGGGTGATACGGACCTCAAGAAGAATCAGCTTCTCACGGAAGAGGATTACTACGAAGCACAGGATCGTTACGGCCAGGGCTTCTCTGCGGGAATGGGCGCGGAGGCGGTGCGGACCCTGTTGGAAAACCTCGACCTGGATCAGATGGCTGTCGACCTCCGGGCAAAGATGATCGATAAGGGGGCCAAAAGCGACAAGCGGCTCCTCAAGCGTATCGAAATCGTGGAGAACTTCCGCAACTCTACGAACAAACCTGAGTGGATGATCCTGGACGTGGTTCCGGTGATTCCTCCGGAACTGCGGCCCATGGTTCAGCTTGACGGCGGCCGCTTCGCCACCAGCGATTTGAACGATCTCTACCGCCGGGTGATCAACCGGAACAACCGCCTCAAGCGACTCCAGGTGCTGAACGCCCCGGATATCATCATCCGTAACGAAAAACGGATGCTCCAGGAGGCGGTGGACGCCCTCTTCGATAATTCCAAGAAGAAGCGGGTGGTTAAGGGCGCCTCCAATCGGCCCCTCAAGTCCATCAGCGATATGCTCAAGGGGAAGCAGGGACGGTTCCGGCAGAACTTGCTGGGTAAGCGGGTTGACTATTCAGGCCGCTCTGTTATTACCGTTGGGCCGGACCTCAAGATGTGGCAGTGCGGACTCCCCACCAAGATGGCCCTGGAGTTGTTCAAGCCTTTTATCATGAAGAAACTCGTCGACAAGGACGTGGTGTACAATATCAAAAAGGCCAAGATGCTGGTGGAGGCGGAAACCCCCGAGGTCTTCGCCATCCTGGACGAGGTGGTGAAGGAACACCCGGTGCTGCTGAACCGCGCGCCCACCCTGCACCGGCTGGGTATCCAGGCTTTCGAGCCGGTCCTGGTTGAGGGCAAGGCTATCCGGCTGCACCCCCTGGTCTGTCACGCCTTTAACGCCGACTTTGATGGGGACCAGATGGCGGTCCACGTGCCCCTGACCCAGGCGGCGCAAATGGAGTGCTGGACCCTGATGCTCAGCGCCCGGAACCTGCTCAACCCCGCCAACGGCAAGACCATCGTGTTCCCCTCCCAGGATATGGTTCTGGGGATCAACTTCCTCACCCGGTTCAAGCCCAACGCGAAGGGCCAGGGGCGGCGCTACTCCTCTACCGAGGAGATCCTCATGGCGGTGGAGGCTCATTCCCTGGACTGGGAGGCCGCCATCAAGGTGAAGCCTACTAAGTTCCCTATCTGGGATAAGGCGGGCCGGGAATTCAAGCTCGGCGCCGATGGGCTTATAGAGACCACGGCGGGACGGCTGGTGTTCAACGAGGAAATGCCGCCGGAGATTCCCTTCCTAAACTACGAACTCAAGGATAAGGAACTCCGGGCGCTTATCGAAAGTGTCTTTGCCGAGAAGGGTTCCTGGACCACCGTAAAGATGCTGGACGTTATCAAGGCCACGGGGTACAAGTACGCCACGGTCTTCGGGGCTACCATCGGGGTGGACGACATTGTGGTGCCCAAGGAAAAGCCCGCGATGATTGAAGATGCGAACAAGAAGGTTGAAGAAATCCAGCGGCACTGGCGGCAGGGGACCATCACCCAGGAAGAGCGGTACAACCGGGTCGTCGAAGTCTGGTCCAAGACCAATGAAGACCTGACCAACATCATGATGAAGACCCTGGAAGCGGACCGGGACGGGTTCAACTCCGTCTACATGATGGCTAACTCCGGCGCACGGGGCAGCCGTAACCAGATCCGCCAGCTTGCGGGGATGCGGGGCCTTATGGCCAAGCCCTCCGGCGATATTATTGAGCTGCCCATACGGTCCAACTTTAAAGAGGGCCTTTCGGTTATCGAATTCTTTATCTCCACCAACGGCGCCCGGAAGGGCTTGGCGGATACGGCCCTGAAAACTGCCGAGGCGGGCTATCTGACCCGGCGGCTGGTAGATATTGCCCAGGATGTGGTAATCAACGAGAACGACTGCGGCACCATCAACGGCATCAGCTATTCGGCCATCAAGGACGGCGAGGATATCGTGGAGCCCCTGAGCGACCGTATCGTGGGCCGGTATACCCAGGAGTCGGTTAAGCACCCCATCACCGGGGAACTGATAATTGATGTGAACCAGGAAGTTACCGAGGCGATTGCCGAGGAAATTGAGAATGCCGGGGTTGAGACCGTGTCTATCAGGACGGTGTTTACCTGCGAGGCCAAGCACGGGGTCTGCCGCCACTGTTACGGGCGGAATCTGGCCACCAACCGGTCCGTGGATATTGGGGAGGCGGTGGGGACCATTGCCGCCCAGTCCATTGGCCAGCCCGGAACCCAGCTTACCATGCGGACCTTCCATATCGGCGGGGCCGCCACCAAGGTGAGCGAGGAAAACCGGACCTTCCTCAAGTACCCGGTGCATATTAAGGAAGTGAAAGGAAACTATGTGCCGCTTCCCGATGGGCATTGGCTCTTCACCCGTAGGGGCCATGCGCTGGTCAACAAGGTGATGAAGGAATACAAGCTGGAGCCCAAGGATCA
Source organism: Spirochaetia bacterium (assembly GCA_025997655.1). GTDB lineage: Bacteria > Spirochaetota > Spirochaetia > Treponematales > Breznakiellaceae > Termitinema. The sequence goes on from BNUW01000068.1 coordinate 10,033, forward strand.
ACTCCTGGTGGAAAACGGGAAGAAGATCATCCGGGATGAGCCTATCATCAAACGGGGGAAAGAGGAAATCAAGTCTCCGGAAATCGCCTTTGCCCTGATCCTGGAGCGCAACCTGTATCTTATCGGCCAGGATCAGAAGATTGAAATCCGCAACGGTTCCGATCTTGTGGTGAAGCCCGGCGAAATTGTGGCTGCCGAAAAGACCATCGCTACCTTTGACCCCTTCTCGGACCCCATCATCGCCGAAGCTTCCGGGTATGTGAACTACGAGGATATACTCCCCGGCACGACCCTCAAAGAAGAGCTTGATGAGGAAACGGGGAATACGGAAAAGCGGATCACCGAATATCAGTTGGAAAGCAAGCAGCCCCGTATCTTCATCACCGATGATGAGGGGAACGAAGTGGCTTCCTACTTCCTCCCCGGCGGGGCCTACATCCAGGTGGATGAGTGGCTTGTCCCGCCGGATAACCCTGAGGGGCGTCCAGCAGAACGGACCAGGATTAAGGAGGGGCGTATCATCGCCAAGACCCTGAAGGAAAGCGCTAAGGCCATGGACATCACCTCCGGTCTGCCCCGGGTCAGCGAACTCTTTGAGGCCCGCAAGCCGAAGAGCCCCGCCGTCCTTGCCCAGGTTGGGGGGATCGTCTACTTCAAGGGTATCGTCAAGGGCAAGCGGGTAGTGACCATCCAGGATGATTTTGGGAAGGAGTACAAGCACCTGATTCCCATGACCAAGCGCCTTTTGGTACGGGACGGCGATACGGTGGAAGCCGGTGAAGCGCTCTGCCAGGGAGCCATGAATCCCCACGATGTTTTGCATATTTTGGGTGAGGCCGTTCTCCAGCGGTACCTGATGGACGAAATCCAGCAGGTTTACCGTCTCCAGGGGGTAAGCATCAACGATAAGCACATCGGGGTGATCGTCCGGCAGATGATGCGGAAGGTGGAGATCGTCGCCGTAGGGGACACCCGGTTCATCTTCGGCCAGATGGTTGACAAGTACCGGTTCCATGAGGAAAATGCCCGGGTCATTGCCGAAGGCGGTCAGGCGGCGGTTGCCCGGCCCATGTTCCAGGGCATCACCAAGGCCAGCCTCAACATTGATTCCTTCCTGTCTGCGGCGAGTTTCCAGGAAACTACCCGGGTACTCACCAACGCCGCCATTGCCGGTTCCACGGACTACCTCCGGGGCCTCAAGGAAAACATTATCATCGGCCATCCCATCCCGGCGGGTACGGGCATGAAGCGGTATCGGGCGGTGAAGCTCTTTGACGAGGATCAGCAGGACTTAGACCTGCAGATGCATGAGGTTCTGGAGCAGCGGCGGCTGGAAAAGATCGCCGAGGAAGAGGAAGAGGCAAACTTTTCACCGGAAGCGGATGCCTTAGTGGATGCGGAAGGAGAAGCAGACGCGGAAGTTGAGGTTGAGGCGGGGGAAACTGAGGAATAACATTGACACCTCCCTTTTCACCCACTAAACTAATAGTAAGTGCCGAGGGATGTGTTGCCATGGAACTGAAGATACATAAAAGCCAGGGAGTATCCATCATAGATGTCCAGGGCGAACTGGACCTTTATAACGCATACAAGCTCAAGGAACTCCTGATAAAGATGCTTGAGGAAAAGACAGACCGCTTCGTCATTAACCTGGATGAAGTCGAGTATATTGATTCCAGCGGCATCGGGGTCCTTGTTTACATCTCCTCCACGGCCAAAAAATCAAACATGAAGCTCGCCATAACCAATATTCACGGCTCGGTATTAAAGGTCATGGATCTTACGAAATTGACGGACTATTTCCCCATCACGGCTACCCTGGATGAGGCAATAACGCAGGTTAGCGCCTAGCCGGTTTTAGACATGGCCGGCTGTATCAGTGGCGTTGCCGGTAAAAGGCTTGCCGTAGATAAACTCAAAGAGAAAACGAATATCCTCCGGGGCGATGTCCAGAAATTGGCAGCCAAAGTAGTTGGTGGTTTGGTCGGTGAACCGGCGGACTATCCGGGCGGCAGCCTTAATGGTCCGGACGGCCCCTCCCGGCTTTATAGGGACACTGAGGGTAACCGCAAGCTCCTCATCCGGCAGCATCGCCGAGGTGAGCTCCGAACTGGGGTAGGAAAAAAGCAGCCCCGAGGCGCTGATGTCGAGTATGGCGCCGGTAAAGGATTTGTTTGTTAACATCCCTGCATCAAAATAGCCGTTTGTCTTGAGGATAGAAGTCAGGGACCGGACGAACTGATAGAGGGTGTCCAGGCTCTCCTGCGTCATGGGGGGACGCCTTCCTTGCCCAGCCACACATGGATATAGCCGATTACGTATTCCTGAAAGAGGATGGGAACCCAGGCGTCCGAAAAGATCCCCCCCCTCAGTTTTTGAGCGGCTATACCGGACAATGGCCTCGTTAAGGTGTTTTTCCTCCACGCCAACGCTTTCCAGGTACCGTTTGAATATATCTTCGGTTACGAGCTTTTTTTTAGGGTCCGTG
>BNUW01000069.1 GCA_025997655.1 Spirochaetia bacterium
GCGGCATTTACCGAAGAAATGCCGCTCCCCATTCAATATCGATTGATTCTACAGGCACATGATGTATGTTGCAAATTTGTGCAAAACGTTTTCCGAATGTTCCACCGGAAATAACAAGCACTTTATCATTTTTTGTAAACAAATTCATAACAGACGCTTCCATTGCAGCAGTTCCACTGGCAGTAAGAAAAATCATCCGTGTCTCATCGGGTGCGTCAAGCAATTCTTTCAACATTTCATCACAATCAAGCATGATTTGTGAAAACTCAGGTGTACGAAAATACTGAGACTGTCTACCTGCTTCAATAATTGTCTCCGGATCCATTGCTATTGGACCGGGTGTGAAAAGTTTCAAAATACTCCTCCAATGTGTGTTCAAAGTTAAGCGTCAGGCTGGCCGGCAGTTTGGGGGTTATTGTCTCCTAAAAAGCCCTGAGATAACGGCTGCCTTGACTGTGCGTTCCCTGCGGATTCATCAAGTCCGCCAATGCATGGCACATGATGACCTCTTTGTGCGCAATGCCTGAGACCTTGAAGAGATTGTACTTCTCCCCGGTTTTTTGCCACTGCGCTTCGTACCGCTTGATGACACCCGTAACGCTGTCCAACAACCGGGCGGCGTTCGTTTCCAATGGTTGCTCCATAATTCATACTCCCTAAAACGATATATATGTATCCGCCCGGGGTTTATCAAAAGCCGGACTCCCCCAATGGGGCAGAACGGCGGCTGATCGGTGAAAATGGGACAAAATGACCCAATTTAGACAAAATTTCCTGAATTGCGGCATAGGAACCGCAAGGTAATCTAGGATACTTTTCTATATGTTTACGATACTCAACATCTAGTTTGTTGTCAATAACTGGCAAACGGTTATCATTGCCTTGTTGACAATTGATTATATTTTATGGAAAGCATACGCCAAATTCTGGCCAATAATATGAAGGAATACCGCAAAAAGCGGGGCTATTCGCAGGTAAAACTGGCGGAACAGGCTGGTGTGTCGGCCCAATATATCGCCATGATTGAGATGTGCAGCAAGTTCCCCAAGCCCGAAATGCTGGAACGCCTCGCCACAGCCCTTGACATTGAGACGCATCATCTTTTTGGGGTCTCAACCACCCCCGAAGAAGCCCTTACACTGCTCCGGCAGGACATTGTAAGCGAAATGGGACAGCTTACCGCCAACGTAGAGCGAGTAGTCGCCAAAGGCATACAAAAAGCCTTTGCGGATAACTGCAAAGGCTGCCCTCCTGTATCATCCAGAATAACCGGCTCTTAGGCGCAATAGAAGGAAATAGCAATAAAATAAGATTTATCACTGAGAGCGGGATGGCGATTGGAGATTCCGGGACTGTTCCGGGCATTTTTGCCCAATTTGCCGCCTTGGGCATGGAATAGTAGGCATAGACCAGCTTCTGAAATTGCAGGAAAAAGTCCCTCAGCCTGAAACAAAGCACTGCGCAGGGTTGACAATTATGGCCACAGGGGCTATATTTATAACATGGTTACCGTAGGCATCAGAAACTTAAAAGATCGGCTTTCCCAATACCTTCAATACGTTAAGGATGGCGAGACCGTCATCGTGACGGAGCATAACAAAATTATCGCGGAAATATCGACCCCGCAGGAACCGGAGGCCCTTACCCCCTTTGAACAAAAGCTGGTTGAATTAAGCAAAGAAGGGAAGGTGATACTGGCAAAGAGGAGAAAGCCCATCGCAAGACGGCCAAAAATAACGGATGCGGAAAAAAGCATAGATTATAAAGCGATTCTGGATGAGGTGCGGGCGGACCGGTTCCCGTGGTAAGCTATTTTGACTCATCTGTTCTTCTGGCAATGCTGTTTGAAGAAGAACGGCGGGAAGAAGCCTGTTCTTATTGGGAAGGAGGCGACGCCAGGGTCAGCTCCATTTTATTGAAGATTGAATCAATTGTATCCCTGCGGAGAATGTACGAGTATAACAAAGCGAAATTGACCGGTAATTGGTTAAGTGAAAAAACGAAAGAGCTGGATGAATATCTTAATGAGGCAGATTACCTGATTATTGATGAAGACCTGGAAAAATCAATATATCTGAACAAAGATTTGGCAAGATGCCGTGCCCTGGACGCCATCCATATAGCGACCGCCCTCGGTTACCGGGAAGCCAACAACGGCGAAAACATAAACTTTTACACGTTCGATACCGCCATGCACGATCTTGCGGAACATTTCCGGTTCAAAATGAACAAGCGGTAAGGGGCAGGAGCCCCGGCTCATTAACACGATCCCCCTCTCTAATGATGGCGACCAATAAAACCCCGGCGGAACTGATTAACGGCATGATCCGCCGTGAAATGGCTATGGCGGACTAAAAGGGCAGTTTTTCAATGGTAAATATTGTGCCATTTCATTAAAATGTTTATCCCGTGCCACAAGTGTTAAATTGTTCTGTAAACAATTTTGTGCTATTACCAAATCGGTAATTTCTATATCATTGTATCCATGTTTATAATTCATTACCTGAATATCCTGTAATGTGTTCCAATCAATTTTAATATCATATTTTACAATACTATTAAGTAGTATTACTAATTGTTTCTCCTTTTTATGAATAATTGACGGCAACAGTTCTGTCAATATTAAATCATTGGTGCATATTGAATTATTGTCTATCAGATCATCAATAAAGGCATAGTCTTTACTAATATAGTATTCATCTTTTTCTCATCTTCTCAAGATCAATTCTCAGATCGATTTTTCCGGCATAATTTTTAATGCCTTTGATCTTTTCTCCGCAAGAAAGCCGCCCACATTTTCAAATGGGGGGTGAACTGCCGGGGGGCGGATGATCCGTTGCGTCAGACGAGACGATAGGCAGGGCTTTGAACCGTAGGTTCGCGGGTGCAATTGCCGCTTCTTCTAAGATACTAAAATCCACCGGCAAATGCAAGTAAAAGGAACCGAGTATGCCGGCCTTTTCGTTTATGAGTACCCCACGATCACCACCATTAGCCAGCCCGAATACCAGCTCGGCCTGTCAAGCTGCGAACTTCTGGTTGAACGCCTCACCAACCCGGAAACCCCCATCAGTAACATTCTGCTTGCCATCGAACTTATCGTCCGCGAATCCAGCACGCTCCCGCATGCATAAAACGGAAGCCATGCGCTGTTTCCGATCATTTCAAAAACAATGCCGTACATGAACTGGCCAAGAGGATTGGTGCACATGCAAAGACATATAACGCATGAAATAACTTTTCCGGTTAAATGGGTGGGCGTTAATATTTTGACGTATGCCATCACCTGAATTTGAAACACGGTTGATAAGGCCACCAATAAACCGCTCCCAATTACTAAGACGATATAGATTTCCATTACCGCAGACGCGAAAAAGCAGCCGGTACAGAACCAAAAATACTAAATCCCAACGCTTTATATCCCTTAACCCGTTTATTATACATGCGCAATAAAACCGGAACTTTCTCATCCACATAGTCATATATCCTGGTTTCTGTTTTCCCATAACAGGTCCGGTTAAGCCTTCCCGCATATTGAATTACAGTTCCTTTCCAGGAGAAGGGAAAAACAAGAAACAGTGTGTCGAGGCAAGGCAAGTCAAAACCTTCCCCGAGGTATTTTCCTGTTGCCAGAATTATCCTATGGGCGCCGGGAGGCACACGGTGAATATTTTCCATAATGGACTTTAACTGTTTCTTTCCAAGGCCGCCTTTCAGAACAAAGAGGTATTCCGTAAACTTGAGCAGGGCTTCTTCTAATAAGGCGAGATGATCAATCCGCTCGCTGAGCGCAAGAATCTCCCGCCCTTCAGTATACGCAGAAACAATGTCCTGTATAATTTGTCTGTTTCTATTTTCATCTGTCCATAAACGCCTGAAAACTTCCTGAATCTCAAGAGGAGCATCCGGTGTTGCCGGCAATTGAAATCCGGTATAACGGGGCATAACCTTCTGAATGAATTGAGCATTGTTTTGCCGTGCCGAATATCTAATGTCACCCAAATTCATAATGACTATAGGCTGCTGTCCATCCTTGCGGGTAACGGTTGCGGAAAGCCCCAAACGATAATAGGCAGAACATTTTCTGATGATACTTTCAAAAGAGGCCGCTGAAACATGGTGACATTCATCCACAATGATCTGGCCATAATCTTTAACCCATTCTGCGATGTTTCCTTTTTTCCCAACGCTTTGCATGACCGCAATATCCAGTATCCCCGTCCGTTTCTTTTTAGTCCCGCTGAAACAGCCAATTTCAGCTTTTGGAATATTCAGAAACTGCTGTATCCTTTCCATCCATTGATCCATCAATTGTTTACGGTGGACAAGGATCAGGGTGTTGACCTTGCGATGAGCTATAAGCCACAAAGCGATTATTGTTTTTCCAAAAGCGGTAGACGCAGAAAGTATCCCTGTCTGATTAACGGCCATCGCATCTGCCGCCGCTTTTTGATCAGCGTATAATTCCCCCTGAAAATTAATATCAATCGGTATCCCATGATTCTGTTTGTCCTGAAACTGGGGTGTAATATGATAGAAATCAAAAATCTTTTTCAACTCATCAAGACAGCCGATGGGAAGTCCGATATATTCCGGGAAGAATTCATAACAATAAAGGATACGGGGCTTATTCCAAGTAGGAAGACGCATCGCCTGTGCCCGGTAGAATTCGGGATTTGAAAAGGATGCCAGACGAAGGATACGGTTGCGAAGTATGGGCGGGAGGCCGGTATGGTTAATATAGATTTGATCGGAAATAATCACATCGAGTACGGAGGGCAACGGCTCACAAATAGCAGGCAAAGTGTAAGGAAACTGTAGGTTTCCAGGTTTCCTTTGCCAAGGTTTTCCGTCTTCAATTTCAAGGGGATTGAACGATACCGGCAGCAATTCATTCCGTTCCACAGCGGTTTGTATAATCGCATCTATCGTTTTTTCATCTATCCGTTTTATTGAAGCAAGGTATTGCCATTGGTCGGGATACGGGATCATATCGAGATCAAGAAAAACACTGTGATTCTTTGCCCGCGCTGCTTTTTGCAGGGGCAAGGCAATGAGATTGCCAAAACCGCCTTTGGGCAGCGTATCCTGATTAGGAAAAAACCGATCAAAGGAGTCAAGCCCTATCTCCGGCCGCCTGTCGAGGGTTCGGGTCATTAAGAGGGAGCCAAGTTTCCTGGCCTTAGATGCCGGTATAGGGCGGTCAAAGAAAATCCAGATATGGGCGCCATTACCGGATCGGGAACGCTCAACACCGGCGGGAATCCTTTCAGTTTTGCAGGTTTCAAAAAAAGCCTTCACATCTTCCTGCCATGATTGTTTGTCAAAATCGACGGCCAACAAATGACAGGTTTCATTTTGCAATAAGGGATATATCCCCATGACAAAGGGGGTTGGCATTCCCCATTCAGTACGGGCAGGAATGAATCCGGTGAGGTGATTACTGATAACCGTATCGGTTATTGATTCAAAAGAGCGATGAGGGCAGACGCCACAGGCGACTTGAGGCTTCTCACATACTGTTCGGACCCACTCATTTTTACAGACTGGCTGGTAGCCTGATTTTCCCGTCTTCTTGCTTTCAAACCGTTTGGCGTAAATATCTTCGCGTCCCCGGAATAGGGAACGGAACAGGGTGATTTTATCTTCGGGAGTGGAAAGGTTGTTAATGCCGGGGGAGCTTACTTCCTCCCCTGGGCTGTGAAGCATCGGAGCTTCGGTTGGAGGAGCCGCTTTAAGCTGAACAAGTTCGGCCTTCTTCTGAGCGAGGAGGCTCTCAAGATTGACGATTTCTGTTTCAAGTGTTTCGATGAATGGCAATTCATCCATATTGGATTTTGGCATGGATTGACGGTTTATGACAATGATGCTAAAATAACCAATTAGAATGAATGTTTGGTGGAAAAGAGAGGAAATAGCAAATGAATTCTATCGTTTACTTTGAAATCCAGTCATCAGATACAGAGCGGGAAGCAAATTTTTACCGTTCCGTTTTCGGATGGAGTATTACCAAAGATCCATCCATGCCAATTTCTTATTACCGTATTGAAACAGACGGCATACAAGGGGCCATACTCGAACGCCCTGCACCGGTAACCCCCATGAGCGGAACAAACGCCTTTACCTGCTCCATAGAAGTTGCAAGTTTTGACAAAACCGCCGGCCTCATTTTATCAAATGGCGGCCAGGTTGCCTTACCTAAATTCGCCGTTCCCGGCAGATGTTGGCAGGGCTATTTTATTGACGCCGACCAAAATGTCTTTGGCATCTTCGAGGTTGATGAAACTGCCGCATAGATAGGCGTAAAGCAAGCAGATGATAATTTTGTGATACCTCTATGCTTTTCCCTTCATATCATGCCGCTATTTGTCTTGTCTATGCACCCTTTTCATGGTATTCTACCATAACAAAGACTCAAAGCAAGGGGCATCCATGACCATTTTTGTCAATTTTGAGGCGAAACGCCAATTTCCCAGGCGCCACAATGGCTGACCCCTTCTTTGACCATCCTATCCTCAATTCGCCCTATGCGTATCCTAACCGTCACTGGGAACTTGATCCCCAGGGCCAGCCAACCCAGAAAATAAACGAATTTCGCCGCAGGGCGGATTTTATTACCCCCATCCCCAAACCCCGCAAGCAAAAAGGCAAACAATCAACACCGGTGCAGGGGGCTTTAGACCTTTACAGCAATACGGAAGGTGAAGGCCTTTCATCGGATGATCAGAAATACGATTCAATGACCTTGATCAACGCCGTACGGGATCATGTTGATACATGGCGGCGTTTGCCCGATCCATCAAACTGGAAAGTTACCCCTGAAACCGCCCGGCTCCTGCAGCATTGGCGTGGAACCGGAGGTTCCTTTTACAATTTCACCGGCATACGCCCCTTTTTCTGTCAGATAGAAGCGATCGAAACACTTATCTGGCTTACCGAAGTGGTTCCCGCTCTTGGCAGGAAAGAAACCGCCCTGCTTGATTTTGTTAAGGACGCCAATACAACCGCAAACCCGGAGCTGTTCCGCATCGCCTTGAAAATGGCTACCGGTTCCGGCAAGACCACGGTGATGGCAATGATCATCGCCTGGCAGACCATCAATGCGGTGCGGTGCGCCGCCCCCAGAGCAAACGTTTTACCAAGGGCTTTTTGGTAGTAACCCCGGGCATCACCATACGCGACCGCTTGAGGGTGCTCCAGCCAACTGATCCCGATAGTTATTACGAAAGCCGCGGGCTGGTCCCTCAGGATATGCTGCAGGATATAAAAAAGGCAAAGATCGTCATCACCAATTACCACGCATTTATGCTGCGGGAAAAAATGAACCTTGCCAAAGGAACCCGTTCACTCCTGCAAGGCGCGGGTGAAGCCATCAACACCACCGAGACCGAGGGCCAGATGATACACCGGGTCATGCCGGAGCTGATGAATATAAAAAATGTACTGGTGATAAATGATGAAGCACACCATTGCTACCGTGAAAAAGCAAGTGATGAATCCGAACCACTATTAAAGGGCGACGAAAAAGAAGAGGCCAACGAAAATAATGAGGCCGCCCGTGTCTGGATCACCGGGCTTGAAATGGTTAAACACTATCTGGGAATCAACACAGTGGTGGATCTTTCCGCTACCCCCTTCTTCCTTCGGGGTTCCGGCTATGCGGAGGGTACCCTGTTCCACTGGACGGTGAGCGACTTTTCCCTTATGGACGCTATTGAATGCGGCATCGTAAAACTGCCCCGGGTTCCCGTGTCCGATAATATCCCCGGCGAGGAAGCTCCCAAATACCGGAACCTCTGGGAACATATTGGCCCCAGGATGCCCAAAAAAAGCCGGGCTCATTCAGGCGCCCTTGACCCCATGCTCCTCCCCAGCGAACTCTATACCGCGCTTGAAGCCCTCTATGGTCATTATGAAAAGACCTTTGCCCTGTGGGCCGCCGCCAACATCACGGTTCCGCCCTGTTTTATTATCGTGTGTAACAATACTGCGAGTTCAAAGTTGATCTACGATTATGTCTCGGGCTTCTATCGCGAAAATGAAAAGGGCGAGCGAAATTTGGAAATGGGCCGTCTCCCTCTGTTCAGCAATTTTGATGAAGACGGTAATCCCCTGGGCCGTCCCCACACCCTTTTAATTGACAGCCAACAGCTTGAATCCGGTGATAGTCTGGATGACGCCTTTCGTTTTGCCGCAAAGGATGAAATAGAACGCTTCAGGAGCGAAATAGTACAGCGTACCGGAAACCGTGTTGAAGCGGCGGCTATCACCGATCAGGAACTCCTGCGGGAAGTGATGAACACCGTAGGCAAGCAGGATCGCCTGGGCGATTCTATCCGCTGCGTTGTTTCCGTTTCAATGCTCACCGAAGGATGGGACGCCAACACGGTTACCCATGTGCGGGGAGTCCGCGCCTTTGGCACACAGCTTCTCTGCGAGCAGGTCATAGGCCGCGCATTACGGCGTCAATCCTACGACTTAAACGAGGCCGGTCTTTTCAATGTGGAATACGCCGATGTGCTTGGCATCCCCTTTGACTTTACCGCCAAACCCCAAATTGTTGAGCCAAAGCCGCCCCGTGAAACCATCAGCGTCCGCGCCGTCAGCCCCGAACGGGACAGCCTGGAAATCCGCTTCCCCCGAGTTGCCGGGTACCGCGCCGAATTACCCCGGGAACACCTCAAGGCGCAATTTACTAAGGATTCCGAATACGTCCTTACCCCGTCCATCGTCGGCCCCACCAAAGTTCAGACCGCCGGGATCATCGGAGAAACCGCCGACCTTGATGTAAAACATTTGGACGCCGTGCGGCCCGCCGCCATTTGTTACAAACTAACCCAGCGGCTTCTTGAAACAAAATTCCGGGACAGCAACGAAGAAATCCGCTACCACCTTTTTGGCGACCTAAAGAAAATCACCGCCGAATGGCTTGATACATACCTTATCTGCAAAGGCGGCGTATACCCCGCCATGCTCCTGTATCAGGAACTGGCCGATGAAGCCTGCAACCGTATCGAAGCCGCCATCAGCCGGTACTTTATCGGCGAAAAGCAAAAGCCCATCAAAGCCCTCCTCGACCCCTACAACCCCGAAGGCTCCACCATCCACGTCAATTTTACCACTAGCAAAACTACCCGCCGGCAGACCGATTCCCGCAAGTGTCACATCAATTGGGTCATCACCGACAGCGATTGGGAAAGCGAGTTCTGCCGGGTAGTGGAAGCCCACCCGGCGGTTCTGGCCTATGTGAAAAACCAGGGCCTCGGCTTTGAAGTCCCCTACCGTTTCGGCTCACAAAACCATACCTATTTCCCGGATTTTATTGTCGTATTGGACGATGGTCACGGCAAAGATGATCCCCTGCATTTGATTGTGGAAATTAAGGGGTTTCGCAAGGAAGACGCCAAGGAAAAGAAGCTCACCATGGAGAGTTTTTGGGTTCCGGGGGTTAACCGGCTGGGGGTATATGGGAGATGGGGTTTCGCAGAGTTCAGATATGTGTATGATATAGAGGAGGACTTTGCGAAGGTGGTGGAGGGGGCTATACTATGAGGGGGAGCATGTTGGTGGGTAGGCGTTGCATTTTTTGGATGAGCTAGGTAAAACAGTGTGTCATTTTGACGCATTATTGTAACTAAGATCATCTATTGGTTGTCTTATTAATGGAGTAAAGAGGTATGAATATAGCATCTATCCAAGTAGCAATATCATTTAAGCAGCAAGATGATATTTTATATCTACTAGGACAAGAAATCATTGAATTTCAGAAACGGCATAATGCTCAAAAACAACCTACCAATTTACCGATGGCTAGTCCCCCCGATGCGCCTCGAGTTTCTATTTTTGCGCCTAATTTTGTCCTGAATATAGCGTTAAATCGAATTGATATTTTTGCTAATATTCCTCCAAATGTTTCAAATGATAGTAAAACATCGTTGTCTTATGTTCAGAATATTGTTAAAGAAGCGCATGACATTTTTGCTAAAAAAATAGAATATCAATGGCTAGGACTTGTATTGAATGTTGTGTTTTCAAGGAAAAATTTAGTAAAAACGCCACTTGAGGCGGTATTGCCTGTTTACGATGTTATGATCAATGTTCCAAGAAAAAATAGAGATTTAGCCTCTTTTAATTGCAACTTTGGTTTTTCCGAATATCCTTTTTTTGTTATCTATACAATTTGTGGTTATGAGAATTTTGAATTCTCATTTCCACTACCAAATAATAATGTACCAGTTGTTATTAACGATGATAAAAAAAGAATGATAGATACCGGTATTTCGGTGGTTCTTGATATCAATAACAAACAAGCACTAGGAAAAAGCATTAATCTTCTGAATGATTTTGATTTGACAGCCGAAAAATGTGATGCTTTATTGTTGTCAATGTTAGATGATTTGAATTTGTCAAAAGTGTTAGGAAACGGAGGATTGTAATATGTATGGAGCATTAGACCGTGCTGATGAATTTTTTACTGGGTCTACATACGGCGGTTCAAATATAATTCCCTTCCCGATATACGGTAGTAGACGGGCAAATACAAATTTATATTCTCCGCCAATTGTCAACAGCCAAAACATGGATGAATACATCAATACTCTTGTATACGAAATACTATACCGTGAAAAAATACTACCGCATCTATCTACGAACAACTCATTTGATCCTATTCTTTTTAAGGATTTGCCGACAGATACAGTTGACAATCATGATGCAAAACTTCTATTTGCAATGTCAAGACAGATAGAAGATTTATCAAGTTTAGTCGATTTTGATTAGGGAATAGTTATGTATCTATCTGACGAAAAAAAGGATCCATTTTCTCTTAGACAAGGAGATATACTGAAAGACATTGATTTACTTGGTGCATTGAATAAGAACAACATTCTATATACAGTGCAACCGGGTTCGGCATCAAATGACTTTTGGATGTATAGAGAAAAACCAGAAACCGGATATGTGATGGTTTTATCACATTGTTGTGAACTTGACAAAAAGAATGGCATGAAGGTTACAAGTATAATTGTTGCTCCATTACGTGATATTAATAAAGCAAGTGCACCCGATAAGATCAAAGATATTATTAATACTAATATAATCGATAGAGAACATCCTCAAAAGTCATACCTTAAATATTTTTATATTCCCAATAGCGAACAATTACCATATAAAAATGGCGCCGTGGTCGATTTCTCAAAAATATTTAGTTTTAAAAACTCATGCTATGACTATTTGCTGAGCAATAAAATATTGCAACTGCAAGATGATTATCGAGAACATATGTCATTCAAGTTAGGTTTATTTTTTTATCGGACTCAACTTGTTGCATAAATTGTAATTTTCCCCTTTGTCATGCTACTCTGGAACAAAAAAATCGTCAAGGAGGGCATAAAAATTTATGGATAATGGCCCTTCTAAAACGGAATATCATCAATAGTAAATCCATCATCCTTTTTTTCTTTTGACCGACTGGGCCATCCTTCTTTAATTCCGTAAGCATTTCTTGTATGGCTTTATCAATTGCCAAGGCCGATCTGCGGGCTATTGAAAATAAATCACGGGCGATCTCCCATTCAGGATCATCATCAGATATCCAAAAACTGTCGATCTTATCACCTTCATTATTGATTAGGTCTATATTAACCCATGTTTCATTCTGATTACCATGCTGTGCAATAGTAAGGCTATAATTCTCAAAATATACTACAAACATATTATCATTTGTAGTAACATCCCATATTACCTGCTTGGATTGAGATTTTTGTAATAACCCAGTAATTATTTCTGCATATTGTGCGGGAATGCTCATTTCTTTCCTCCTGATAATGGAAACTTGATTTTAGCGGCCAATTCTGACAATTCAATTTCAAACTCAGAGAGCTTTTGATTGACTTTTAATACATCAAGATCATCATTCTTGTACATAACTGTTTCTAATTGTCTTCTTAAAATGCTTAATTGAACAATCATCTTCTTTATAAGTTCATGCTCCTCATATCCCATGGAAATTATTAGTTGTTTGATTTGAATTAACGAGTGGATTAGATCATTTATACGTAAATATGACACGTCGTATTTTTCATTTCTAATATCATTCTCAATTTCCTGGACCATTTTAACTATTGTACTTAAATCAGAAATAACAATAGTATTTTTTATTGCAGATTTCGCTTCAGATGCAGCCAAATAGGCGGCATTACTTATTTTTCTGGTTTTATATATTTGCCATATTGTGATTAAGAAACCAATGATGGTTATAATGAAATACCGCAGAGCAAGCTCTGCGGTATCTTTTAATCAGAAAACTTACTCCAACCACGGAAACAATTCCCCTTGTTTGTCATCGTGTATCTTTTTATAGTTTTCTAATTTCCTTCCTTG
>BNUW01000070.1 GCA_025997655.1 Spirochaetia bacterium
CAGCTATAACGGGCGAAGGTGTTTCACGCATCGTAGCGGAAATAGAAAAGATAGTTGATAAAATACCGCCGCGAAAAGGAGACGGTGCATTTTTCCTCCCCATCGACCGGGTCTTCAGCAAAAAAGGCTTTGGATCGGTGGTAACCGGAACATCCTATCAGGGGAGCATTTCAGAGGGTGATGAAGTCGATATACTGCCCCCGGGTTTGGCAGGAAGGGTACGTTCCCTCCAAACCCATGGAGCGAAAACAAATTCTGTCATTGCAGGGCAGCGGGTTGCCGTCAATCTCTCCGGCGTAACACAGAACAAAATAGAAAAAGGGTATGCCCTCTGCGCAAAGGGGTCTTTTATCGCCACCGCCTGTATAAGCTCATGGTTAGAGATACTGCCGTCGGCGCTTGAAGGGGTGACCCACTGGCAAAGGGTACGGCTCCATGTCGGGACGGCGGATGTGGTCGCCAGAATTTCGCTTCTGCGAATAAACGCCGATGTGAAAAAATCAGGCATACTTCCGGGAAACGGCGGTCCCGTACAGCTTTTGTGTGAATCAAAAATAGCGGCTGCCGCCGGACAGCGGTTTGTGATACGTTTTTATAGTCCGCTGGTGACCATAGGCGGGGGACGGATTATGTTGCCGAACGCTGAACTGGCGAAGGGCAAAGCGGATCGGGAGGCTAATGCCGGGATAGTTGAAAGCCTTGCCTCCGGCTTCAACCCTGTTTCCCTGCTTGCCGCTCTTGTGCATGACAAAAAAATCCTGAGTGTATCCGGCCTGTTTGAGCTTTCTCAAATGGACAGGAATGCCTTTAATGAGTCTTTAGGCGCACTGTCCTCAATGCCGGATACATACAAACTTTTAGAATTTGGGACACCGCGGAATTTTATTGCAGCCGAAGCGTTCGACACCGTAACGCGCTCGGCGCTGCGGATTCTCCATGGGTTCCATGCAAAATTCCCCGAACTTTCCGGGCTTGAAGCGGAAAAATTGTATGCCGCGATGAGCAGTATCCATGGCGCAGACCGGATTACGGGCAATGATTTCAAAGACCTTGTTGGCATGATGGCGGCACGGAATGATATAAGGGCGGTCGATGTTGGGAAAATCTATTACCGGGCGGCGGATTACCGCCGGTCGTCTCCGGAGGGCAAATTGATTACTATTGTGGAGCGCGCAAGGGATGCGGTGGCATCTGCGGGCTTCAATCTTTTAAGACTGCCGGAGCTCGAAGAAAAACTGAAGGTTTCATCCTCCGATATGAAGCGGGCGATGGCATATCTACGGGAACAGGACGATCTGCGAATAATAGCAGACGGGTTTCTGTTTTCCCGTGAGATGCGGGAGAAACTCCTTACCGCGCTTGTTTCGATGAATGGTGATATAACGGTCGCCTCTGTACGCGATTTCATTGGCGCCGGGAGAAAAGATACCTTCGCCATGCTGGAATTTCTGGATTCCCAGGGATTGACGCAGCGGGTCGGGGATAAGAGGATCCTCGCAGCTTATAATACCGCTTAGTAATATGATAGTATTTATAACATACTATAAACCAGGCTCACAACAGGATAAATGCATAGGAATTAAGAAAGAAGAAAATTTAACCACGAAGGACACAAAGAACACGAAGGAAGAGGGAAAAAAGATGGTTTCGAGCATAGCTCTCTAACTTTTCTTCCCTTTGTGCCCTTCGTGTCCCGGAACCCCTGGGTTCCTTTGTGGTTTTTTAAGAATTTGTGTCATCAGACATTGATTTCAAATCCTATGCGTTTATCCTGGGCTCACAGTAAAAAAACTTGACAGAAAAAATTTATTCTGTTATAGTATAGAAACAGCGGAGGCATCTTTTGATGTGTGTGTTTAAAGACGGGATTGTCACTTCCCTAAAGGGAGTGCCATGAATGGGTAATCCTGTTAAGGCCCGTAGGGTCCTGGATTTTAAGAACATGTATTGTACAGACCGGTTTAATTCTGCCTATCCTGTAAAGGCTCCCCCTTATTTTTCGATCCCGCTTTGCGTTCTTCCCCTCACCCTTTCAATAAATGGGAACATGGCATGATCCTGCTCTATACGTTTAAGACTATCAGCGCCGCCCTGGATGCGGAACAGGCTTTTAAAAACGCACCGTTTTCCTGCAAGGTTATTCCAATGCCCAGGGCTCTGGGCGTTTCCTGTAATTATGCCATTACCGTGGAAAGCGATACGGTGGCAGATGAAGCAGCCGGGGTTGAGTATGAAAAAGTTTTCCGCTGTACCGGCGAGGCATATGAAGAAATTATTGATTGAAAGATATCAATAAAATATATTTTTTGGAGGAGTTATGTATGGGAATCAAAACAAAGGATAACGGTATCTTTTGGCTTATCGGGACCGGCGTCGTCATCGGCGGCTTGGCGGTCATGCTTACTAAACTGGGGAATCCCGCAAACATGGGTCTTTGTGCGGCCTGTTTTATCCGGGATACTGCCGGCGCCTTGGGGCTTGATGTCGCCGCAGCACCATCGTATTTACGGCCGGAGATCCTCGGGTTTATATTGGGGGCCTTTCTCTTGTCCCGGATCAAGGGTGAGTGGAAAAGCGAGGGTGGGTCAGCCGCCCTGTCCCGGTTCTTCATCGCCTTTTTTGTGATGATAGGCGCGTTGATTTTCCTGGGATGCCCGCTGCGGGTAATGCTCAGGCTTGGGGGCGGGGATTTAAACGCCCTGGTCGGGCTCGTCGGGTTTGGGGCCGGCGTCGGTATCGGCAGTATATTTATCCGCAAAGGGTTTTCTTTGGGGGAAACGAAACCGCAAAATGCGTCCAACGGTATTATTATGACCATCCTCGCCGTGGTGCTGCTGGCATTCCTTATTATCAGGCCCGCCTTTATACGATTTAGCGAAGCGGGTCCCGGCTCCATGCATGCCCCGATTGTCATTGCTCTTATTGCGGCAATAATTATCGGCGCACTTGTTCAAAAAAGCGGTCTGTGTATGTCGGGTAGTATCCGTAACATCGTGCTCATCAAAAATCCCACGATGTTTTGGGGCTATGTTGCTGTTTTTGTCGCCGCCCTCATCGGCAACCTTGCGTTGGGGAACTTTAAGCTTGGCTTTACCGGCCAGCCTATCGCCCACACCGATAGTGTGTTTAACTTTTTGGGACTGGCTTTAGTCGGTTATGGTTCCGTGCTCTTAGGCGGCTGCCCCCTACGGCAGCTTGTCATGGCCGGGGAAGGAAACTCCGACGCGGGCTTTTCCGTGTTGGGATTTTTAGTTGCCGGGGCCATTGCCCATAATTTCGGCATCGCCGCTTCTCCCGCCGGTGTACCGGTAAACGGGAAAATCGCCGTGCTCATTGGGTTCATCGTCATTACCGTTTTTGCCTTTTCGTATACGAAAAAAACAACGGCAAAGGCATAGGAGATTATTATGTCTAAACCTACAACCCAAACCTTACCGGATATTTTTGAATCCTTTTCGGATGCCCGCAAGCAGGGCTTTATCGCCATGAAGAATCTGAAGGAACAGGGCAAGGGGGTTGTGGGAACCTTTTGTACCTATGTCCCGGTGGAGCTTTTCCTCGCCGTAGGTCTCATCCCGGTGGGCCTCTGTTCCACCAGCGATGAAACCATCGGTGAGGCGGAGAAGGTGCTCCCCCGCAACCTCTGCCCCCTGATTAAGGCTTCCTACGGATTCGCCGCCGCCGATAAATGCCCCTACATGTACTTTTCCGATCTGGTGGTGGGTGAAACCACCTGCGACGGGAAAATAAAAATGTACGAACTGTTGGGCAAGATCAAGGATGTCCATGTGATGGAACTTCCCCACAGCCAGGACAAGCCGTCATCCCGTGCACTCTGGATGGAAGAAATCAAACGCTTAAAGACACGGGTGGAAGAAAAATTCGGCGTCACCATTACGGAAGAAAAACTGCGTCGGGCCATAAAGGAACGGAACAGGGAACGGGCACTGGTGAAAAACCTGTATGAACTATCGGTGATGACCCCCCCGCCC
This sequence comes from Spirochaetia bacterium, assembly GCA_025997655.1. Taxonomy (GTDB): domain Bacteria; phylum Spirochaetota; class Spirochaetia; order Treponematales; family Breznakiellaceae; genus Termitinema. The sequence goes on from BNUW01000070.1 coordinate 3,993, forward strand.
TTCTTCGGTTTGCAGCAACTGCAAATACTGTTCGGAACCCAGTTCAAATTCAGCCACGAACAAAAAGTAAAAGAATTAGAAGGGACCATCAGTAGTATTACGAAAGAATACGAGAATGGCAAGCGCCCGGTTTCCGCAAACGCGAAGCGCATCATTGTTACCGGCTGTCCCACCGGAGGGGTCACGGAAAAGTTCACCCGGGTCATTGAGGAAAGCGGGGCCGTGGTGGTGGCCTATGAAAACTGCACCGGGGCAAAACAGTTTGACCGGCAGGTTGACGAGTCTGCTGACCCCTACGAGGCCCTTTGCGACTATTACCTCAACATAGGATGCAGCGTGATGAGCCCCAACCCCAACCGGCTGGAACTGCTGGGACGGCTCTGTGATCAATTCAAAGCCGACGGGGTGCTGGAAATGGTATTGCAGTCCTGCCACACCTACGCCATAGAATCGCATACCATTGGGGAATTCCTCAAGACCCGTAACATACCTTTCATGAGTCTTGAGACCGATTATTCCACCGGGGACACGGAGCAGCTTAAGACCCGCGCCGCCGCCTTTATCGAGATGCTGTAAATGGATGGAACGGGCGGATACGCCATCGGCATAGACTGCGGTTCAACCCTGTGCAAGGGGGTGCTGCTCAGCGCCAATCGCATCGAAGCCGTTTCTGTGCTGCCAACCGGGTGGGATTTGCAGGAAAGCGCCTCCCGGGTTTTGGCGGAACTGACAAACGCAGTCGGCGCAGCCGGCGCCCTTAGTGATACTGTTGCCGATATACCGGTGATCGCCACCGGATACGGGCGGGACACGGTGCGGGAACGGACCGGCGCCGTCACCGAAATAAGCGCCCATGCACGGGGCGCCGGCTACCTTATGCCGGAGACGCGGACGGTGATTGATATAGGCGGGCAGGACTGCAAGGTCATCGCGGTGGAGAAAGGCCGGGTGACATCATTTCAAATGAACGACAAATGCGCCGCCGGTACGGGCCGCTTTGTGCAGATGATCCTGGAACGGTTTAAGGCGGATTTATCCCTCATGGATGAACTGCTTGCCGCAGAAAAATCCATTCAACTGAACAGTACCTGTGCGGTATTCGCGGAATCGGAAATCATCGGGCTCCTGGCAAAGGGGCACAGCCGGGAAGAAATTGTAGGCGGGGTGGCGCTGTCCCTTGCGGTAAAGATAAGCAGCCTTGCTGCAAGGGTCGGCCTTCACTCGCCGGCGGTATTATCAGGCGGGCTCGCGGAAAGTACCGGCATCCGCAGGGCGCTTTCCCAGGTGCTCAACATTGATGTACAGTTTTTGCCCCAGGGGCTCTACGCGGGGGCTATCGGGGCGGCTTGTATGGGATTAAGTTTGTAGGTAGTAATTCCGATATTGATGGAAAGCGGAATCGCCGCTTCTCCCAAAGGGGTACCCCGGTCGTCATGATAGTCGTGACGTAACCGAATTTGGCTCTTGACAAGCTCCGGCGTCTTTGGTTCAGTATGTAACTATTCCCCCACCTCAAACACCAGCACTGTTTTTCGATACTTCCGCATCATCACGCATAATTACGATTGCCCTGTGTACAAATACGCCTATTGCATTGTTATTACTTATTTTCACTCCTTTCCAGAAATATTCATAAAATTGGTTGTGCCAATTATAGTCCCAAGGACTTATTAATATACCCCGGAGCCTTTCCCAAAACCCCGAAAATTGGTAAAGCATTAAATGTAATACCAGAGATACATTTTCGGATGCTATTCCGGTTTGAAGGGATTGTAAAACCGGTTCCCGTCCTTAAAGGTAACCCACATTCCCAGGGCAAAGAGGAGTGCCGCGACAATCAGGACCAGCACATCCGCCCTGGTAAAGGGCCGCCCGGAATACCAGGTTCGGCGTTTGTGTTTACCAAAACTGCGGAGTTCCATGGCGTGGCTTATCACATCAATGCGGTCCAGGGATGAAAACACCAGGGGGAGCAGTATTGTTGATGCGCCCTTGAGCCGTTTTATCCAGGACACCTTCCGGGAAAGTTCCACCCCACGGGCCTGCTGCGCCTGGGAGATGCTTTCGTAGTCCCGCTGCACGTCCGGGATATAACGCAGGGCAAGGCTTACCGCATAGGCGATGGAATAGTTTACCCCCACCCGATTGAGGGAGGCGGCGAATTCGCTGGGGTGGGTGGTGACGATTAGGATTATCGCCATGGGGACCATCATGGAATATTTTAGCAGGATATTGAATTCGTAGAATAACTGTTCTCTTGTAAGGGTAAAGCGGCCTACGCCATTAAGGATGAGGTTTCTGGTCCCGTATATTGCCACCCCCTGTTCCGGCGCAAACAAGTAAATAGTAACAATGTTAATAACCATGAAAAAAACAAGCATCTTAAAAATAAACGATGTATCCCGCAGCTTCGTGCCGGAGACGATAAACACCGCTATGCTTACAATGCTCATGGCCAGCATGACCCTGGTGTCGTAGCCCGCCATGGTCAGCACCGACCAGAGGAGGAATACTATCAGCTTGGTTGCCCCGGAAAGGCGGTGAACCGGGGAGGAGCGGTCTATGTATGACAGCATGAAGCGGCTCATGGCGCAGTGACCCTCCTGCCTTGCTCGTAGTCGATAAAGCGCCGGACAAAAGCACGGGGGTCGGATATCCCCGCCTTGACCGCTAAATCGTAGAGGCTGGTCCGTTTCAGGCTTGCCGCTTCCACCAGGCTATCGTCAGTTAGTATCGCTGCGGGGGTGTCACGGGTTAAGAGATGCCCTTCGGATAGAACCAGGGCGCGGCGGGTGTATTCAAGCATCAGGTGCATATCATGGGTGATCAGCAGGAAACTAAGGCCCTGTTCCCGATTGAGCTTCCGTAAGAACTCCATGATCTCCGAATAGTGGCGGTAATCCTGCCCCGCAGTGGGTTCGTCCAGGATGATCAGGGAGGGCCCCATCACTAATACTGAGGCAATGGTAAGCCGCTTCTTCTGGCCGAAGCTCAAAGCGTTCACCGGCCAGTTGCGGAAGGGGTAGAGGCCGCAGATTTTGAGGGCCCCATAGACCCGGTCCCGGATTTCATTTTCACCGACGCCGCGATTCCGCAGGGCCAGGGCGGTCTCATCAAAGATCAGGGGGAAAGAAATCATCTGGTTGGGGTTCTGCATCACATAACCGATATGCTCAGAGCGTTCCTTGATGGAATAATCCGCAAGGTCCTTACCATCCAGAAAAATCTGCCCCGCATCGGGATGGATAAACCCCGCGATAAGCTTTGCCAGGGTGGACTTCCCCGCGCCGTTTCTACCGACCAGGCTGACGCATTCCCCTTTCGCCAAAGAAAAGGACACGCCCTCCAGGATCTGTTTCGTGCCAGGGTAGTGATACTGCAAGTCCCGCACTTCCAGCAGGGTCGGCGCACTTTCGGGCAGCCGTTCCTCCGGCAATGCCGCATCCCAGGCCGCAAGGGGGCGGGGATCAAAGCGCAGTGTTTCTACCGACTCAAGGCCCATATCAGGCGTCAAATCAATGCCGGCATATCTGAGGGCGCTTAGGTAAAAAGGCTCCCGGATGCCGGTCTTGCCCAGCAGGTCCGACGCCAAAAGTTCCGCCGGTTTCAGGTCCGCAAGGATTCTCCCCTTATCCATTACCACGATACGATCCACCGGCCGATGCAGCGCATCCTCCAGCCGGTGCTCCACGATGATAACGGTTTTTCCCGTTTCATTGTGGAGCCGGTCAATCAGCTCAATGGCCTCTTTCCCCGCAGCGGGATCAAGATTCGCCAGGGGTTCATCGAAGAGGAGGATGTCCACATCGTTCATCAGAAGCCCCGCCAGGGATACCCGCTGCTTCTGCCCCCCGGAAAGATCCTGGGGCGATTTTTCCAGGTGATCCTCCATGTGGACCAGCGCTGCCGCCTGCCGCACACGGCGGTGCATTTCTGCGGCGGGCACACAATCGTTCTCCGCCGCGAAGGCGATATCCTCCCCGGCGCTGAGCCCCACGAACTGACCGTCCGTATCCTGCAGCAGGGTTCCTACTTTTGTTGAAAGGGTAAAAATATCCAGGGCCGCAGATTCTTCTCCCATGATGGAACAGGAACCACTGATGGCGCCCTTAAAGGCGTGGGGAATAAGTCCGTTGATGCAATGGGCCAGGGTGGACTTCCCCGACCCTGAGGGCCCCAGGATCAGAATCTTCTCCCCCCGGCCAACGGAAAAGTTGATATCGAACAGGGTCGGCTCCGCCTGGGACCGGTACTGAAAACCAAAGTCCCGGAAAACCAGTACCGAAATACTATTCCGCCTTTAAGCTGCCCGCCTTAACCTTGGTACGGCTGTAGCCAAAGGCCAGGATGGTACCGAGGATCAGAATAACTGCGCTGTTGAGCCCGCCGGCAACCAGCCCCTGGAGATACACCTTATCCACCGGCTCCTGGTAGATCAGGATGTCCAGGGTGGGGGCGATAGCAACCCAGGCCACGGCGTTGGCAAGAATCTGCACCACATTGAAGATGACCGCATTCTTGACCCCAAATCCCCCTTCCTCAATCTTGTAGAGCTTCCAGAACAGACCGACCAAAAGGCCGAAAACCGCATCCGCGATAACCCAGGACCACCACACTCCACCCCAGCTAAGGTCCGTCAGGGTGTGCCCGATGAAGCCGATGAGCAGTCCCGCGACAGGCCCAAAAATCGCCGCAAAGACCGTCAGAATTGCCGGGGCAAGCTGCAGGTTGGTATTGGGAATCCCCGAGGGAAGCGCGACGAACCGCATCAACACAAACACCAGGGCGGCGCCGATACCCACCGCCACCACGGTCCGGACCGAGATACTCTTTTTTGCCATAGAAAAGACCTCCTATAATGTCATCAATTATAATACGCAGCTGAATACTAGGCAATACACGGAGGAAGAAGGAGGGATGACGCAGTTATCCAAGGGGAAAGCCCTCCGGCTTGAACTCCTGCCAATGTTTAGCGCTCCAAAGGATAGCCTGTTCGTATCCCCTCGAGGCAGAAAAGAATATGCCCCAGTAAAAGTATTGGGGGTGGCAGTGGGAAAGCATAGGGGGGACCCTTCGGGGGGACCCTGTGCTTTCCCACTGACAGGACCCCCCGCTAACCTTCTCCCGGCATATTCTTTTCTGCTCTTAGCCGGTTTATTTTTTTTACGAACCAGGCTATACTACCCCATCATGGCTTATGAAGTTACCGCCACCAAGCGCCGCCCCAAAACCTTCGACGAACTGGCCGGCCAGGATTTTGTCGCCGCCACCCTGAAAAGTTCCATCGAATCGGGGCGTATCGCCCATGCCTACCTCTTTTCAGGGCCCCGGGGCTGCGGCAAAACCAGCGCCGCCCGTATCCTTGCCCGGTCCCTCAACTGCGAGAAGGGGCCCACAGTGAACCCCTGCGGTGTCTGTCCCAGTTGCCGGGAAATCGCCCGGGGGGCAAATCTGGACATCATCGAGATTGACGGGGCGTCCAATAACTCGGTGGACAGCGTGCGGCAGATTAAGGACGAGGTCATTTTCCCGCCCCACGGGGGGAAGAAAAAGATCTATATAATAGATGAAGTCCACATGCTCACCAACAACGCCTTTAACGCCCTGCTCAAAACCATTGAGGAGCCCCCTGAGTATATCGTCTTTATCTTCGCCACCACGGAAGTCCATAAGGTACCGGCCACCATCAGGAGCCGGTGCCAGCAGTTCAATTTCAGGCTTATCCCCATAGAAACCATACAGAAAATCCTCAAGGATACCTGCACGGAAATGGGGATTGAGGCGGAGGACGAGGCCCTGTTCTGGATTGCCAAGGAATCCACCGGCAGTCTCCGGGACGCCTACACCCTCTTTGACCAGGTGGCATCCTTTTCCGATGGGCATATCCGTGAACAGCTTATCCGGGACAAGCTCGGGCTGGTGGGGCTGGATAAACTTAACGCCCTGGCGGAAACCTGCGCGGCCAACGATACCGCCGCCGCCTTTGCCCTGCTGGACGGCATCCTGGACGGCGGGGTAGCGATAGAACAATTCGTCATTGATGTAGCGGGGTATTACCGGAGCCTGCTGCTGTTGAAAAACGGGGTTACCCGGGAGACCCTCCTGGGTTACGGACCGGAGCGTTTCTCCGCCCCGGTCCGGGAGAAGCTTGATTCGGCGCAGCTTGAACAGGCTTTGTCTTTGCTCCTGGGGCTCTACCGGGACATACGGTACTCGGTTTCTCCCCGGTTTGAACTGGAAACGGTGCTGTCAAAACTCTGCTGGCTGGACCGCTGGGTGTCCCCCCTGGAACTGCGGAACGCCATCGCCGGTGCACAGAATGTCCTCGCCCAAGGCGGCGGGGGAGGGCTAGCCGGCCCTTTAGCCCGGCGGGGCTGAGTGGGGCCCCGGTAAACCATAGCGGAGACGACCTTAGCCGTCCCGGCGCTTTTACCGAAGGGTTTAAGCGGCTTCTGGCCGCCCGGGAAGCTGCGGCTGAACCTGCATCCCGGCAGCCGACGCTCGAACCCGCGGCAAGCTCAACGCCGGTAAGCGCGCAAACCGTTAAACCGGCGCCTTGCAAGGACTTACCGGAACTGCGCCTTGCCCTTATCGGGAGCCTCCGCCGGGACCGGGGGATACTTGCTTCGGGGATAGAGAAGTCCCTGCCCTGGGAATGGGCGACGCCCCCCGGTGAGAAACTTCTTATCCCGGTGCGGGATGCCCTGACGGCGGGTTTGCTGAAGAAGGAGTACCCCCTTATCCGGCAAATCCTGGGGGAGCTTTGGGAGGGCCATCCCTTGGATATTGAGGTAGTGGTGTCCTCCGGCAACGCAGGGGATGCGGAATTGCCGCCCCAGGTAGCGCTGGTTCAACGGATGTTCCGGGGAACGGTGGTGAAAAAAAGCAGCATGGAGAGGGAATGATAGTAATCATTTCCATTTTATAGGAGTAACGATGCAAATAAATCCCTTTGATATTCTCAAAAACGCCCAGAAAATTCAGGAGCAGGTGGGGTCCTTCCAGGAAAAACTGGGGGGCATTACGGTGACCGGTTCCGCCGGGGGCGGCATGGTGGAGATCACGATGAATGGCCGCATGGAAATTCTGGCGGTGCGGATACTGCCGGAAGCGGCGGCGGATGTGGAAATGCTCCAGGATTTGGTTGCCGCCGCTTTTACCGGCACCGCGGAAAAGATAAAGGAAGCCCTGAACCGCGAAATGGGTTCCCTTATGGGCACGGCGGGACTCCAGGGCGTGCCCGGCTTCCCCGGCGGTTTTCCGGGCTTCGGCGCCCCAGGTGCGTCCTCTTGATGAACGCGCTTGACCGGCTGGTGACCCTTCTTGCCAAACTCCCCGGGGTGGGCAAGAAAAGCGCAGGCCGTATGGCCTACCATATCCTGGATACCAGCGCCGACTATGCCCGTGATCTGGCGGAGGCGCTTGCGGGGCTCCACCGCTCAATCAGGCACTGCTCCCTGTGCGGCGGCTTTACGGAAACCGATCCCTGCCCCATTTGCACCGATTCCGGCAGGGATGCTTCTCTATTATGTGTGGTCGAGCGGGCCCAGGATGTGCGGGTCATCGATGAATCCCGGGAGTTTCACGGGCGCTTCCATGTGTTAGGGGGGCTCATCGCCCCGCTGGAAGGCATAGGCCCGGAGGACCTCAGTATCGGGCGGCTCCTCAACCGGGTCCGTCGGGAGGGGGTGCGGGAGGTGATCCTGGCTATGAACCCCACCCTGGAAGGGGACACCACCGCCCTCTACTTACAGAAACTGCTTAAGGCCCTACCGGGCCAGGATTCCGGGGTTGAGGTGACGCGCCTTGCCTCGGGACTGCCCGTGGGGGGTGACCTGGAATATGCCGACCGGCTGACCCTTTCCCGCAGCTTCCGGGGCCGGGTTAAGCTCTAGCCCAAACTCTCATTCTGTGGTATAATTTTCCTATGCGTGGATTAACAAGATTGAGTATCGGTAGTTTTCTCCTGGCGTGTTTTGCCGCCGGGACCGCTGCCTGCGCCCCCTCAGGGAAGTCCGGTTCCGGTGGAGGGGATGGGAATCTCGGGGACGGCATGTTTGCCCGGATTCATACCAACCGGGGGGACATCATCCTGCGGCTGGAATACCAAAAGACCCCCATGACGGTCTGTAATTTTGTCGCCCTGGCGGAGGGGAAGATGACCGCCGCCGGGAGCAAACCCTTTTATGACGGCCTTATCTTTCACCGGGTTATCCCGGATTTTATGATCCAGGGCGGTGACCCCCTGGGAACCGGCTCCGGCGGTCCGGGCTACCGGTTCCCCGACGAAATCCGCATCCCGTTTGGCCTTAAGCCGGGAACTAATCGCGGCGGTGGCTTCCCTTTGGAGAGTATCAAAGGCGGCCTGATCAGCCTTGAAAGCCATGGC
>BNUW01000071.1 GCA_025997655.1 Spirochaetia bacterium
GGCCGTCGGGACAATTTCTATACCGCTCTCAAGTATACCTTCAGCCGGTTTTTACATGAAGACTGGTCTGCTTTTATTGTTTTTGTTTGGGGTGATGAACCTGACGGGTGATACTTTGAATTGCTGGTCATGGGGGACCCCCGTTTGACAAAAAATCGAAATTTTCCTATACTAGTAGAGTTGGTCTGCAAAATAAAGCCTCTAAATGTAAAGCGCGGGGGCTATTTTCCCCGTAAGGAAGCAAGTAAATGACGGAATTGCATACACCCGAAGTGACTATGCCAAATACATCTGCGCCGGCAGACATGGCTCATGACCCTGCGGTGATAAAATTACTGGAATACGCCGGGGAAAAGAAAATCTTTTCCTTTGATGAACTTTCCGACTTTTTGCCCCCCGAGGATATTGCTAATCCTGACAAAATGGAACAGGTTTTCAAGCTTCTGAACGAACATACGATCCAGATAGTTGAAGAGGATATCCCGGGGGAGGATGCGGCGGGCGCGGCGGAGCCGGAGCTTGGGGCCATTAGCCCGCGGAAAAAGGACGAGGCGGATAAAAAACGGCTGGTCTACAACAAGAAGGAATCCTCGGTGGATGACCCCATCAAGGTGTATCTGCGGGAAATCGGGAAGGAGCGCCTGCTTACCGTGGAGCAGGAGATGGAGCTTTCCAAGCAGATGGAGAGCGGGGAGAATATCATCACCGGGGTTATCAAGAAGTCGGGGATGGTTATCACGGAATTTTGCCATATCCACCACCGGGTCTATTCCAAGAAGGACCCCCGGCAATTGGGGATGACCAAAAAGGAGGCCGGGGAGTACTTCATTGAGTGCCGCCGGTTGAACCAGTTTTACCGGGAAACTCTCAGGGTAATCGGAGGGGACCTCAAGAACTACCTTGAGCAAAAGCGGCGGATCATCACCCGCGGGGGGGATATTTTTGAGGATCAGGAACTGGCCGGGCTGCGGGCCCGCATCCTTGAGACCATTGAATCGACGGAAATCCACCCGGACGAAATAGCGGCCTTTTCGGAAAAGTTTGTCCAGGCCGCGCAAAAAATAAAGAAGTACACGAAAGAGCAGGAACGGATTGAAAAGCGGCTCCGGGTGGGGTCCGTCAGGGAGCTGCGGGCTCTTGGCCGGGGCCTGGTCATCCAGGAAGATCGGGAACGGCTGGAATCCGAGCTGGGGCTTACGGCGGACGAAATAAAGGAACTTATCCGGCATATCCAGGTAACGGATAAAAAACTCCGGCAGATGGAAGCGGAATTTGAGGCGCCAAAAGAAGATATAAACCAGATGGCTAAGGAGATAAACCGGGGCCGGGTGATGATAAAGAAGGCCAAGGACCGGTTTATCAAGGCGAACCTCCGCCTGGTGGTGTCTATTGCCAAGCGCTACACCAACCGGGGGCTGCATTTCTTCGACCTGGTCCAGGAGGGGAATATCGGCGTTATCAAGGCGGTGGAAAAGTTCGATTACCGCAAGGGCTTTAAATTCTCCACCTACGCTACCTGGTGGATACGGCAGGCCATAACCCGGTCCATCTCGGATCAGGCCCGGACCATCCGGGTGCCGGTCCACATGATAGAGCAGATCAACAAGGTGTCCCGGGAATCCAAGACCCTCCTGCAGGAGTTGGGCCGGGAACCCACGGACGAGGAAATCGCCGAACGCCTGGGCTGGACCGCCCTGAAGGTAAAGACGGTAAAAAACGTGTCCCGGGAACCAATTAGCCTTGAAACCCCCATTGGGGAGGAAGAGGATTCCCTGCTGGGGGACTTTATCGAGGACAAGGACGTGGAGAACCCGGCGAACCAGACCGCCTTTACCATCCTCCATGAAGAGATTGCGGATGTGCTGAAAACCCTGCCCGTCCGGGAACAGGAGGTGCTCAAGATGCGCTTCGGCCTGGACGACGGGTATTCCCTTACCCTGGAGGAGGTGGGGCTGTACTTCAACATCACCCGTGAACGGATCCGGCAGATTGAGGCAAAGGCCCTGCGCCGTCTACGGCACCCCCGGAGAAGCCGGAAGCTGAAAGAATTTTTGGACCACTAAGAGGGGTCCACAGGGCTTCTGCATTTACTTTTTTAACTACCAAATTCACTCAGAACTGAGATATTTTTGAAGAATTTTAACCGCGAAGGCGACAAAGGAAGATGAGGGATAGCCAGATCCCGAAGGGGTCTTCTCTTCCCCTTTGCGCGCCTTCGTCGCCTTTGCGGTTAAAATTCTTCTATTTTGGAACTCAGGCTTTTATTCGGTCCCCAAGTTTAAAACCGTATAATCAACGATGGTCCATATATCTTCTTTTTGGCGCAAGTAATAGGTATAGCGTTTCCGTTCGGTATAATTGCCGACCTTAAATTTTTCCAATACCGAAACGGTGCCTTCTTCGGCGGTGTAGGTGGTTCGCTCTATCTGGAACTCCATGGGGATGGTGGCGATATCCCCGTCGGTAACCGCCATCTCAAGTTCGCGCCGGTACCGGGCTATCATTCTCCGGCGGCCCTCCTCGCTTTCCGCGAGCCATTGGCGCTGCCGCGGGGCATCCCGGACTATCATGGCCTCCAAATCCAGGTAGAGGAAGAATTTTTCCCACTGGCTTTTCTGCCGGGCGCTAAGGATATAGTTTACCACCTGATCCGGGGCTAATGCCGCCCTGACCAGGTTGGCGTTGGTTTCCACGTCCAGCGCCTGGGGAAGCCCGCTGGGACTAAGCAGGGCGGGTGGCCGGATGTTGAGGCTGAGCCGGTTGGATTCCAGGGAAATGCCGCCGGTTCCCGCCGTGCGGTACAGTTCCGGGTACATCCGGACCTGGACCACGTAGGCGCCGCTCTTGTCCAGCAGGGTATAATTCCGCAGATCCTCCGTGAAGGAGAAGGATTCCCCGCTTTCCACGGTGATTTCCCGGAAAAATACCTGCTGGTTGGTGGAACGCCGGTTGAGCAGGGGTTCTGCGGCTTTCACCGGGAGGTTTGTCATGGTCCGCACATCGAAGTCGATAGAAAAGGCCCGGTCATCCGCCAGCCTGAACCGGAAGGGGGATGGGCTTGTATTGGCAATGGTGATCTGCACAAAAATAGGATCATCCGTCAAATAGTAGATCCGCTTGTCAAAGTACCGGATACTCAGCCCGGGAACCTCCGGCCCGCCAAACACGGGAACGGAAAGGATGCCCAGAACCAGGGCAAGGACCATAATTTTTCGCTGTTTCACCATAAAACCTCTAACTCCCTATATATAGTAATCGGTAGGTCCGTATGAATACCTTACAAGAAACGAGATATACCGATGAAGAATTTTAACACAGAGAGCACAAAGGAGGCACAGAGGACACAGAGGAAGAGGGAAAATTGACTATTTACTCCTTCATTCTTCCCTCTGTGTTCTCTGTGTTTATTCTTCTCCTGAATATCTTAGCGCTATGCTTGAAACCTGCCGAAAAATGATATACGGTATAATAAATGAGAAAAAAGGCCATCCTGCTGTTGCTGCTGATCATCTCCGCAGCCGCCGTCTATTCCCAAACCCGGGAGGAAACGAAGATTTTTGTCCGGCCGGTAACCGGAGGCACGGAAGAAGAAAGCGTCTATTTCCATGATAATTTTATTATGGAAATAGAGGCCGCGCGGTACATGATCGTTGATTCCGAAGGGGAAGCGGACTTTGCGTTTCGTTTAGATTGTATAAAAGGACTGGATGAATTCGGCGAATGGAAGGCCCTTGAAATAACGGTACTGGAACTGCGTGAGGGGCGTGAAGTCATAACCCTTAGTTGTTATTATGATGCGCTCAGTGAAATGGCCGACTGGAATTTATATCTGGTGTACCAGGCCATGGCAAATGTTCCCTTGACGAAACAATACGCCTCCATCGGGCAGAAAGTCCGGGAGTCCGTTTATATTGATACCTCCCCCCAGGTATTAGCGGTGCAGGCCTGGGAAGACCAGCGGTGGCGGAATAAATGGATATATGTGACCGCTTATGCCGATATGGGTTTTGGCTTTGGGTATAATGAAAAAAATACCGATAAAACTGGCCCGTATATACCGAACGTATTTGGCGGGGGGATTACCGGTGAGTTTCATTTTCTCAATTGGATGAGTGTTGAAGCCGGTGTGGAACTGGAGGCCAGTATCGCGCAGAGTGATCTTGTCCCCGTTATTGGTTTTCCGGTACTCATAAAGTTCCCGTTAAAACCGTCGCTTCATTTTATGATTTCTCCCTATGTGGGGGCGCAATATAATATATCTGATAATGAGTATCTTGGTCTCTTTAATGTTCTTATCGGCGTTCAGGCCGCGGTAAAGGCATGGAGCAGGGGGGGATTTTTTATTGATATACGATACAATATAGATTTTGCCGATGATATGGATTTCTACCGGTACCCCTTTAAAATTGACGGCCGTGGATTCGCCCTTGGGAAAGATACTGTCGAACTGGGATTTGGCTATAAATTCGGGTGGCGGGACCGTACGTACCCGCCGCAGCCGCCGGCAAAAGAAAAATAGAAAGTATGGCTCCGAATACCGTGTCGGTTCCTTCATTTTTAAAGCGGATAGCCGCATCCCCAACGGTTTCCGGTGTTCTTGACGCCTCTTTGCGGGGCGCTTTCCCCCTTGAAATAGAGGGCGCCGAAGGTTCCTTCGGGGCGATACTCCTGGCCGGCTTGTTCCAAAACAAGCCCGGTACTTTCCTGGCGGTGACCCCCACGGAACGGGAGGCTGTGGATCTGGCTTCGGACCTGGAAACCCTGGGGCTGCCGGTGGCGCTGTTCCCCTGGTGGGGCGCCATGCCCTACCGGGAAATGGCCCCCCTTTCGGCGGTGTTTGGGGACCGGAGCCGGGTTTTGAGCGCCCTGGCCAGGACCGGGGGGGGACGCGGTATCGTAATTGCGCCGGAGCGGGCTTTTCTTACCCCCCTGCCGCCTCCGGATTATATCCGCAGCCTCCTCATCACCCTTAAGCCCGGCGGAAAAATCGACACGGTGTCCCTGGCGGAAACCCTGGTGCGTTACGGCTATACCCGGGCGCCGCGGGTCCAGGTTCATGGGGAGTTTGCCCTGCGGGGGGAGGTGCTGGATGTCCTTATGGGGGACGGAGAAGCGTACCGGGTTTTGTTTGACTTTGACGTGGTGGAATCCATTAAGCGCTTCGATCCCGTGGACCAGAGCAGCACGATCCATGACAAAGCAGCGGAACTGGTGATTCGCCCCCTTAAAGAGGTGGTCTGGTCCGATGACCGGATCGAAGCCTTAAGCCGAAACCTTGCATCCATGGAGGAATTTTCCGGTCAAGGCCGCAGCCAGGGCCGGGCGATCCTTGAAGAGCTGATGACCCGCCGGACTGCCCCCGGAGAGGAACTGTTTTTTCCCCTGGCCTTTGAAACTGCCGCCTCACTGACGGACTATCTGGGGGAAGCGGACATAGGTCCGGGAACGGTTTGCTATTTTGAACGGGAACGGCTGGAAAACGCCCAGGAATCCCTGGACCGGGAATACAAAAGCCTTTACACCAAGGCATTGCGGGAACGGGATGTCCCGGCGCCGGAACGGATATTGCTGAAGTTCGGGGATCTTGCGGACCGCATCCCCCGGCGGGTTTCCTTCATGACCATTAAGGGGGATGCGGATACGGCGGCGCACCGGGTTACGGTGTCCTGCGATCCCCCCCGGAGTTTTTTCGGCAACATCAATTACTTAAAGGAAGAGTTTGCCGTTCTGGCGAAACAGGGCTGGGAATTGGTGGTGGCGGCGGAATCGGATACCCAGGCGGCACGCTTAGAAGAACTGTTTAAGGACGAGCTTGGGGGAGAAGAGGAAGAATTTTTAACCACAAAGGACACAAAGGACACGAAGAAGAAGGAGAAGAAGGAAGAGAAAGCAAAGAAGGAAGGAGAAGGACGGGCGGGGGTGATGGTGGCGGCATTGCCTTTGACTTCGGGGTTTGCTTTGCCGGATATCAAACTTATGCTGGTCCAGGAGAACGAGATTTTCGGCAGGCGGAAACGGCCGCCCCGGTCCCTCAGACAGGCGCGGAGTGTTGCCATAGACTCCTTTGTGGAGCTAAACCCCGGGGACTTCGTGGTGCACATAAACTACGGCATCGGGCTGTTCAAGGGGATTGAGCGCATCAAGGCCCTGGGGCATGAACGGGACTACATCAAGCTGGAATACCTGGGTGAGGAAATAGTTTTTGTACCCATTGAGCAGGTCAATCTGGTCCAGCGGTATATCGGGAACGAGGGGGCGCCGCCGCGGCTGGATAAGCTGGGGTCCAAGAGCTGGGAAAACCGGAAGGGCCGGGTCAAGCAGTCTGTAGAGGAGATCGCAGAAAAGCTCATCGAGCTGTATTCTAAACGCCGGGCTTCCCGGGGGTTTGCGTTCCCGGTGGATACCGAATGGCAGACCATGTTTGAGGCGAGCTTTCCCTTTGATGAAACCGAGGATCAGCTTCGCTGTGTGGAGGAGATTAAGGAGGACATGGAAAAGCCCAACCCCATGGACCGCCTTATCTGCGGGGACGTGGGCTACGGCAAGACCGAAGTGGCGGTGCGGGCCTGCTTTAAGGCTGTCATGGGGGGGAAGCAGGTGGCGTTTCTGGCCCCCACAACGATACTGGCGGAACAGCATTACGAAAATTTCCAGGAACGCTTCTCCCAGTTTCCGGTGCGGCTGGCCATGCTCTCCCGGTTTGTGGACCGGAGTGAAACCCGGAAGGCATTGGAGGCGGTAAAGAAGGGGGAGGTGGACATCCTGGTGGGGACCCACCGGATCATCCAGAAGGATGTGGCCTTTAAGGACCTGGGGCTCATGGTGATCGACGAGGAACAGCGCTTTGGGGTGAAGGACAAGGAGCGGCTCAAAACAATGAAGCACAACGTGGACTGCCTTACCCTGAGCGCCACCCCCATCCCCCGGACCCTCCACATGAGCCTCCTCAAGATTCGGGACATGAGCCTCCTGGCAACCCCCCCCCATAACCGCCGCCCCATAGAAACCTTTGTCGGCGAGTTCAACGAGGAAAAGCTTGCGGCGGCCATACGGGCGGAGGTGGAGCGGGGCGGGCAGGTGTTTTTTCTGCACAATAGGGTGGAGAGCCTTACCGACACACGGATACGGATAGAACACCTGGTGCCGGAGATGCTGGTGGAAACCGCCCACGGCCAAATGGACACCCAGGACCTGGAGGACGTGATGCACCGGTTCATCCACGGGGGCTTTCACGTTCTGGTGTCCACCACCATTATTGAAAACGGCATCGACATCCCCAACGTGAACACTATTATTATCGACCGGGCGGATATGTACGGCGTGTCCCAGCTCTACCAGCTCCGGGGCAGGGTAGGGCGCTCAGACAGGGTGGCCTACGCGTACCTTTTCTACCCCAGGGACCGCGCCCTGACTGAGCTTGCCATGAAGCGGCTCCAGGTTGTTTCCGACTTTACCGAACTGGGCTCGGGGTTTAAGATTGCCATGAAGGACATGGAGATCCGGGGGGCGGGGAATCTCCTGGGCCGGGAGCAGTCCGGGGACATTTATTCCGTGGGCTTCGACCTCTACATGAGGCTCCTGGACGATGCGGTGCGGCGTCTGGAAAACTCCCAGTACGAGGCGGAAACAGAAACACTGTTGGAACTGGAGTACACAGGCTTTATCCCCGACGCGTATATAGACGGCGCCCAGGAAAAGATGGAGGTCTACAAGAAGATAGCATCGGTACACACCAGGGAGGAACTTGAAAACCTCCTTGGGGAACTGACGGATCGCTTTGGCCCGCCCCCGGACGAGGCGGCGTCCCTTTTATCCCTGGCGGAGATACGTATCATCTGCCGGGATATATCGGTCTTCTCGCTGAAGGAAAAAGGCGGTTCGGTCAGGGTTGAATTCGGCAAGGTTTCTAAGGTAAAAATAGACCGGCTCCTGCGGCTCATGCAGGAGTCAAACGGCAGGGTAAAGCTGGACCCCAGGGCGCCGAATGTGCTGCTCCTACAGACCGGGAGCATCGGCTTAAAGGAAAAAAGCGAGTTTATCCGGGAAAAGCTGGCTTCTTTGGCGGGATAATACTGGAGGTGTTTGGAATGAGTATAAAAGGTGTGGCCTTTGATTATGGGAAGGTGATTTGTTTTCCCCCGGAGGATGGGGTGAAGGAGCAACTGGCGGACCTGGCGGGGATGGGGGTCGAAGCGTTTGAAGCCCGGCGGTGGTCGTATCGCGGTGAATATGACCGGGGAACGATCCTGGGGGTGGAGTATTACCGGAACATGCTGGCCCTGGCAGGGATTGTTCGGGATGAGGGGGTCCTGAAAAAGATGGTGGACATCGACACGGAAAGTTGGAGCCGGATAAACGGCGGGACGGTGCGGCTTATGGAGGATGTAAAACAGGCGGGGCTTAAACTGGGGATACTCTCCAATATGCCCCACGATTTTCTGGCCATAGCCCGGGAGAAGTTTCCCGTATTCAGCCTGCCCCATGCGGGTATCTTTTCCTGCGAAAGCTCATCGATCAAGCCGGAGGAAAAGATATACCGGGATTGCTGCGCCGCCCTGAAACTGAAGCCGGATGAACTTGTTTTTTTTGACGATATGCCGGTTAATATTGAGGCGGCGTGTTCCCTGGGAATACGGGGCTTTGTGTGGCAGAACCCTGAAACAGCCCGGGAAACCCTGCGGAAACTATCCATTCCGGTTTGAGGAGTTGATATGGTAAGAACAGTCTTCAGTTTTTTTCTTTTCGGCCTGGGCTCATTTATTGTCACCTTCCCGGCGGTTTTATGCTTTTTACTGAGCTTCTTTGGGTTGAAACGGCCCATGAAGTACCTGATCTACCGGATCGCCCAGGGGTGGGCGTGGATGATTATCGCCATTACGGGCTGTCCGCTTACGGTTTCAGGCAGGGAGCATATCCCCCGGAAGGGAGGCTTCTGTTTGGCAGGGAACCACAACAGTATTTTTGATATCGTCCTGCTTCTGGCCACCCTGGGTCGGCCGGTTGGGTTCATCGCCAAAAAAGAATTGGCCGCAGTTCCAATATTAAATATCTGGATTCCCCTCTTAGGGGGGCTCTTTATCGACCGGAACAATATACGGAAGGCGATCGGTACCATTAACGAAGGAATAGGGCGAATCAAATCCGGGGGCGTCATGATCGTCTTCCCTGAGGGGACCCGGGGTAAAGGCCGCGGCCTGCTTCCCTTTAAGCCCGGATCCCTGAAACTGGCCACCAAGTCAGGCGCCCCCATAGTTCCCGTGGCCATAACCGGCAGTTACGATGTCTTTGAAAAAACCGGCCGGGTTCACTCAGGACCGGTTTCGGTAAACTTCGCCGCCCCTATTGCCACCACCGATATCCCTGCGGAAGAGCGGGCGAATCTTACGGATCAGGTTTATGCAATAATAGATGGTGTGTTAAGAAAAGCTGAAGGAATCGCTTCGGTTTGACATATTACTCCTAGTCAATTACTAGGAATATATCGCAAATAAAAACAACTGTCAAGGAGAAAACAAGGGGATGCGGTTTCCTCTGCGTATCTTGACGGAGAGGCCCGCTTATGGTAGGGTTCTTAAACCGGGCGCTTAGCTCAGCTGGTTAGAGCACCACGTTTACACCGTGGGGGTCATATGTTCGAATCATATAGCGCCCAAAGACGTAATTCTTTATCATATAAGGAAATAGCTTGCCCGGAAGCGGATTTTTACAATGCTGCACATCCGCTGTCTTAACCCGTCGTCCACAGTCCCAGTACCCATCCCCCCCAGATTTATTGATCCGAAATCACCAATTCCAGCACCCTATGCCGCAGCGCCCTGGTAACCCGGATCTTGAGGGTCCTGAAGCTGAAAACATCCCCTTCCCGGGGGACCCCTCCCAGGGTTTCGATGGCCCAACTGCCCACGGTGGTGGCGTTGGTTTTGTCGTCGTTTTCGATGCCGTAGAGGTCCAGCACATCCTGCAGGGCGGTATTGCCCAGCACCCGGTAGACCCCGGGCTCCAGGGGGGTGATTGCCTCCACCACATGGTCGTGCTCATCCCAGATTTCCCCTACCAACTCCTCCAGAATGTCCTCGATGGTCACAATTCCCACGGTGCCGCCGTATTCGTCCACCAAAACCGCCATATGAGACTTTTTTTCCTGGAGTTTGTTGAGAAGCCGGGAGATTTTGATGGACTTGGTCACGAAAACGATGGGTTTAAGCACCTCCTCCAGAGGTTTCCCCTGCTTGAGGACATTATAATGAAAGTCTTTTTGCAAAAGGACCCCGGCGATATGGTCGATGGTCTCCCGAAAGACCGGCAGGCGGGAAAAACCGGTCTCGTAAAATTTCCGCTCAATTTGCTCCGGGGTTTCGGTGATGTCAACGGCAGCCACATCCACCCGGGGAGTGACGATTTCCGCAGCGGTGAGGTCGTCAAATTCGATGGTACGGCGGATCATGTCCTCTTCCCGGGCGTTGATGCCCCCTTCCTGGCGAACCTCTTCCACAAAGGTCAGGAGTTCCGCCTCGGTGACCGAACGATCCCCCTTTACCCGGAAAAGTTTGACGATACAGCTCTTCCAGAGGGTAAACAGCCGGTTCAAGGGCAAGAATAGCCAGATAAAAAATCGCAAAATGGGGGCGGAGAACATGGCGAAACCCTCGGGGGCTTCCTTTGCCATGGTTTTGGGGGAGATTTCGCCGAAGAGGAGCACCAGGACGGTGATAACCAGGGTGGCTACGGACACCCCTGCATTGCCGAAGAGCCCCACAAAGAGGACCGTGCCCAGGGCGGAGGCGGTAATATTGACGATATTGTTCCCGATCAGGACGGTGGAGAGGAGTTTATCGTAATTTTCCGCTAATTTCAGGGCCAGGGCGGCCCGTTTGTTCCCATTGTTGGCTAAATTTTTCAGTTTTATGCGGTTCAGGGAGGAAAAGGCGGTCTCCGCAGCGGAAAAGAAGGCCGAACAGAGGAGCAGGGCCAGCAAGGCCAGGATGATACTAATACGGTCGCTTTCCATGCCGGGAGTATACCATTATTCAGATTGGCTTTGCAAAGATCTTCCGGAAAAACAAGCCCAGCGCATCCCAGCCCCGCTTGAAAATATTTCCCTGCGCCGCTTCCTCCGCGGTGATCAGGGGGATGCGGCGGAGTTCGCCCCTCTCGTCATTCAAAATAAGCGTACCCACCGCAAGCCCTGCGGGAAGGGGAGCGATGAGGGGCTCATCCAGCACGGTTTCCCAACTAAGATTTTCACCCCGGTCAATAAGGGTGGTGAAGGGGATGGGCTCCGCAGGAATGGTCTGCACCGAGGGGCGATTTCCCTTCCACAGCCGGGCCGGGGGTATTTCCGGTTCCGGCGGACGCAGGGTCTTAAAGTGCTTAAAACCCCAACTAAGGAGATTGCTCCCGTCGGCGTCCCGGATACGGTCACCCCCCCAGGAAGCGGGCGCCCCCAGGATCACCGCGATAAGCCGGGTTTCCAACCGGGCGGCGGTAAGGGCGATATTGTAACCCGCCTCGTCGATGTACCCGGTTTTCAGGCCGTCCACCCCTTCAAAACTGGTGAGCAGGGAATTATGGTTGCGCTGGCGCCAGAACCGTACCGTGCTCCGGAGTTCCGGTGCAACATTGTCCGGGCGGGGATAGATCAATTCCATGGCCGAATGAAACTCCCGGAGATTGTTCGGGTGGCGTATGATATATTCCCGGCAGAAAGCGGCGAATTCCAGGGCGGTGGTCGTATTGTTTTCGTCAATCCCCGCGGGCTCCGTAAACCGGGTTTCCTTCAAACCCAACTGTTGAGCTTCGGCGTTCATGCGGCTCACAAAGTCCTGCACCGTGGGGCTGAACCGCAGGGCTACCGCTACGGCGGCATCGTTTCCCGAGGGTATGGCCAGCCCCAGAATC
This sequence comes from Spirochaetia bacterium, assembly GCA_025997655.1. Classification (GTDB taxonomy): domain Bacteria; phylum Spirochaetota; class Spirochaetia; order Treponematales; family Breznakiellaceae; genus Termitinema. Next base: position 11,899 of record BNUW01000071.1, read on the forward strand.
AGTTCTCGGAGGCTGACTACCTGCCCCTCCGCTAAGTGCATCAGGCTTGACCGGGGGGGTTGATTCACCGCCCAGCTTTCTGCGGGCAACGCCACGATTTCGTCCAGGGAAGCCCGGCCCGCATCAATCTCCTGCATGACCAGATGGATGGTCATAAGTTTTGTCAGTGAGGCAGGGGGAATGGGGGTATCGCCGTTTTTCGCGTACAGCACCGTTCCCGTGGCGGCATCCATGAGCACCGCCGCTTGGGAACTGATATCCGGCACATCCCCTGCAGGAGATTGATGCGGGCAACGCCACGATTTCGTCCAGGGAAGCCCGGCCCGCATC
>BNUW01000072.1 GCA_025997655.1 Spirochaetia bacterium
GCGGGGATCAGGGACGATGCTTCGGCGCTGGGGAAGACGGTGTTTGACAGCGAGGGGTGAATTTTTCTGCCCATGGAATATAAGCGGTTTTTCTTTTCCCCCTAAAGTATTTTTCTCTATAGCCGCCTCAAGGAGGTAATACGGGACATGTGTGCCCGCATACCGCCTTATGGAGGAATATTATGGCTATTTACCATGCCAAGGACAACAGTTTCAAACTTATCCTTGGCAACCCGGAACTCTTTGCCGAATTTTTACGGGACTATCTAAACATCGAATTACTAAAGGATGTCCGGCCCGAAGATATCGAGGACATAAGCGAGCGTTTTCTGCCGCTTTTTCAGGACAACCAGGACTCGGACACGGTTAAACGGATTACGCTCAAAGGAGCGCCGGTTTTTATCATCGCCCTGGTGGAACATGAGTCCAGGGTCAATTACCGGTCCAGTTTCAAGATGCTCCAGTACATCTGCCTGATCCTGGACGACTATGAAAAGGAAATCAACCGGGAACATAAGGGGATCAGTGCAACCAGGGATTTCCGCTATCCGCCAGTTTTGCCCATCATCTTCTATGACGGCGCTGCGCCCTGGACTGCAAAAATGAACTTCCTGGACCGGACCGCTCTGAATGATGTGTTCCACCAATACATCCCCAAATTTGAGTACCTCCTGGTGGACCTGAACCGGTATACCCAGGAGGACTTGGTCCGGTTTAACGATACGCTGTCCCTGGTTATGATTATCGATAAATTGAAAAAAAGCGATGGGAAATCGCTATTAAGTAAATTACCCCTGGACTACCTGGAAAAAACAGCATTGAAGATTCCGGAAGAACTGACTAAACTATTAATGGACGTGATAACCGTCCTGTTAAACCGGGATGTATATCCAAAAGAGGAAATTCGGACCATCTCCGGTTATTTTACGGACAAGAAGGAGGATCAACCCATGTTTGAAGGATTTGTGGAAGCTATCGTGGAGTATGCACGGATTAACAGGGAAGAAGCCCGGGAAGAAGAGCGAAAGGCGGTTCTGGAACTGGTAAAACAGGGATACACGGCGGAACAGATCGAAGCAAAATTGGCCTCCAATACAGCAGGGACAAAAACAGAGGGAGCAGCCCATGTTTGAAGGATTTGTGGAAGCTATCATGGAGCATACGCGGATTAACAGGGAAGAAGCCCGGGAGGAAGGACGAAAGGCGGTTCTGGAACTGGTAAAACAGGGATACACAGCGGAACAGATCGAAGCAAAATTGGCTTCCAATACAGCGGCCTTAGAATATGACATTCCCTGAACCCGGCATAATTATCAATAAGGGGGTGGTCCCGATGTTTCGGGTCAAAGGGTAAGCCCCCTTCCAGTAAAGATTAAGGCATAGTATTGAACGAAGGGGGATGTAGCGTAGGAATATAGCGGCATTATTACCTCACTTTTGGTTATCCTGGTATTCATCGGGAGCCTCAGTAAAAGATTCAAGGGGTGGATATTCAAGGATATATACAGCCGGCTTGACAAGATAGAAAACAACGATTTACGGCATATTGATTTATCGCAGCAACGGTCAACAAAAATCAAAGACCTTATTCTTGATGTGTTGGCGGGGATAACTCAAAAGGAAGAAATCGCCGATCGCCGGGCACGTATCGAAATATGGTACTCCCAGAAAAGCTTATAGGTCCAACCCCCGCTCTCTCAGACCTTCGCCTTCCGAATCGTGCGGCGGTATAGTTGGGCTTGCTGGGCAATGTCCCGAACGTCAAGCACGTATATTTTATCATTCACCAGCTGGATTTTGCGGTTCTCCATGATCTTCTTCATCATCATATACCCTTCCTCGGGGGAAAGGCCGACCATGTTTACCAGTTCCTTGAGGCCGAAGTCAAAGGTATAGGGCTGTTCCACCGTGAAATTCACCCGGTTCTTTTCAAGCTGGAGGACCAGGGCATCGTAAATGCGCCCCAGGGGGTTATCTATCAGGGTATTGGCGAGTTGCTTATAGATGAACCAGATCCGTTCCGCCAGGAGGACCGTCAGTTTGGCGATAATTTGGGGCTGAACGACGACTACGTTGGTAAAATTTGACCGGCTCACCATGAGGAGCACGCAGTCTTCGTAGGCCAGGGCGCAGGCGGTGCGGGGTTTGGATTCCAACAGGGCCATTTCACCAAAAATATCCCCGGGTTTCAGAACCGCCAGAAGGATTTCGTTGTTATCCGCAATCTTGGCAATCTTCACCGCGCCCTTCTGAATGATGTACAGTTCATCCCCGGGCTCCCCTTCGGAAAATATCATCGTATCCTTGGCATATTTTCGGGTAAACTCATCGGGAGGGAATTCCTTCCGTACCGAAGTAACATAGGGGGCAATCTTCTTCATCCGTTCCCGGATCAGGGTGCCGTGCTCCCCCTGGGGGCAGTGTTTGAGGTACCGGGAATAGACGTAATAGGCCAGGTTGAACTGGTTTATCTTTGCGTAGTATTCCCCCACGTTGAAGAGCTGGGAAACATCCTCGTCGGCATTGTTCTTCAGGGTCAGCTTGGTAAGGGCTGCGTCCAGGTAGCGCATGCGCTTGGAAAATTGGAGGATTATCTTCATCGCCACGGCGGTGTTTTTCTGGATAAACTCGCCGTATTGCTCCTTGGGGACGGAAATTACGGTACAATCCGTTGCGGCCTGGGCGGTTTCGATGTGACTGTGGGCGGACATGGCGGACACCACGGCAAAGAAATCTCCGGGGCCCAGGATATCGCCGCCGTCTTCCTTTACCACCTTCACGACCTTGGAAATGCGGACCCTTCCTTCGCGGATGATAAAAAACCGGTCGGTGTTTTGGTTCCCCTCCACCACTATGTACGAGTCTTTTTTAAAATTAACAAACGAAAGCCGGGGTGTTGTGTCCATAAATCCTACAAAGTATAAAAACCACCGGCGCCCCTGTCAATATCAGAATTGCCCGCCAATGCTCAGGGTGGGCCTGAGATACCCCGGCTGGGATTGGTCCTTGGGGGAAAAAACATGAATGAAATCAAGGCCGGTTTCGAGGAAGAGGGGGCCCCAGAAACGCCACTGGAAGGTGAAGCCCGCATCCAGGGAGAGGTACGCGCTGGTCATGGGGTCCTCTTTGCCATCACCGTAGTCAAAATAAAAATCCGCTACCCAATTTATCCCTGCCCCCAGGTGGAAATTAAGAGCCATTTTCCGGTTCGGCAGCCACAACTGGTAGAGCAGATTGAGATACAATCCTATATCATGGGCCGTAACCGTATAATTGCTTTTTTGCTCCTCCAGTTTATGCCAGGAGGCGTTCAGTTCCGCCCCTACATTACCCCAGTTCCGCTTTAGGGGGAGCACCCCTACCCGGGCGGCGAAGCCTAGGGGAAAGATGGCGCTTTCAAAGGCATCACCCCTGAACAGGCCCCCGTAGAGGGGCACGGCAGGGACATATCCCGCCGAGATAATGATATCGGGCCTGGTGAAACGGGTATCGGCGGTTTTTTCCCCGGCGGCCTCTGATTTCTCATGGACAGTAAGGATGCCCCGGGAGTCCGCAAGCCCCCCGGGGTTTTTGATATATACATCGTAGATACCCGGTGGAAGCTCTTTTTTATCGAAGATAAGCAGGAGGGTTTCCCCCTTAAACGTGGTACTCCGGGGACGTATTTCCTGTCCGTCAGGGGCGCCGAGGGGGCGGAGCATAATAAGCGCCTCCGGGTCAATATTCCGCCCGGTTATGGTAATTTGCCAAGGGGACCTGGTCTTCGGGAAAAATGCTTCCGGGGAAATCGTGAGTATCTCCGGCCGGAGGGCGTTTAAAACCGTAAAATATACATAGTCCATGGTATATTCAAGCTGCCGGAGGAGATTATATACCTCCACCGCATACCGGTATTGGCCGGGCCGAAGAGAAAGGCTCAGAAAATTTTCCGTGGTCGATTCCCGGAGCTGTTCCGTATACTCCCCGTCCCGCTCTATTTCAATGACCACCTCATAGCGGAATACCAGAGGGTCGTCCTCCCAGGAAAGACGCTGAACAAACCGCTGCTCAAAACGATAATCGCCCTCCGGCTCTGTATCCTGGGCAAAGGTCCCGGAGACCAGCCACAGAGAGAACAAGCCCAGCAGCAATGGAACCGGCAGGTTCCTTAGAACCGGTATGTCCTTATTGACCATAGACTTTGCCCGGATCATTTGCGGTTTTCTGCGGGATCACCGGAAGGGACAGAGTGAAACGGTTTTCGCTGAGGGTTCCCCGCCGTTCAATAGCGCCATTTGCAGCCCGCTTGAGGGATTCCACCTGCCAGACAAAAGTACCGTTCCGGAGGAGACTCACTTCAATGGCCTTAGAAGTAATCGCCGAACTTTCCCATCGCTGAATAAGCTGCCGCCTGCCGCCGTCCTCCCGGTAGAGAGCCAGGGTATAGACATTTGCCCCCGGTACCGCAGCCCAGGCAAAGGTAATGAACTCGGTGTCCCTGAGCCGATCCGGGCCAAAATAGGCGTTATTTTCAGGCAGTAACAGCCGGGCTGCGCTTAGCAAGGTCCCCGGAGAAGAAGCCGCTGGAGTTGAGACCGTCGAAGCTGGAGCTGCCGGAGTTGGGACCGCCGGAGTTGAGGCCGCCGGGGTTGGGACCGCCGTAGTTGAGGCCGTCGAAGCTCGGGTAGCCGTAGTTGAGGCCGTCGAAGCTGGAGCTGCCGGAGTTGATGCCGCCGGAGTTGGGACCGCCGTAGTTGAGGCCGTCGAAGCTGGAGCCGCCGGAGTTGAGGCTGTCGAAGCTCGGGTAGCCGGAGTTGGAGCTGCCGTAGTTGAGGCCGTCGAAGCTCGGGTAGCCGGAGTTGAGGCCGTCGAAGCTGGAGCTGCCGGAGTTGATGCCGCCGGAGTTGGGACCGCCGAGGTTGAGGCCGTCGAAGCTGGAGCCGCCGGAGTTGAGGCTGTCGAAGCTCGGGTAGCCGGAGTTGGAGCCGTCGAAGCTGGAGCTACCGGAGTTGGGGCCGTCGAAGCTCGGGTAGCCGGAGTTGGAGCCGTCGAAGCTGGAGCTACCGAAGCTGGAGCCGCCGAAGCTGCGGCTGCCGTAGTTGAGGCCGTCAAAGCTGTGGCTGCCGGAGTTGGAGCCGCCGGGGTTGAGGCCATCAAAGCTGCGGCTACCGGAGTTGGGGCCATCGAAACTGGATCTGCCGGAATTGGGGGGGGAGGCAGGGCTACCTGGAAACTTCGGGCCGGGGTCTGCACATTCCCATCCCCGGCTTTTACCCGCCAGTACCACCGCCCCACATCCAGGGTTGAGCCCCGGGAGGCCGCGTTAGCTGTCCAGACTCCCCCCGAAGCTGCCTCATCGATCAGCAGCCGGGAAAAGTCCGGGGTATCGGAAACCTGAAAACGCAGGGATTCGGTAAGGTTCGTCTTCCAGGTAAATTCCGGCAGCCGGGTGTCTGATACGGTGTAATTATTCGGGGGGAAGGTAGGGCGCAGGACAAGTTCCCCCGCAGTAGTGGTAAAGGACCGGGAAGGCGAAACCTCCGACATGGTTCCGTCACCGCCGGTTTGGTATACCCCCCAATAATAGCGCCCTTCCCGGAGTTCCGTCGGGACATATCGATAATAATTGGTGGTCACCTGTCGGGTAAGCACCGGCGCCTGCAGGCTGGGGGAGGTGGAAACCAGCAGGGTATAGGAGCCGGCTTCGGGCTCGCTCTTCCAGGAGAAATAGATGTCCCGCAGGGAAGCGGTAAGCGGCGCCGGGGCAATATTGATGAAAGACTCCGCCGGGGGATTCTGTAGGGTGGGCGCCGCCAGGGTTCCGCTTTGGGTGATGGTAAAAGACGCGATGGCCGAGGGGACAAGCCCCCCCTCATCGGACCTTAGGTCCGCGCCATTGTCCGGGGTGGGGATTACCCGCCAGTACCAGCGGCCGGCTCCCAGGCCGGAATGGACAAAAGAGAGGGTCTCACCGGAATTGCCCCGGACCAGGGTCTGCAGCACGGGATTTGCAATGCCGGGGTTATCCGCCACCTCTATCATATAGGAGGAAACTTCGGTTGAAGCCGTCCATTGAAAGGTAAGCGCCGGCAGTCGGCTGAGGTAGCGGTATTCGTAGCCCCCAACGGGACTCACCAACTGGGGGGCCGGCACATAGCTTATTGTCAATTTACCGAGGGAGGCGTTAGCTACTCCGGTTGCCCCGTCCGCGCTCACCGCATAGGCCCGCCAAAAATAGGCCCCCGGCGCCAGTTCGGTCCGGGCGGAGGTTTCACCATTGAGGGTTCGAAGAATAGCCTTAAAGTCACGGTCAGCCGCTATTTCTATACGGGTGGTATCACCATCGGCATAGTGTACCCCGTTCCAGGCGAAGTCTACCGGCAGGGGGCGGTTTACGGTTTGGAGGAGCCGGATTCCGGGCTTTGGGCTGAGCATTACCGTCCGGGCCTCCTCCAGGGAGCGGCCGTTTTGGTCCAGGGTAAGGGCATCCCCCGCTTCGATCCGTTGGTTTTCGCCGTCAATAACCAGGGACGCACTGCCTTCACTGACGAAGAGGTTAAAGTTACCCTCCGGGCCGATACGGGCGTCCAGCACCGTCCCGCCGGAGACCTGTATCATATTGCCCTGGGCGTCCAGCAACATCGCGGTCCCGCCTCCTTCGGCGGCGTTTATGGTCACATTCCCCTGGGCAAGCGTAAGGAGGGGCACCTCATCTTCCGAGAAAATCTGTATCAGGCTGTTTTCCACCAGGCTGACCCGGGACCCCTTGCTTAAGGTAATGGTGGTCTCCGAAAGAATATCGGTACGGATGAAGTCGCCGTAATAAACCGGGGCGCCCTGCTGTAACCGGGCCCAGAGTACCCGGTCCTGGAAACGCCGCTGGGCTACCTTGTACTTCCAGGAGATGGTCCCCACCGGTTGGGCGTTCTGCTGCGAAATGGTCTGGTTAAGGTTGCGCCAGAAAAGCAGCAGGCAGAAAAACGCCCCCGCAAAGCAGAATAGTATGACCATGCAGTCAGCGGGTCCAATTAATCGGCCTTTACGGTTCCTACTCATCATCCACCATCACTTCGCAATCACATACTTCTTTTCTTCTTTATCCAGGTCAATCACCCTCAAATCCGGCGCCGCATAACCCAGCATGTTCCGCACTTGCCCCAGGGTCACGGGCTGTTGCTGCCGCTCCCCGGGCTTTCGCGCCCGGAGATTGACCACCGCAAACATGCGTACCGGCTTTACCTTGCCCTTAACGGTTACCGAGGGCATTTCTTCAGTGATCAGGTACTCCTTGACCAGTTTCCAGGTGTTTTCGGTGATCAGGATGTCCGTATGCAGGGGCTTGTTCAAGGTCTCGGTGCGGCTTGCCAGGTTTACCGCATCACCGATCACGGTGTATTCCATCCGCTCATGGGAGCCAATCTGCCCGGCAACTACCGAGCCGGTATTGATCCCGCAGCCAATCCAGATCCGGGGCTGTTTGATACTGTCGTCCCGCCCCAGGTTGAATTGCTGCAGGGCAGTCCGCATGGCCAGGGCTGCAGAGATACAGTTTAGGGCATCTGCGGCGGGGCTGCCTGCGGTGGTTGCGGCGCCCCAATGGGCCATCACCGAGTCCCCGATAAACTTGTCCACCGTGCCGCCGGTTTCCTTGACACAGGCTACCATGCGGGTCATATAGTCATTGAGGAACTCCACCACCTCTTCGGGTTCCATCGTTTCCGATATCGCCGTAAAGGAACGGATGTCGGAAAAGAAAATCGTGGCCTGCCGGGTTTCTCCTCCCAGGGTAAGCTCTCCCCGCATGGCCCGCTTGGCGATCTCCAGATTGGTGAAGCGGCTGAAGCTCACCAGGGCTTTACCCATCTTTACAAAGCTTTCGGACAAAAGGCCGATTTCATCCCGGCTTTTTCCCGCAAGGGCAACTTCAAACTGCCCTTCCTCAATCTTCTCCGCCGCAGCGGTGAGCCGTCCCAGGGGCGCGGAGATGGTTTTGGAGAAGAACCAGATAAAGAGGATGGAAAGGAAGAGCACCGCCCCGGTTAGGAGGATATTCCGCCAGGTGGTGACCCAGATGCCCTCAAAGACGGTCTCGTATTCCACCATGGTAAGGACCGCCGCATTGGCAAAAGACAGCTTCCGGAAAGCGCCGAAATACCGGACCCCGTCCCTATCGGTGTAGAGGGTTTGGAGATTCTGCTCACGGCTTTCCCGGTACATTTCCACCAGGGGGTCCCCCCGCAGATTTGCCCCAGCGGTGACCAGCGACTGTTCCGGATGAACCAACACATCCCCCTCCTGGTTAATCAAAAAGGAAAGGTTGACGGAACTACCGAAGGTATCGGTCAGGTGTTCGGTGGAAAAGATAAGGGTGACGGTATCCCAGCGCATTGCCAGCGCGGGAATGCCGAAGACCGGGGCGGCGTTCAGGAGCGAGACGGCGCCGTTCTCCGGCACGGTCTGGGCCATGAATTCATCAACCATGCCGGTATCAATTTCGTTGACCTCAAAAAAGCGTTCATTGATTAAGGAGCCGGTCCCCGGACTATTCCCGCCTATAACGATGGCGGCCACATCCTTGTTCTGCTCAAAGTAGGAGGCTTCAATCTGCCGGGCATAGCCGGAGGATTCAGACCGAAGGTCTGCAGACCTTCGGTCTGCCCCCACCGTGTTGAGGGAATCCAGAAACACCAGGGCATTGGAATGGTAGGTTTGGAGCACGGTCTCGGCTTCCGCTGCGGAACGCCGGTTCACCGTAAAGTTATTGTCCTCCGCAGTTATCTGCAAATCCCCGGACACCAGTACCGACACCAAAACCGTGATGGCCCCCAGGGAGATGAGCAGAAGGAAGGTGATAATGGTGACCAACTTGATACCGATGGGGTACCGTACCTTGTTGGGCTGCGCCGCCTTTTCCTTCTTTTTTCGCACTATCATTCCCCGGTGCGCGCGTATTGAACGGTTCATTGCTTTGAATATCGGCATAGCGGGATGGATAGTTTAATTCTCCCTTACCGCATTATTTAGTCTACGCTATTTTTATCTCATCGCCGTCTGCTGCAAGTCCAAGTATACGCCCTGTACCGCGCTCATGTTCACCCGCCGCTGCTGATATACCGCTTTTTCCATCATGGAGAGACCGGGCGTGCGAAGTGTGTTCAGGAGGCGCAGCTTGTGGGCAATACACGCAACATGAAATGCGTCCTTCGGCATACCGCCCACCCGGTAGTTGCTATCGTGCGGATAAGAGGTTTCTACAAAATGATAGGCTGCGGCATCCGCAACCGTTGGCAAAACACGGAGCGCATCATCAAAGCCGGTAACCGCCGCCGTAAGGCTGCCGATTGCATCCGCATCCTGGGGGTCACAGAACTGCCGCTCCTGGGTCACATAGGCGTGGTCAACAAGGATACTCGTCCGTGCGTCACCGCTTGCCGTTGCTTCTTGAAAAACTGCCATCGCTTCCGCAAGACCGTCCCGATACGAAACGCGCCCCGCCTCTGTGCTGCCTTCGGTCTCCAAGCCCCGGCGTCCCTCGGCAATAGCAATTACTGCGTTGGTTATCCTATCGAGTAAGCCAATCACGTCCAAAGGCTTCCTCCGCTTCCGATAAGTTCCAGCCGCCATTCTTCAAAGGTTCCACACCCACGTACTTCTTGTACCACTCCGCCGCCCACGGCGGCATTGGAATTGACCGCGCTAAGCGGTCCGCTTCCTCAAGTTTGCCCTGCTTTTTCAGCTCAATGCTCTTAACGCGTATCGCCAGTTTTTCCTGTAAGGTCATATTACCCTCCCAACCTCCACTATACCTACATGAGCGTATACAAGGCCTCATCGCCGTGTCTGCCGACCACCTTTTCGGCAACGGGGTCCACCATAAGGTCCATGTCCTCAAGGGGGATGGCTCCCAGAAGCACCCGCGGACCATTAGGTCCGTCAGCATTTGGGAGAACCACTGCCTGGCAGGTCATGGACCGGTCCTTCCACCACACCTCTACCGGCTCGCTCATATCACTGGTCGCCGTATCGCCATTGGCCAGGGTAGATTTCCTGCGGCCTTTGATTTTAAGGCCCAGGGCGGCGCGCACTTCTTCGTTGATAACCAGGGTCCACGCGCCGGTGTCGGCCATACACCGTACCGTTACTTCATGGACTTCAGATGCTTTGATAAGCCCATGCTCCGAATTACCCACATCCCATGCATTTTTCAGGGTGATGTCTTCAAATACTAAACTCATACGTGTACCTCTTGGGTATAGTATACACTATTTCCTCCCCACACTATACCACACCCAAGCCCTAATAGGCACGGACTGCGCCGGTATCGGCTTCAATAGTATCGCCTTTTTGGCGAAGTATACCAATACCCAGTTCATGGGCTCTTTGGAGTACATGGTCATCGAAGGACATGCTGCCGATGCCTAAGTAGATGGGGTAATCCCGGTAGTGGGGATAAAGCGTACGGAAATCCGGCAATTTTTTGGTAACCAGTTTTTCTAAATGTTCCGTCTTTGCCTTACTCTTCACTTCAATGATTCCTACACTGGCGTCGTTGTAGGGAGGCCGGGCGGGCGCCATGCTCCCCAGGCCGCCATTGCCGTTACGCACCTCCGTGTTCGTGGGTTTTGTAATACTCGTCATACTTATGATTACGCCACATACCGTAGAAGGCTAAAGCCAAAAGCGGAACGGCCACAATTACCATTGCCCAAATTATCCACATATATCATTCCTCCTTATCTTCTTTTTCTTTTGCAGAAAGCAAAAGGCCTAAAACGATGAGTACCGTAGCGCCGACTATACCCGATAACACCATAATATATTGCGGAACTTCCCCGCGCAATACACCGCCTAAAAAGAGGGTTCCAAAAACAACCTGGCCGAGATTCACCAGTACCTTGCCACTATTTTCCACAAGGTCGGTTTTCCTTTTCGGCTTTCTCTCTTTCTTTTCTACTGGTTTTTTTGCCATGCCCCCACTATACCCCACATCGGGGGGAATAGCAAAGGGCGGGGCATTCCGGGAGGCCGGCCGGGCGCCCTTTCGCTTCAAAGCCCTAATAGGCACGGACGGCGCCGGTATCGGCTTCAATGGTATCGCCTTTTTGGCGGAGAATACCAATTCCCAGTTCTTGGGCTCTTTGCAGTATATGGTCGTCGAAGGACATACTGCCGATGCCTAAGTAGATGGGGTAATCCCGGTATTCGGGAAAAAGCGTACGGAAATCCGGCAATTTTTTGGTAACCAGTTTTTCTAAATGTTCCGTTTTCGCCTTACTCTTCACTTCAACGATTCCTACACTGGCGGCGTTGTGGAGGACAATGTCGTATTCACCTTCGAGAGTTCCGGTTTTCTTATGACAATTGCGCAATATGGCATCGTAGTGCTGCCCGGCAAAGGTCATTTTTGATGCCAATGAGGTATAAAAAAGTTCTTCCGCCAAATCGCCGTCATTTTTGGTCATCCCGCCAAGTTGCTGGGTAAGCTCCCTGACTATCCGGTCAGTCTCTTTCATTTGCCGCTCGGTCTCCTGAAATTTCAGGTCAGTTGCCTGAAACATTGCCCAAACCTTCTCAAAGGTCAGTGGATCTTCTTTTGTAGTGATCATCTAGCACCTCGTTTTTCAGTATACGGCCAACTGGGTAAATAGCAAACCCACGCCGGGGGGAATTGCAAAGAGCGGGGTATTCAGGGAGGCCGGCCAGGCGCCATGCTCCCCCCTTACATGAGCGTATACAAGGCCTCATCGCCGTGTCTGCCGACCACCTTTTCGGCAACGGGGTCCACCATAAGGTCCATGTCCTCAAGGGGGATGGCTCCCAGGAGCACTCTGGTAGCATTGGGGAGGATCACTGCCTGGCAGGTCATGGACCGGTCCTTCCACCACACCTCTACCGGCTCGCTCATATCACTGATCGCCGTATCGCCATTTGCCAGGGTAGATTTCCTGCGGTTCTTGATTTTAAGGCCCAGGGCGGCGCGGACTTCTTCGTTGATAACCAGGGTCCACGCACCGGTGTCAGCCATACACCGCACCGTTACTTCATGGACTTCAGATGCTTTGATAAGCCCATGCTCCGAATTACCCACATCCAATGCGTTCTTTAGGGTGATGTCTTCAAATACTAAACTCATAGCAGTACCTCTTGGGTATAGTATACACTATTTCCTCCCTCCAC
>BNUW01000073.1 GCA_025997655.1 Spirochaetia bacterium
ACATGGGAGCGAGTTTCTAAGGCCCCTTCAAAGAAGGCTCTTTCCAGGAAGGCTTAACCCCCAAAAATCCCAGGATGGTCAGCAGGGTAAAATGCAGGGGGGTAAAAACCGTGTGGAGTACCCACGCGAGCCCCGCCTTGGGAAGGGCCGCGCCGAAAATGCGCAGGGTCGCCAGGGTATTCATGGTCATGGCAAGCAGTACCGCCGCGGGAAGGGGCCAAAGGCTGGGGATGAAGGGTGTCAGGGGGATAGCCAGCATCCCCATGGAAATGGTGATCGCCAGAAAACCAAAACTCAGCCTGGTGGAAATTTCGGGACTGAAAAGCCCCCCGTTATTCCAGCGGAGGGTCTGGCCCAGCAAGGCCTTCCAGGAATTTTCCCCCTGGGTCATCACCTGAACATCGGCGCCGCAGGCCGAGCGGACCCGGTACGCCGATCCCGCCCGGATACGGGAAACCAGCGCCGCATCCTCCGTGGGCGAGGGGGGGATGCTCCCATAGCCCCCGATATCCTCCAGGGTTTTCCGCCTGAGGATGAGGTTGTTTCCAAACCCTCCCCCGGCCGCCCCGATTCCCGTGGAAGCCGCCAGGTACATATAGCGTATGGCATGGTCAAAACACTGATACACCTGAAAAAAGCGTTTCCCTTCAATGGGGAGCTTAAAAACCGGCCCAATCACCGCCCCGACCCGTTCGTCGGCCATGCGGAGCGTCATGGCGCGTATCCAAGAGAGCGGTATCTCGCAGTCCGCATCGGTAAAGAGGAAAAGTTCCCCCATGGCAATATCGATACCCCGGCTCAGGGCATATTGTTTATGGTTTGGCCCGGGGTTTTCCGGCAGGGTAATAATCCTGACATTTTCGCGGGTTTCGGCAAACCGCCGAAGCATGGCAGGGCTTTCGTCGGTGGACCGGTCATCGACAAAAATATACTCGGCATCGGGATAATCCTGGAGCCCCAGGGTCCGGAGCAGCCCCTCCATACGCAGCGCCTCGTTACGGATGGGGATAATCACCGAAACCAAGGGGGTGGGTGCGGTGGTACCAGCGGGCTTACCCTTTGCAATGCCCCGGCAAGCCCGCATATCCCGGCGGTATTCCAGAAAAAGCCCCCCCATGAGAACCGCATGGAGCCCCACAAAGACAAGCGCAAACCCAAAACGAAAAATATTGTATAAAAACCAGGCCGATCCCATATTGCCTAATTATATAGGATCCGGTATACTTTTCCCACCTAGGGGAATTAGCTCAGTTGGTAGAGCGATTGGTTCGCAATCAATAGGTCACCGGTTCGAATCCGGTATTCTCCAGTCCATCTATGGTGGGGTTTTTAAGAATTAGACGGAAAACGACACCATAGATACAGTGGATTGAAAGAGGGCAAGGAATGGACCACAACCATAGCCCAGCCAAAGGACTTTTCTTCCGGGGAAATAAGGCAGGAGTAAACGGGTGAAATTCATCTATGGGTAGCCTTATCACCAATCAGAACAAATTCCTCTCTGAAATCATCAACAGCATTCTACCTAAAGTTGAAAACGCCTCATTCCTGGTCGGTTATTTCTATTTTTCCGGCTTTGCCGAGATTTACAAGGGGCTTGAAAACAAGCATCTTCGAGTTCTCGTTGGCCTTGAAATCGAACAGGATATGATAAACCGTGTCCGTGAGGTTGATTACCATACAGCCGAAAAGCAAACCAGAGGCGAGCTTAAAGCCACCTTTTATGCATCCTTGGCTGATCTTTTCAATGAAACTGACTACTTTGATAGTGAAAAAGCACAGGAAGCCTTTACCCTCTTTTTTACCAAGATAAAAGATGGCACATTGGAAATCCGTAAAACAAAAGAAAGCAATCATGCGAAGATGTATCTGTTTCAAAACAAAGAGGAATTCGATAACGGCGGGACATTGCCCGGTACGCTCATTACAGGTTCCAGTAATTTATCTTTTGCAGGCTTAAAAAATCGCCTTGAATTAAACGCCGTTCTGTATGATGAATCTGACTACAAAGAAGGCGTTAAGATTTTTGAGGAAATTTGGGGCACCGCAATCCCGGTAGCCGATAAAGACCATCTCGCCGAATTTGAAAGCAGTGTAATTGAAAAAATCTGGTACGATAAACTGTATAAGCCCTATTGTTTTTTCCTTCGAGTATTGGATGAGTATTTTTCGGTCAATTACGACAAAGATTTCAAATCCGCTCATGACATCAATACTGATTTCTATGATTTGAAATATCAAACAGATGCCATTAAATTAGCCCTTGCTACTATAGAAACTCATAATGGCGTTATTATTAGTGACGTGGTTGGTTTAGGGAAAAGTATCATTGGTTCAGCCGTTGCCCATAATTTAGGCTTGCGGACTATCATTGTGGCTCCCCCGCATCTGGTGCCCCAATGGGAAGATTACGCAACCGATTTTAATTATCATGCAAAAGTGTATTCATCCGGTAAAATAGAGACGGCTCTTGAATATTTCAAAGAAAAATCAACCTTTGGCAAACCGTGGCTCATTATTATTGATGAAGCCCATAAATACCGCAATGAGATTACCGCCGATTACAACAATTTGCACAACCTTTGCTGCGGCAATAAGGTAATTCTTTTAACCGCAACGCCGTTTAACAACAAGCCTGCTGATATTTATTCGATGGTTAAACTGTTTCAGTTGCCGCTTAAATCAACACTAAAATCTGTAGATAACCTTGGCTTCCGGTTTAATGAACTAATCAACCAATACAACGAAGTACGAAAACAACAGCGTAAAAAAACGATTGATGAATTAACACTAAAAAACGAGATAGACAAAATCGCAGGTCAAATCCGCCGTATTATTTCTCCGCTGGTAATTCGCCGCTCCCGGCTTGATTTATTAGGGATTACTTCATACAAGGAAGACCTCGAAAAGCAAAACATAGGCTTTGCCGAAACCGGCGACCCCGAAGCCCTTGAATATGATTTAGGTGATATAAAAGATTTGTATCTTGATACCTTGCAGCAAATCTCACCTGATTTGTCTATTGAAACCGAGGCGACACGGCCTCACTATCAGGCTGCCCGCTATAATGCGGTAACCTATGTAAAGCCGGAGTTTGAAGAAAGATTCCAGAAAAAAGTTGAAGAAGCGGGAATCGAATATAACCTGTTTATTGGAACCCAAAGCAACCTCTCAAAATTTATGCGGCGTATGCTTGTTCAGCGTTTTGAAAGTTCAAAAAAAGCCTTTGAAATATCCCTGGGCAGAATGATTTCTACTTCCCGCAATATCTTAAACTGGATAGAAAAGCGTGGAAAAGTACCGATTTTCAAAAGAGGATATTTACCTGACATAGAAGAATTTTACAAAGAGAATACCGGCTCTAATGACCTTTTTGATGAAATAGCCGATTTAACCTTTGAAGCGGAATTGAATAAACTCGAATCAAAAGGATTATTTGAACTTGAAACTGAATATTTTGATGACGCTTTTATCACAGATATACAAAGCGATATTCAAATACTGGAACAAATTAATCAAAGTTGGTTTGGAAAAGGTGTTATATTAGCCGATCCAAAGCGTGACCACTTTGCCGAAATCATCTCATCTCAAATCAGGAAAGAACCTAACCGAAAAATCGTTGTCTTTAGTGAGTATGCCGATACTATTGATGACCTTTACGAAAAACTAAAGACAAGCGGCTTACGGGCATTCAAATATACATCCAGAGAATCAAACAAAACAAACAAGGTTATTATTGAACGAAATTTTGACGCAGGTAAAAAAGTGCAAGATAATGATTATGATGTTCTTGTCGCTACCGATGCTATTTCGGAAGGCTATAACCTGCACCGTGCAGGAACAGTATTCAATTACGATATTCCCTATAATCCAACCCGTGTCATCCAGCGTGTAGGACGTATCAATCGTATCAACAAAAAAGTATTTGACCGGCTTTATATTTATAACTATTTTCCCACAAGTATTGGCGAAGGAGAAACCCGTACCAAAGAAATATCGACCCTTAAAATGGCGATGATTAATGCCATAATCGGTGAAGATACCAAGGTACTTACCGGTGATATAGAACTCCGTTCCTTCTTTGCCGAACAATACAAGAAAATGGTAAATGCAAGTGAAGTTGAAAGTTGGGAAACAAAATACCGGGAATTGCTTAATAACGCTAAGACCGGCTCTGCCGGTCAAGGTACAATAGAATACGAAACAGCTCTAAACATTCCCCATCGTTCCCGTGTAGGCCGGACAGCGGATAAAGGCCGTAAGGGCATTTTAATGTTTGGACGGAAAAAAGACACCTGCGTTTTCAAAATGTCGAAGGATTTATTAGACTCAGAAATACTTGCGGAGGAAGATGCCTTTCAATTACTCGAAGCAGATATTATCGAACAAGCAAAGCCGGTATCAGAAAGTTTTGACGCTATCTATCAAAACATAAAACAAGGACTTTTCAGAACCACGGTTACGGAAAAAACTGATAATAAAAAGCGTCAAGTGCTGGATAAGATAAACGCTATCGCTTTAAGCGGCAAATTAAATCCCGATTATCTGAAAGACCTCCAATCTGCTACAGAAATTGGCGCCCTTTCAGGACACTCAATGCAGTTTATCCGCCAGTTAAAACCCGATGAATACAATACACTTCCAGAGGAGATAGACCAAGACTTTTTGGACAGGGTGAATAAAATGGCCCGTGATGTTGATGAAGGCAAAGAAAGTATCATTTTAAGCGAGGAATTGCGGTGATAAAATTTACGCAAAAATATAACCGTGGCGCTTGGTTATCCTTCCTCGAAGATTCATTTTTACCCGATGATTTTACTGTTAATGAAAGAGAAGTATCTTTTTCTGAAAAACTCGAATATACCCAAACCGTTACAAAATTGGGCGAGTCCCCTTCATTAGGTTTAACCGTATTTGAAATCAAGCATAAGTCAACAAATGATGCCCGTGTGGGTTTGAGCAAAGAGGCTTTTCGGCTTGTTTGTAACTATACATTACACAGCCGGGCGTTGGTTTTATTTGTTCCCCAAGATAAAGATGATTTCTATCGCTTCTCTTTAATTGAGTTTACTCCCATTGTAAATGAGAAAGGTAAAGTTAAGCGGGATTATTCTAACCCCCGGCGATATTCTTTTATTTTAGGACGTGACGCAAAGGTCAAAACTCCACAGCAGTATCTTGTTCAAAAGGGCAGAGTTAAAGACACGGTGGACCTCAAAAACCGCTTTTCTGTTGAAGTGCTGACAAAAGAGTTCTATAGCGAATTATTCAAATGGTATGATGATTGGGCCATCAAAGAAGTTGCATTTCCTCAAGGTTTTGGCGCCAATGTTACGTTGGCAAAGGGTGAGCAAAATAGAATCCATCTTATTCGCTTAATTACCCGGCTCATATTTGTCTGGTTCATTAAACAGAAGGGGCTTATACCGGAATGGATATTTGATAAAGATGAAATTGCAGATGTCCTTAAAACATTTAAGAGCAAAAGCCTTTCGGATGGCAATTATTACAATGGAATCATTCAAAACCTCTTTTTTGCCACGCTTAACAAACCAATCAATGAGCGTGATTTTGCTAATGAAAAAGAACGGAAAGAAGACTACGGTATTAAAAATGTATACCGGGATACGCTTAAAGAAAGCTTATTTCAAATAACCCATGATGAATTTAAATCACGCCTTGATTCTGTTCCTTTCTTAAACGGCGGCTTGTTTGAATGTTTGGATAATTTTGATGATAAAGCGTATATAGATGGATTTAGCCGTGAAAAAAACCGGTGTGCGTTTGTTCCCAATGCCTTGTTTTGGGGCAATGGCGAGCAGCTTGGTATTATCGAACTATTTAATCTGTATAACTTTACTATAGAGGAAAATACGCCGCAGGATGTTGATGTGGCTCTTGACCCGGAACTTTTAGGGAAAGCCTTTGAAAATCTTTTAGGTACCTTTAACCCGGAAACACTCGATGCCGCACGGAATGCAACCGGCTCATTTTATACACCCCGTGAAATCGTCAGTTATATGGTTGATTCTTCACTGAAAGAATATTTTAAAAATTATCTAAAAGACGACAAAGACGCAGATTCAAAACTCGAAGCCCTTTTTTCATATCAAATTGAGGGCACCAGTTTTTCTGATAAACAAGTGGAAACCCTTATTTCCGCAATCAACAATAGTAAGATATTAGACCCTGCTTGCGGTTCAGGCGCCTTCCCAATGGGTATTTTACAACGGCTTGTGCATATCCTTGGTAAGCTAGACCCCGGCAATAAGCTATGGGAGGATATACAGCGGAATAAAGCGGTAGAAGAAACAGAAGAAGCCTATAAAATTGGCGATAAGGAAAAACGGAACGAACGCCTCACGGAAATAAGCGATATTTTCCAGCAGAATTCAGATGATTACGGGCGCAAACTTTTCTTGATTGAAAATTGTATCTACGGTATTGATATACAGCCGATTGCAATACAGATTAGCAAATTGCGTTTTTTCATTTCGCTCATTGTCAACCAGGAAAAGAGCAAAAATAAGGATGATAATTACGGCATTCGTCCGTTGCCTAATCTTGAAACCAAGTTTGTTGCGGCGAATACGCTGATTGGTGTCAAAAGGGAATCAGGTGTATTAGTAGACCCGGAAATTGAGAAGGTTCAAAAACAATTGCTTGTCATCAGGCATCAACACTTTAGTGCCCGCAATGCCAAAGAGAAAATCGAATTACGAAAAGAAGACAGGCAGCTTGCTAAGGAACTTGCAGAAATATTAAAGAATGATGGCTTTTATAATTCGCATGATGCCGAACAGATGGCAAAATGGAATCCCTACGACCAAAACACACCGTCTGATTTCTTTGACCCGGAGTGGATGTTTGGTGTGGTGGACGGGTTTGATGTGGTGATTGGGAATCCGCCGTATGTGCAAATTCCTAAAGGGCGTGTATCAGCAGGTTTCTTCCCATTCTCGGAAGGCAAAGATAAGGGGAAGCAAAATCTGTATAAAGTCTTTATTGAAGCAGCATATAATTTAGCAAAAAATAATGGATGTCAATGTTTGATAACACAAAGTAGTTTGCTTTGTGATTTAAGTTCGCAATATACACGAGAACTATTGCTAACTAAAACAACGCTCAAATATATAATTGAATTTCCCAAGGTTGCACCATCACAGGATGGTCAAGTTTTTCAATCTGTATTGCAAGGAACCTGTATTTCGCTTGCAAAAAAAACTGCTCCTGATATAAAGCATATATTTTCTATTTCTATAGATAACGACATAACAACAATAATGCAACCAATATTTGAAAAAATCGCTCAGTCATCTATACAAGAAATTTATCCTGACTCTTTTGATATTCCTTTAATAAAGACTGGAGAATTTGAGGTTATACAAAAAATCGACAGATGCTCATCGAAATTTAAAAGTATAATAAAATCTCTGAATCAAGGTGATATAAATTTAACTGCGTCAAAATCCTATATTAGCAATATAAAATCAAAGACAAAGTTGCTACGTGGTAGAAATGTTGCGAAATATCATGTCAACTACAATGTAGATGAGTATTTAAAAGCGGGATATAAAAAAGAACTTGTGGCGGCAAACAAAACCAGTACCTTTTTGGTCTGTCAAGAAGTTACCGGAACAGTTGATAAATGGCGCTTGCATTTTGCTTTAACAGATACCGATGAAACGTTTCTTTTCGGGCATACTGTCAATAAAATACTATTAAGAAATGAAGATGATAATTTGTTTTTACTCGCGTTATTAAATAGTAAACTATTAGATTGGTATTTTCGCAAAACAAGCACAAATAATCATGTCGGTGGATACGAAATTGAACAACTTCCGGTGAAAATCCCGTCAGACGAAAAGCCGATTATCGCCCTTGTTGACAAAATCCTTGCTGCAAAATCCGCTGACCCGAAGGCTGACACGAGGGGGCTTGAAGCACGGATTGACGGGATGGTGTATGAGTTGTATGGTTTGGGGGAGGAGGAGATTAAGGTGGTGGAGGGGAAGAGATGAATAGAAAATTTATCTTAGATAAAGAGATAAATCTCAAAGAACAAGATTTTTTGAAAACAGAAATCTACTCGAAAAATTTAACCGAACTTATAAAAAATACTGAAAAAAACCGCGTTTTTACAATAGGTCTTTTTGGTAATTGGGGAACAGGCAAGTCTTCTATTATTGAAACATCACAAAAAGATTTTGATCAAGAAAAAGAAAAGTTCATCATCTATGATGCGTGGCAATATTGTAATGATTCCTTTCGTCGTATGTTTTTACGCAAACTTAGAGATGATTTAAAGTTTGAAGAAACTGATTTGATGAAAAAATTTTATGAGAATGAATCCACCGATATTGGTAAGAAGTATCAAATATCAAAAGCTAGGCTTATTTTCATTTTAGCTGCCGAGGTTGTAATACTTTTCCTATTGCCTTTTTTCAACTGGGATACTGAATTTAAACTTTCCATTGCCGGGATACTTGCATTAGCAGGAACAATCATTTCCGTAATATCTGGTGCATTCCATCAATTAAATATTTCTGTAACAAAGCCGCATGTATTTGCACCCGAGCAATTTGAAGATTGTTTTAAAGAAATTGTTGCAAATTCATTGAAAACAAGTAGTATAGTAAAAAAAGTATTGAAATATATTAATGCCGATAGGTCAATAAAAAACTTAGATAAATTGGTAATCGTCATTGATAATATAGATAGATGCTCTAATGATGTAGCCTATCAACTATTAACAGATATAAAAACTTTTCTAGGATCACTACCTTACAGTATTGTTTTTGTAATTCCTGTAGACGATGAAGCATTGCGTAAACATATATTAAGTAATAGAAACGTATCCGATGATACTGGTAAAGTAGCAGAAGAATTTTTAAGAAAATTTTTTAATTTAGTGATACGGATAAAATCGTATGGCGAAACGGATATGTTTGCTTTTGCAAAGCAAATAAGTAAAAAAAATGCACTTGGTTTTAGGAATGAAACTGTAAATCTTGCGGCAAAAGAATATGCTAAGAATCCACGTCGTGTAATACAACTCTATAATAATTTATTAGCGGAATTAAATTATTATGATTCTGATTTTTCTCTAAAAAACGAAACGCTTATTTGTAGTATTTTGATTTTACGGGAAGAATTCCCAGAATACTATATGAAAATACTAAATTCTCCTAAAACATTTATGAATGAGGTAACAAGCGAAGAAACCAAAAATAACGATCAACTAGCTAGATTCATACGAATTGCTCATAACGCAATTGGAAAGATTGATATAGGTGATTTATCAAAAATACTTACGAATTCTGAAAATATATTTGTATATATTCCTGATGATATTAAAGATGCTATCAATACATTTGATAGCAACAAAATCATGGAAGTTTTTAAAACCAATGACGAATTTGAGAAGACTAATATTTTTGACTATTTATTTCACAAAATGAATGTTGCAATAAAAAACGCCTTGTATGATACAGAGTTGATTAATTACTTTGATTTATCTTGTATCATAAACACGCAATATCCTATTAATATTGCAACCCAAAAACGTCTTTATGAAATAGTACAACCCTTTACAGAATCAATAATCATACATACATCAAGTTCTGAAAATCTTTGTATATTTGCTATGGCAATGGCCGATCAGGGTAATTTAGAATTAAAATCAAGCCTTATTTCTGTTATAAAAGATACACCGAATATTCCCAAAGAAGAACTTGATGTTTTTCAGGATTATAAAATTCATTTGTTTAATGCAATTTTACTACATTTTCATGATGCTGAAACTTCAAAAGATTTGTCAACAGTTTACAATCAACGATTTGATACAGTTAAAGACTCGGTTATGCAACAGTTTTCACAAGACCAGTTTAATCACCTCGTTTCTGATGAATTTGTACGAACCAAAATACAGACAATGCAAGTATTTGATGGAAATTCTGTAGAATACAAAAGAATGTTATTTTTATTCAAGAATAAGTATAATATTTCAGCCGTGGTGTATGGTATGTTTTTTGATAAACTCGTTGAATTACAAGGAGACATGCGCGGTAAAACAAGGGAGCAGATAGGCGAATTTTTAAAAATCTTACAGCCTTGTATTGATTTTATTTCTGACAAAAAACTATCAACGGAGCCACAAAAATTTTATATGACAATAACGCAGAACCGGGGTATACCGAACCCCCAGCGTTCGAACCAGCCGCAATTTGATGCAAAAGCAAATTTCATAGATGAATGCATATCGACAAAACAATATGTTGAAGATGTGATTGCATTTATTGTCAGCATGTGTCGAATTACAAATTCAGGGGTGAATATTGAGCGAGAAGTAGTAAAAATAATGTCAACAAATCGCGCGCAATTAAATGAAAAAGTTATTGATTTGGTTAATAAGGGTTTCAATCTTCACCATTTCCTTGGACATATATTTGCTGACACAAACTATTCCGATACAAATACACAGGTGTTATTAAAACATTGTTTTCTTCAAAAAAATACTGATGGGACTTATCTAGTTGGTGACGATGGAGTTGTGAAACAAAAACTGAATGAAATATTAGATTTTGCTCACACAAATAAATCAAATGATATTTATGCTTTGTTAAAATCATTGACTTTAAATGGGCGTTATAAAAACATATTAAGTTCATTAATTGTTGGAAAAGATAGCTCTTTCATTAATTCTATTGACAAAACGCTATTAGACTTAGCGATTGGTACATTTACCCAAGATAATTGTATAGAATATGTCGATAATTTTACTTTTTTGTCTGTAATAATAAAGCAAGGGAATGTTTCACAAAAAAAGAATGTTTTAAATATTATTATTTCAAAATTGATCGCAAATCAAAATATTGATGAAACATTAAATCTTATTGAATCAATAACTAATGTTGGTGAAATTGATCCGGTAGGGCTTTTAGTAACTCATTTAAAAAGTTTTTTAAATGAAAATAAGGAAATAGTTAGTGATGACATAAGAAGGCGTGTTGTCAAAATACAAAAGAAATTATCTGGTGGTAATACGGTACATGAAGCAACTTAATGGGCAAGCCAACACTCCCATCAATGAAATAATCCTCTATCAACCGGATAATGCGGTAAAACTGGAAGTACGGCTTGAAAACGAAACGGTTTGGCTTTCACAGGCGCAAATGGTGGAACTGTTTCAAACAACTAAACCAAATATCAGTATACACATCAGTAATGTGTTTAAAGAGGGTGAACTTGAGCGTAATTCAGTTGTTAAGGAATCCTTAACAACTGCCACAGACGGGAAAAAGTATAGGGTAGATTACTATAATCTTGATGTTATCATTTCCGTTGGCTACAGGGTAAAATCACAGCGCGGCACCCAATTTCGCCAATGGGCGAATCGTGTCCTCAAAAAGTATTTACTCAAAGGTTATTCTATGAATCAGCGTTTTGAGCGTATTGAACAGCGACTAGGTGACCATGACAAGAAAATTGACTTTTTCGTCCGTACCGCCTTGCCGTCACATGACCGTTTTTTAATTATTGACGATGCGGTGTATCATATCGGCGCATCCTTAAAAGATTTAGGCAAGAAATGGTTTGCGTTCACAAAGATGATGTTGGGCGTGCGTGAGTTGTTGGAGAAGATTGTATGAGACAAATTCTCGGTGGTGGAAGTGCGGGTGGTGAAGGGGAAGGGTTGAGAATTTATGGCAATATCCGATAAAACAAGAAAGATTCTCTGGGTGTGTTCAGTAAACAGATGTGCAATTTGCAGACAGAAATAAGTATTGGATAAATCTGAACAAGATAAAGAATCTATTGTTGGCGATGAATGCCATATAATTTCCGAACGGGTAAATGGTCCGCGTTATGATCCTAATTATGACCTTAAATTGATAGACTTATTTGATAATTTATTAATTCTATGTAAAATACACCACAAAATGGTTGATGACCAAACTGAAACATATACTGCGGATGTATTACGCTTAATAAAAAAAAATCACGAAGAATGGGTTGAGACCAAACTGTCTCATGAGGAAACTATTAAACCTGTTAGGATAAAACGTATTAAAGAGAATATTCCTCAAAAACTTCCACGAATATATAATGGAAAAGATCTTATGGAAATGGCAAAAAATGG
>BNUW01000074.1 GCA_025997655.1 Spirochaetia bacterium
CGGGGCAGGTCTACCGGTACAATTGTCTTAATCGTGCCGGGCCCGGAGGACATCACCGCGACACGGTCCGCCAAAAACACCGCCTCTTCAATACTATGGGTGATAAAAATGATCGTCTTGTGCGTTTTTTCCCATATCGCCAAAAGTTCGTCCTGCAATGTTTCCCGTGTTTGCGCATCCACCGCGGCAAAGGGCTCGTCCATCAGCAACACCTCGGGGTCGTAGGCAAGAGCACGGGCAATGGCAACACGCTGCTTCATTCCGCCGGATAGCTCGTAGGGAAAATTGTTTTCAAAGCCCTGCAACTCAACAAGCTCGATAAACCGGTCGCTAATTATTTTCCGTTCGGCCTTTTTTACCTTCTTAATTTCAAGCCCGTATTCAATGTTCTGCCGCACTGTCCTCCAGGGAAAAAGCGCGTAACCCTGCAGCACGATACCACGGTCAAGCGCGGGCCCGGTCAACCGGTGGCCATCAATAAAGATTTCACCGGAACTCGGCATGGAAAGCCCCGCCAGAATATCGAGAAACGTCGATTTACCGCAGCCCGAAGGCCCGACGAGGGTAACAAATTCACCGGCCGTAACATTCAGGTTAAGTTTTTCTATGGCGGTAAACTGCCCCCGCCGGCCTTTGCCAAAACGCCTGGTATTAAAAACGCGCCCAACATCATGGGCAACGATCTTGTACTCTGTCATCATGCACCTTCAAAAAAGGGACTTACCGGAGAAAGATGGAGGAGAGCCCCCGGTAAGCCCCCGGTCATTCATTACGTTACGGCCTTCCCGCCGCGTCGAATTCGTGGGTCACGATATCCGCCACAGTAACCTTTGCGCCCGGTTCAAGGGAGCCCGCAGCCTTTGCACCGTCAATCCATTCCTGAATAAACGAATCGTTGATCTCCGAGGTGGTCGAATACCAGTGATTAGCCAGTACGGGAATACCGATAGCCTCTTCCGTCCACTTGGCGGTTTGCTCAGGGTTTTCGTTCGCCCAGCGTTCGGCCTTTTTTATGGCCCGGATAAAGCGGCGCACCGCCTCGGGATTCTTTTTGATAAAGTCGTCCGCAGCGTAGTACAGATACGTACCGGCATTTGCCCCCCGCAGTTCCCGGCTTGTGGCAATAACATTGCCGCCAAAATCTTCGACGCTCTTAAAGTAGGGCGGATGCGGAATGGCAATGTCGATAAGCCCCTGCTTGAGCGCCTGTATCCCCTCGATATCGGGCATGGTGAGGTACTCAAGCTTTTCCCGGGGAATATTGTAGCGTTCCAGCAGGACATCGGTGTTAAAGTCCATGCAGGCGTTGCGGGTAATCATCTGTATCTTGACCCGGCCCTGATGCTTGTTAATATCCGCAGGACTTTTGATGTCGCTGTTCGGGCCGGTTACCCACCACATGTGCTGCAGGTGAATATCGGTAACCTCCGGCGGCGGTTCGACAATCGAAAGGCCGATAGCCCGAACGGCGGCCCCGCCCTCGCGGACAAGGGCAATCTCGTTCGGATGGGCGTCTCCCACATCGTTATCGCCGTGCAGGATTGAGGGGACCCGCTGTGGTACCGCAGTATCGCCGGTATAAACCACCTTAATCCCTTCCTCTTCAAAGAAGCCCTTCCTCTCGCCCACAAAGAAGGGTGCTCCGGTGCAATCCAGCTTAGACCATGTTTTGATGGTGTAAACATCCTGCCCCTGCGCGTTTTTTTGCGCTTCCAGGGTTTTGGCCTCCTTTTTCGCGCATCCGCCGGCAAATACGACGAGCAGGGCCAATAAACCAAGCGCGGTACCCTTGCGTACCGCCTTCCCAACAACGGTTTCCCGGGGGAAACTACCTTTTTTAACCATTTTTCACTCCTTTTATGGTTACTATATCACCGCTTATGCAGTGATTTATGAGAATTCCTAAGTATTTACTAAGTTTAGTAAATACTTAGATATACTATATTTTAGTCGCAAAATTTTGTCAAGCCATTTTGCTTACTCCCTATCGGTTATTTCCTTAGAAGAGCGCCGTCGATAAATACCGCTCACCGGTATCGGGTAACAGGGCGACAATCGTCTTGCCCTTATTTTCCGGACGCTTGGCAACGGCCGTCGCGGCGAATAGGGCCGCCCCCGAGGATATACCGACGAGCAGTCCTTCACCGGCGGCCAAATCCCGTGACGCTTCAAAGGCTTCATCCCCGCGTACTTTAAATATTTCGTCGATAATTTTAGTGTTCAAAATATACGGCACAAACCCTGCGCCGATGCCCTGAATCTTGTGGGGCCCGGGGGCGCTGCCGGAAAGCACCGGTGATTCAAAGGGCTCCACGGCGATAACCTGTACATCCGGTTTACGCTGTTTGAGCGCCTCCCCAACGCCGGTAATCGTACCGCCGGTACCTACACCGGCGACAAAAATAGCAACATCACCCTTGGTATCGTCCCAAATTTCCACGGCGGTTGTAGCGCGGTGAATTGCGGGGTTCGCCGGATTGCCGAATTGATCCGGTATCCACGAATTAGGCAACTGAGCGGCAAGTTCCTTGGCCTTGGCAATCGCCCCCTTCATGCCTGCGGCGCCGGGGGTCAGTACCAATTCTGCGCCCAGGGCTTTGAGCAGATTACGCCGTTCCATACTCATGGTGTCGGGCATGGTCAGAATAACGTGATACTTTCTCGCCGCCGCTACAAAGGCAAGGGCAATACCGGTATTCCCACTGGTCGGCTCAATGATAACCGTGTCCTTGTTGATGATGCCCCGCTCCTCGGCGTCCTTAATCATCGCGTAACCAACCCGGTCCTTTACCGACGACAGCGGATTAAAATACTCAAGTTTTACCAACAGGCGGGCTTCAACTTTTTTTAACGCATTGTAATTGACCGGTTCTAAAAGCGGCGTATTGCCGATGAGGTCGATTATACTCTTTGCGATACTTCTCATATTTTACTCCTATCCTTTTACCTGCTTGCCGTTACCGCGCTCAGGGTGTCTTCAATTAAGGTGAGCGCGCCGTCAAAACCGGTATAGCCCCGGTTAATAACACAACGGTTCGCCACCGGAAAACTGACGCTAAGATGGGGCGCGCCAATTTTAAGCGCGGTGGCCCGTTCAAGGGCGCTGCCAAATACGAATGCGGGGCTTAATGTTTCGACATATAAATCCGTATCCCGCCGGGGATACATTTCGGAAATATAGCGCCCCGTTTCGCTTGCCGCCGAATCAAAAACGATGCGCGGGTTTATACGCGGGTTTTTATTACGCAGTTTTTGTATAATTTGCTCTTTTTCATTTTCATCCAATACTTCGGTGCATTGAACCAGCGCCGGAATCCAGCCAAGGTCATCGGTAAGAAAACGGGTAAGGGCAACCGCATAATTAGTATCCGCCACAATAACCGCGTACCGCTGATGGTCGCCGTCAAAATAGGCGTCCACTATCGGCGCAAGCTGTGCATAATAGCGGTAGTTTTCCTGCTCAATAATTGCTTCCACATCAATAGTAAGGCCCAGCGCCTTTACAACTTCCCGTAACAGGCCGGCGGTTGCCGTGGGGCCAATGGGCAGGGAGGTTTGTATATAAGGAACATCGTAAAGTTCTTTATATACCCTGGCTGTTTCGATTCCGTATATATCGGAAACCACAATAGTAAGTTCCGCTTCGGCGGAGTTTTGTATACCATCCAGGGAATCTTCGGCAGTAAAAAAGCTATTTACCTCAAGGCCCAAAAGTTCCAGCGCCCGCCGGAGCCCCGCCAGGTTGCCCCGCCAAAAAATGTCCATATAGGGCACAATGCCCAGCAAATTTACCGATAGCGGCCGCTTTTTTACCGGCTTTTGTACAAATTGCCGGACGATGGCTTCCATAACAATATCGTAACCCAGGTAGGAATTCCCCCGAAACCCGCCCGTTTTGGCAAACACCAAATGCGGCGCATCAGGGGATGCGCCCATCTCCCCACGGATTTCGGACACCACCGCCTGGACATCATCGCCGATTATTTCGGTAACACAGCTGGTAATAACCACAAACAGGCGGCCTTCCATCACTTCGAAGGTACGGCGTATCTGTTCGGTAAGCCGGTCCGCGCCGCCAAAAATAACTTCACGCTCGCCTATATTGGAACTTGGTACGGAAAGGCCGCCGCAAAAACCGCCCACCTGCATGGCCGCCGTACCCGCCTGCCCCCAGGCAATGCTCGCCGCGCAGCCCGATGTGGCGTGCATGATGGGTATTGTTTCGGGCAAGGCCTCCAGCGTACCAAGCGCCCCGCCGAATGAGCAGAAGTACCGCGGACGTTCAATAGCGCTTCGTGTTATATCTCCATTCATTATTCTACCGCCTCTCTTATATACTTAAACGGGTTTTCTTTGTACCAGCTTTCTTTGTAGGGCAGCTTAAAATACGTTTTACCAAACACCGGATTGATAAGCTGCTTATAAACGCGCCGCGCAAGTTCAAACGCGCCGCGATACCCGATATACGGCAGCGAACTGCTAAATACCGTATGGGTTGGAATCCCCATCTTTGCGGCGGTGGCGTTACTCTGGGAATGGCCCAGGAAAAGATCGGGGTTTAACCGCTTTAACATATTTGCTTCCTCAAAGGGCTGCATATTGGCAACATTAAACGGAATATCCCCTGCAATCTGTTCGAGCTTTTCGTATTCATGCTCCGCAAATTCGTCATGGTGAAAAGCCCGCACGCCGATTATTTTAAAGCCCAGTTCATGTAACAACTGCGAGGTGGCAAGGGCGCGGTACTCACCGGCGCTTACAAACGCTGTTTTACCGGCAAAAAATTCACGGTAGGGAACCAAAGCCCGGTCTAAATCCGCTGTTTCACGGGCTATAAGCCGCTCCGCTGCCTCTTCTTTGCCAAAATGTTTGGCCGCCAACCGTATCCAGTCCCCGGTATTCGCTATGCCTATGGGCATATGCTGTAACAAGTAGGGTATATGGTATTTTTCTTCAAGGAACTTGAGAAAATAATCATCATGGGTGGGGCAGGTACTAATCGAAAGGGCGGCATATTTTACCCGCCACATTTGTTCGGTATCGGTATACAAAGGAAATATATTCACGTCGAGATCAAGGGAGTTTAAAAGCCGGGTAAGTTCGTCTTCGTCAATTTTACTCATGGAGGATATGTTGAATAAATTTACCGTCCGCTTTTTCATGTATTCAAATTGAAAATCCCCCGCGTCATCGGGCAGTACTTCTTTTTTACGATCCCACTCTTCGGGGTCGTCAATTAAGGTGCGGCCTATCCCGTGATATACCGCATCGTAGGCGGTTGCCCATATTTTTGTCTTAAAGCCTTCGCAGTGTACGGGGACTATCGTTGCCGTGACGTTTTCTTTCAGGTCATCAATAAGGCCGTCAACATCGTCACCGATAATGCCGGGCACACAACCGGTTACCACGGTGATTGTTTTAGGCCGGTATAAACGGTCAACCTCAAGGATGGCGCTGCGCAGCTTTGTTTCACCGCCGTTAATAACATCGGTTTCGCTTAAGGCTGTGGATACCCACATGGCGTCTTCGGTTTTACCAAAGCGCGCCGTGTACGCCCCGCGGTGGCTTCCGTTCTGGGAATGCAAACAGGAACCGCAGCCCACCGCCGCGTGCATCAGGGTGACATTATTCGGCATACTGTTGATGATGGCCAGCGCCGGCAGCAAAAGACAGAGCGATCCCTGGGCAAACTCCCGTTCCCCGTCCTGCATCATACAGCCGCCGCCTAATTTTTTCCGCAGGCCGCAGACAGTACCCCCATAGCTTATACAGGGATGAAGCCTGTCCTCTCGTTTAGGTGCCTGTTTGGTATCCAGTAAACTCAAAATTCCCTCCTAAAAAATCACGCCGCATAACACGAACGGGTCATTGCTTTTATGTTTTCCACCGGTGTCGCCGGCGGAATATCGCATCCGGGCATGAGTATAAAACCGTTGCCCGTACCTGCGCAATCCATACATCGCCGGGAGGCGCGGGTAACGCCGTCGGGCGTTCCATGTAACAGTACCCCCACCGGATCTATATTACCGGCAAAGGCCATTTTTCCGTCGAACACACCCCGGGCAGCGGCAAGATCTGCCTTATAGTCCATCGAAAAAATATCCGCGCCGGTTTGCGCGATTAAATCAAACCGGTCCGTTGTAGCGCCGCATATATGCAGACAGGAAATAGTATTTTGTTTCCGAAGCGCGGTAAATATTTTTTGCAGTACCGGAACCACAAATTCCGCAAAATGTTTTTTAGAAATCATATCCCCCGACGCATTCGGCTCGCCCATCTCGATAAGATCAATCCCGGCTTCGATATAGTTTTCGGTGTACGCAAGAAATACATCTCCGGCCCAATCCAGGAGGCGGTGTATCGTTTGCGGATTTCTATACACCCCGCGCATAAAATTTTCAACTCCGAATAGGAGCCCTGCCAGCGTTACCGGCCCCCACATCGTCGCGCCCGCCGCGTATTCATTCCCGGTTTTACGGACCACCGCTTTTGATATATCCTTTATTTTGGCAAGGGATACATCGGTTTTGAGTACATCAAGTTTTATGCCGTCTACTTCGTCAATACTCTTGATGGGCGCCTCCGCCACATCGCTCGCCCCTTTTGCGCGGAAATTGAGCTTCCCGCCTAAAGCCTGCACCACCAGATTACCGGACCCCGGTGCGCTCCACACCATGTCGCAGCCGGTGGCGGTATAGGCGTCGAACAGAACGTCCGCCGCCGCGCCGCTTTCCATGCCGAGCGCCTGCCGCTGGGAAAGGCCGTGACTGTTAAGCGCCCAGGACCCGCCGGAAAGCAAAGCAACCGGCGCCCGATCCGTGGGTTTAAGGGCTGAAGCGGCATGGATACGTTCTTTAGAATTCATATAAAATACCTATGTCTATTAGGATAATGGGCTTAAAAATCTTTGTCAAGTGGATTTGCAAATTTTTTGCATTTATTTTGTCATCAGGGATAATTCATGATCAACATGCTACATATAGTGTTATTATATAATATAACGCTATATGTAGCGTATACTTTTAAATTGAAAACATTCTTCTATAAATAAATTGGCTACTTGACGGAAAATAACAATCTATAGTATACTGAACTGGTATAAATTGTATGATATAAGGAAGGGGCTATCATGGATACAGAGGAATTGTACAAACAGTTGGCAGATGCCGTAATTAACATGGATGAGGACAGGGCCGTCCAACTTTCCCGGGAGGTCATTGAACAGGGATTTGATGCGTATGAGGCCATTGATAAAGGGCTTGCCGCCGGCATGGAACAGGCGGGGAAACTTTTTGAGGAAGAAGAATACTTTGTCCCCGAGTTAATCATTTGCGCCGATGCGATGAATGCGGGTATCGCCCTCCTTAAACCCCATCTCAAGACGGCCCAAGTTTCCACGCAGCACAAGGCGGTTATCGGGGTTATAGAAGGTGATACCCATGACATCGGCAAGAACCTTGTCAGAATAATGCTGGAAGCCGGGGGCTTTCATGTTCTTGATTTAGGCCGTGATGTGCCTCCCCAAACCTTTGTCGATAAGGCGGTGGAAATAAACGCTGAGTTGATACTGGTTTCTTCCCTGATGACTACCACCATGGACGCCATGGCGGATGTGGTGAAAATTATCAATGATCGCGGTCTGCAGGGACGCTTTAAGGTAGCGGTAGGCGGCGGCCCTATCTCACAGGGGTTTGCTGACCGTATAGGCGCAAATGGTTATGCCGATAATGCCGCCGAGGCCGTGCGGCTTTGCCGCCGGCTGGCTGGGTAGAGGTGCCAAGGATGGATGTTTTTTCCCCGAAAGAACGGCTGCAAAAAGTACTGAACAAAGAAAAAACGGAACGCCCTCCGGTTATTTGTCCCGGGGGCATGATGAACGCCGCCATTGTAGATGTCATGGAAAAAACCGGGCATACCCTGCCCGCCGCCCATCATGCGGGCACTTTAATGGAAGAATTGGCCTATGATGTATATGCAAACACGGGCTTTGAAAATTTCGGCATTCCCTTTTGCATGACCATAGAAGCGGAAGCCCTTGGAAGCGCGGTGGACTTTGGATCCCTGAAATGTGAACCGAAAATTGCCCGTGAACCGTTCCCTTCCGCAGACACCGTAGATTTTCTACCCGCCGAATCCATTCTGAAGAACAACCGCGCCCAGGCGGTAATCAATGCGGTGTACGGATTGTCAAAAAAACATCCCGATATACCGGTTATCGGAAGCCTTACCGGCCCCATGAGCTTAGCCGCCTCAATCGTTGATCCCATGACTTTTTTAAAAGATTTACGTAAAAACAGGGAAGCGTCCCACCGGGTGTTACACTATGTATCGGAACAGCTTATTGATTATGCGCGGCTTATCGTTGATAACGGCGCTTCGGTTATATCCATAGCGGACCCGACCGCCACCGGAGAAATCCTCGGCCCAAAAATGTTTGAAGAGTATGCGGTCCCGTATATCAATAAAATTGCCGCCGCCGTTCTTGCAATGGGCGTACCGGTGATTGTTCACATTTGCGGTGATGTCAAGTCCGTTAAGCAGCATATCCCTAATCTTCAGGGTAAAGCGATAAGTGTTGACGCTATGGTTAATTTACAAACACTTAAACAAACATATTCCGCCTTAACAACAATGGGAAATCTCAGCACCTATCTCCTGGAATTTTCGGATGGTGATAAGGTGTATGCCGCAACGCAAAGTCTCCTGAAACATGATATTGATATACTGGCCCCTGCCTGCGGTCTTTCTACATCCACACCGCTATCCAATATTACCGCGTTTACCTCGGCCGTAAAGGAAATCTAAGCGATGCCGCTGGTGACTTTTGTAAACGAACAAAGATCGGTATCCATCCCCGACGGCGCTACCATCATGGATGCGGCCCGGAAAGCCTGCCTTATTATCGAATCTCCCTGTAACGCATTAGGCACATGCGGAAAATGTAAAGTTAGTATTTCTGGTCAGGGTGATGTTCTTGCCTGTCAGACCATACCAACCGCAGATATAGAAGTATTGCTGAAAAATTATGATGAAGAAAATAATTCCCTGCGCATACTTTCCGAAGGCAATAGTTTTGTGTATGAGAAGTCACCTTTTATCACCAAAATATTTTCCGCCCCTTATACAGAAGTGTATGGCGGCGGCGCCCTTCTTGGGACAGAGGAAGGGGATACGCGTACATCATTATACGCTATCGCCCTTGACATAGGTACTACAACCATTGTCGCGGCCTTAATTGATCTAAGTACCGGGGACCAGCTTGCGTCAAATTCAATACTAAATCCCCAGACGGCCTATGCGCAGGATGTATTATCCCGCATACATTTCGCATCAAAACCGGAGGGTCTTCATACCCTGTATAACGCTTTTACCGGTGCGCTCAACACTATGATTGATGACTTGTCCCTGCAAACCGGTATCAATAAAAAATATATCTATGAAATAGTATTCAGCGGGAACACTACCATGCTCCATTTGGCTACCGGAACAAACCCCCATTCGTTGGGACAGTATCCTTATACACCGGAAATTTGGGGCGGAAATCATATCACTGCAGAATCAATAGGCATAGCAATAGCAACGTTCGGCCTTATATATGTACCGCCTATAATCTCAGCCTATGTCGGAGCGGATATTACTTCCGGTATTCTGGTGTCCCGTCTGGATGAAATAAAAGGGACGGTTCTTTTTATTGACATTGGTACTAACGGAGAAATGGCGCTGGTGAAAGACGGCGCGCTTGCGGCAACTTCCACCGCCGCCGGCCCCGCCTTTGAAGGCATGAACATCCTCTGCGGGATGAGGGCAAGTAAGGGCGCCGTTGAATCTTTTGCGATAGATGCGGATGGATCATTCTCTTTTGATGTTATAGGTGATACGGATGCAACAGGAATATGCGGAAGCGGTTTACTTGATATTGCCGGGGAATTAGTCAGAGTAGGAATAATAGGTCCGAATGGCCGCTTTGTACCGCCGGAATCAGGAACATACAGTAATATTCTTAAAACATGCTTACGGGAAAAGGACGGTAAAATCGCATTTTTTCTTACCCCTACGGTTTACTTAGCTCAAAAAGACATCCGTCAGATTCAACTTGCAAAAAGTGCACTACGTTCCGGTATCGAAATGCTCTTGTCGTATTTCGATTTATCCGCGGCCCTTATAGATTCTGTCGAAATAGCAGGGTCATTTGGGTTTCATTTAAATGAAACAAGTCTCATCAGTTTAGGCTTGCTCCCGGAAATTTTTCGAGGCCGTGTACGATTCACCGGCAATACGTCCCTTTCCGGCGCGAAGGCATTTTTGCTTAATACCGGTTTCAGGGAAAAAATGAAGGGCCTCGTAAAAAAAATAGAAACCGTTGAATTGGCGAAACAAAACGAGTTTGAAAGAATCTTTATAAAATACATGAGCTTTTAGGTGATGTATGTCCGGCGTAAATTTTGATATAAATGCATTGTGCATTGGCCATATCACTAAAAATGAAACAGATATGCAGTCAGGTAACAATATACTTGCGCTGCCCGAAGGATTTGTGACGGAAGCGCAGGCATTAGGGGCGTCTGTCAGGCGGACATCAGGCGGTTTTGTTGTTCCTTCTTATCTCTATACCGATCCCGCAATGCTGCGGGAGATTCCCCGGATTGATGAACAGTACCCTATAAAACTTATTTTGGAAAAAATACAAAACGAAACCTCCCGGCCTATTGTTCTGAAAGTCACCGGCCCCTATTCAGTACTAGCCTCCGTAGTTGAACCTTCTTTGCTTTACCGTTGGCTTAAAAAAAATCCGGCTTTAGTACATACCGTGTTACATCAGATTACTACCGGCCTTTCGGCGTATATTCTTCAAGCGATTTTGCACGGCGCAAAGATTATTTCTTTAGCGGATCCTTATGCAAACCCTTCTATCCTGGGCATGGGGCATTATAAGGAGTATGCAGGGGCTTATTTAATTGAACTTCTTCGTACTGTTTTGCTCCGGTCTTCAGGCGGCCTAATCCATCTCTGCCCGCATTCTTCTATTCCTCTGGAAAAGGCAGGATACATCACCGTTGAAGCCGTCCCGGTGAAAAGTAGTACTTCATTATATATTGATATACTTTTCGGATTAGCGGTTGAAAAAACGGTTGCCCTGACCGGGCATCAATGTATTTATTCCCGTTCTGTCTCCGGTGTTCAATCATTACGGATTTTAGATACCCCAGGGGCACATGACTAAACTCTGACGGTTCCAACTATGCCGGACATACAGGCAGTTCTCCCCAGCCGGTCCCCAAAGTAGGGCTTCCAGTAATTCGTCACATTGTGCCATTGCTGGTTACAGTGCATTTTGTGGATGCCGTGGTTTTTCCAGAACCGGCGGCCAGCGCGTTTGAATACTGAAAAAGGTAAAGTTTGGGCATACCTAACCCCTCTCAGTGACATTGAGAATGGGTTAGACATAGGATTTTGGATTCCCATGTGTCATTCTATGTGTCACTTTTGCTTTTTTTAGACGCAATAGGTTAGAACGCCCTTCGTAGGGTAGTTCTGAAAATCGCCTAATTCCTTATAACATAAGGAATTAGGTTAATGAGCCGCCCGAGGATCGAACTCAGGACCCGCAGATTAAGAGTCTGCTGCTCTACCAGCTGAGCTAGCGGCCCCAGGACAAAACACCGGTAAGAAACCTACGTCCTTATCAGTGTTTTTTATCTTATCTAAAAAAAAAAAATACGTCAAGTCCTTAGGGCTTGGTTTTCAGGGCTCCTGCATTTACTCTGAGAAATAAAAAATCTTATATAGAGAGTGAATTAGGAAAGAAAAGTATAAAAATGTACCGAATATGGTCGATTACACGAAGCATTTTACAAAATACCAGCTTGACC